>NZ_JAYJLF010000001.1:0-409639 GCF_036903175.1 Winogradskyella sp. ECml5-4 | reverse complement strand
GCAGCGAACTCGGTAGTCATTCGTGTTCCCTGTGCAACTAAGTTCCAGTCTCTTTGTACAACTTCTTTAGTGGTTTTATCTAACCATCTACGACGCTTAACATGTAGATATACTGTGTTCCCTCTTAAGGGAAAGTCTTGTATTGTGGCTTGTTTATGAAAGCCATGAGCTATTAATTCTCGGGCAGTTTCTTCTTTTGGTGTGATATTGCGTTCTTCGAAATAGAGATGCATGACTTCTCCATTCTTGGTATGCCTAATTAAATCAAAATGATCTATTAAAAATTCAGGAAGAATAAGTTTCAGTAGTTCTAGATAATTGTCCAAAAGTCTTTTTTTTTTACAAAAATCAGAATCTTTTTTTAATCATCACACACAACTTTTAGCAATGACCCGTTTTTAATATTAACACTGACACCCTTATGATAAGTGGAATAAGAAAAGATGTCCTCTTATAATCTAATTTATTGAATCAAAGGTTTTGATTTTGTTATATTAGGACTGTTAAAGATCTGTGCGTTTACCAATCTTTAGAGTTTCGTAAATAATTTTAAGGTGATACTTTACGGTATTTTCAGAAATGAATAACTCGGCTCCAATCTCTTTATTTGTTTTGCCTTGCTTTACTAATGCTATAATTTCATTTTGCCTATCGGTTAAGTCGTAGTTGTCTAGGTCTATTTTATTTTGCCCAGATTCATTTAACTCTTGGGTAACACGTTCTAAGTGATTGCGAATCGTATTATTTTCTAATTCAACAAGTTTACGTTGGCGTTTTGCGACTTTAAGAAAATAAAATAATAACGATAAGCCAACTACAAGGGTAGAGATAAGTACTATATAGATTTTTCGGATTTTATTTTGTTTATCAATTTCACGTTGAGCTCTTTGTTCTTGTAGTTTTCTTTCTAATAGTTGAAGTCTTCCACTTTTATTATTTCCATTAAATTTGGTACCTATTGTTCTAACTTTACGTGTTGCTTTAAGGGCGTTTTCAAAGTCTCCTATTTCAGAATAGTAATAAGAAATGTCGTCATACATTGCTATTAAATAGATGTCTACTTTATATTTTTCGGCATAATACAAGCCTTTCTCAAAACTTTCAAGAACCTTATCATGTAGTCCTTGTTTTTTGTACATGCTTATTTTTTTTCTATAAACTAGTGGTAGATGTTTTGGTGCGCTTTCTTCTAAAAGTACTAAAGCTTTATTTAAATACCGATCACCCTCTATGTACCGTTCTTGGCGAATATCCATATAGGCCAAAGCAGAATAATAAAAACCTTGCTTTTCTACATCAAGGTAGGTTATATCTTCTTCAGAAATTGAAGGCATCATTTCGATAACCTTATCAAATTCAAGTAAATCAAAATGTATAAATAGGCGTTCTACTTTGTATTCTATGTCTACTTTTTCTTTTTCGTCTGTTAATAGGCCTACTTTTTTGGCTAGTTCTAAGTTTTCTAAAGCTTGAGTATAGTTAAATAAGCCTTTATAGATATGGCATTTTTCTAAATAAGCTTTATAAATTTCTTTATTGGATGACTTGGGGTTATAGATAATGTGTTCACACCTTAGTAGGCGTTGGTCAACTTCTGATAGCTCTTCTTTAGAGACATCTTGTTGATTATCTTGACTATAATTTTGATCATTTTTACTGTTAATAGGTAATAATATAAACGATAATATTAGGGGAATATAACGTAACAATTTGAATGATTTTTTGGAGATGGACTGCAAATATATAGTCTATTTACGAAAATTCTGTCATTTCAAACCTATAAAAAAGATTGGAAGGTAGCTGTATTCTTGTTTTTAGAGGTCTTTTTTTTAATTCTAGATATTAGTGTTTAAAGTGGTAAATCTGCTTCAAATTTTAAAGTCAATATTAAGTGTCATGTAAACAGGTGTTTAATGGTAAGACTACCTTGTAGGGTAATACTGTAATGTGTTTTTTTCTTTAAACTACCCTCTGACTACCTGACTTAATTTAGGTGATTTATTTAATATTAATGACTTTTGACTCAGTTTAAAAAAGATAGAATGCTTAATAGTTCTATATTTTTAAAAGGCTAAATGGTAAGGACTTTTTAGGGGGAAAATAGGGGTTTATCAGGCAATCATTATTTAGTGTGAAAACACTAAAATAGTGATTGCTTTTTTTTGTTCTCGCTACTTTAGCTAATTGTCTTATTTATTCTTAAATAATATATCATCTGCAAACCATTTGCTCTTCACTGTTTTTTTACCATATAATGCTCCAATAACCTTCTATTTACTATTAACATTTACTTAATAATTCCTTGTCAATCTCTTGATGTTAATCACTGAGGGTATTTTCTAATTTTCTACTCATAGTAGTAAAAGGGATTACTCCATGATTAATATGACTAAAAATGAGAGAAAATGTGTTCGTTATTTGGCACAAGAATTATCTACTGCCGCTAGAGCTATATTTGAAATAGAGCTGACTTTAGATCATGAATTAAAAGCAACTTACGAAAATTATAAATTAATTTGGGATAACTATCCTGCTAGCTTAAAAGCGTATCAAGAGCAAAAAGAAATACAATTAAAGCCTAAGGCTGTACCAAGACCTATAAAACGAAATAGAAAAGTAATTCATCGTGTTGTATATAGTTTGGCTGCAATTACTTTAATATTTATAGCCTATGGTTATTTTTCGCATTCCGATGAATTAAGCTATAGAAACCAAGTCACTACAAGTAAGGGTCAGCGACAAACCGTATATCTTCCTGATAGTAGTTTGGTTATTTTAAATGCGTCTAGCGAAATTCAATACAATTCAGATTTTAATACTAAGCGTCGGGTTTACATTAAAGGAGAGGCTTATTTTGATGTCACTCATAATGAAAAAATTCCATTTGTTGTACAGACAGAGGATTTAAACATTACCGTCTTAGGAACCGCTTTTAACGTTAATACCGTCTTAGATAATAAGTCTGTATCATTAGAAAGAGGTAAGGTTAATGTATTAATTAAGACCTCTCAAAACAGTCTTAATTTATTACCAAAAGAAGAGCTTATATATAACACCAAAACTTCAGAGGTTACTAAAAGAAACTTCAGTATCACCAAAGCTTTAGCCTGGAAAGATAATATGTTAATTCTCGATAATTTAATATTCAAAGACGCACTCTATAAAATAAATAATTATTACGGAGTAAGCTTCAGGATTATTGATGAAAAAATTAAGCAAAAAAAGATTACGGGTGCTTTTAAAGAACAAAACATTGATGAGTTTATAAACTCAATAAAATTTATAGCAGATGTTGAAATAAAGAAGGTGAGTCATAACGAATATCTAATAACTCAAAATCATGAAGATTAAAAGCATTCGTCATTCAGTAACCCCAAGCGAAGACCTTTTTCTATTTGAACAAATTCAAGAGGGTAATACCAAGGCACTCGATGTGTTTTTTAAAAAATATTATGACAAACTGTGCAGATTTGGTGTTTTGTTCGAGTCTAACATTCATATCATAGAGGAAAAAGTAGACGATGTTTTCATCAAATTATGGTCTAATAGAGACCAGCTTAATAAAATTAAAAATCCAAAATCATACATCTATGCGATACTAAAAAACGATCTCCTAAGAATTAAGAACAATTACCAAACAAGACCACTACAAAACGACGACCAGTTAAATGGCAGTAGCCTATATCCGAGTATAGAGGATGAAATCATTGCTAACGAACAAAAAGAAATTAATAAAAATGTCATTAAAAATGTTTTAGAATCCATACCAAAACGTACCCGTCAAATTTTTGAAATGAGCAGAATTGACGGTTTTAAATACAAAGAAATATCAGAACTATTAGACATAAGCCCTAAAACAGTAGAGAATCATATTGGTTTAGCTCTCAGGCATATTAGCTCTAATGTTAGCAAGCTAAAGTAGAACGATGCACTATATAGCAATATTAGCTTATGCTTTTAATCCCTTAAGATTATATCAAACACAACTAAACAATAAAAAAATCACAACTTTATGAAACACCAAAAATTCATATTAAGTACTGTCATCATCTTGGCATGTTTATTAAATGTTTACGGAAGTACACATCCAACACGCAACACTGAGCGATATTATATTAATACTAACACTATTAATTTACAGTTAAAAAAAGCATCTTTAATTCAGGTGTTTAATTTAATTGAAAAACAAACGGATTTAAAATTTATTTATATTTCTAACGCACTTTATCAAAACACAAAAGTTGATTTAAACGTCAATAATCAACCTTTAGAAATAGTGTTAAGGACGTTAAAGCAAAAATCGCCAATCGATTTTAAAATTACTGATAATGGCATTTTAGTTAAGCCGATAACCCAAACAGTTTCTAAGATTAATCAAGAGAATATCACCATAAAAGGCGTGGTGTACGACGAGACTAATACACCTGTGTTAGGAGCTAATATCTACGCTACAGCGTATAATATTGGTGCTGTAACGGATTATGACGGCCAGTTTACAATTACCGTTCCTGCGGATACTAAAATGTTAAAAATTACTTATATCGGATACGAAGACGTCGATTTTCCTTTAGATGGTCAATTAGAAATTATAGTGAATTTAAAACCTCACTTTGCAGCATTGAACGAAGTTGTTATTACAGGACAAGGAGCAAGTGTACAGCGAAAACGATTATCTAACAATGTTGAAGTTCTTAAAGCCGAAGATTTAGCAGGTTTACCATCCCAACGTATAGACCAATTGATTGCAACCAAATTGCCTAATACCCAGATCAACTTTACAGGCGGTCAATCGGGAGCAACAACACTTATTAGATCTAGAGGTATTAATTCTGCTTTTTTGAGTTCCACACCAGTATTTTATATAGATGGTGTGCGTATGGATAACTTAAACACCACTAGTGCTTTAGGAGGTGGTAGTGCACAAGGTGCTGCTATGAGTTCTATAGCCGATATTCCTATGGATAATATAGAGCGTATTGAATATATTAATGGTGGAGCCGCAACAACATTATACGGCTCAGATGCCGCAAATGGAGTGATTCAAATTTTTACAAAAAAAGGTACTTCTAGAGGTACACAAATTACAGCTTCAACGCAAATGGGAATTGTAGCACCAACTACAGATTTTCTCTATTTTGATCGCACTAAAGACTTATTATTTCACACAGGAACTTACCAAAAATATAACTTAAGTATTAGTGGTGGTAACTCTGAAGGTTTTGGTTATAGTTTTTCTGGAAATTTTTTAGACAATACTGGTGCTCAGATAGCGGATAATAATGCGAATAGAAAAGTAGATTTTAGTACTGGTTTTAAAGCAAAATTAGGAGAGAAAGTAACGTATAATAGTTCCTTTATTTATGTGAATAACGTATATAATAGAAACCGAAATGGTAACCAAGGAGGTTATACAGGTTTGTGGTTTGCAGAAAGTGGAGCGTCTGTTTTAAAAGGTTTTAATAATAGGTTAGATGATCTTAGTGATGCCGAGTTTAACGACATAAATGATTTTGTGAAAACGGCGGAAGAATTACAAAACAACGAAATCTCTATTAATAGATTTACAACGTCTCAAAGTTTCGCTTTTAAGCCGACGAATAATTTTGAAACTAAATTCGTTGGAGGTATTGATTATAGAGTTCAAAACGATCAAACCATTCAAACCAACGAGTACTTATCACATACCACTCAAACTAATGTTACAGACGAGGGGAGTATTGCCAATATAGAACGTAAATACTTTGGTATTACACTAGAATTAAGTGCGCAACATAAATTTGAGACAGGTAAATTTTCATTTATCTCAACCATGGGTGGTCAATTATTCAGAAACTCGGATCATCAAATTCAATACGTAGGAACAAATATTAGAGATGGAGCTGAAACTATTAGCGATGCCGCTATAAAAACGAGTGAAGAATATTTGGTAGAAGTTCTTAATTATGGGTTTTATTTTCAAGAAAATATTGGCTTTAAAGATAAATTGTTTTTTGACTTAGGTATTCGAGGGGATCGTAACCCGTCTTTTGGTGATAATATTGGGACGCAATACTACCCTAAAGCAGGTGTTTCTTATTTGTTGAGTTCAGAGCCTTGGTTAGAAAATGCAACGGCTATTAATTCTTTAAGATTAAGAGGAAATTATGGTGTTGCAGGTAATTTACCTCCTGCTTTTGTAAACGAAAGAACCATAGATTTTGATGGCTTTTTAGGGGAACAAGCTGCATTTTTTGGACAATCTGGAAATCCGGATTTAAAACCCGAAAAAACAAGAACGTTTGAAGTAGGTGTGGATGCAGCATTATTTAATAACAGAGTCAACTTATCAGTAGGCTATTATAACGCCAATACTAAAGATGCTTTATTCTATTTACCACCAACACCATCTAGTGGCTATGCAAGTAGTCAATTATACAATATTGGAGAAATAGAAAATAAAGGTTGGGAAATAAACGCCAACTTTATTCCTATTCAAACCGAAAATGTAACCCTATCATTTAATGTGTCTATAAACACTTTAGATAACTTAGTGGTGGACTCTGGTGGCGTGGCGCCTTTTAACATTAACGGATTTAGTGCCAGAACGATTCAAACTGTTGTAGAGGAGGGTTACCCTATCGGCTATATCAGAGGAAACTATGGAACCTTTGACGAGAATGGCGTTTTGGAATCTACTACAGCACAATCTTATTTAGGGACTACTATCCCAGATTTATTTGGTAATCTAGGGGTGAACTTCGCTTATAAAAACTTCAGTTTCTTTGCAAATGGTAATTACCAAAAAGGTGCTTATGCCAATAGTTTTGATCAACAGTTTAGATTTCTATATGGTGCTTCAGATGATATTGTACCAGCTGCTGAGGTCGAAGCTAACGGAACTTCAAATTGGTTGAATTTTACAAATTTATTTACAGAGAAGACAGATTTTATAAAAATTAGAACAATGGGAATAAATTACAATTATATCCCTAAAAACACCAAAACTATTAAATCTGTACTAATTGGTTTTAGTGTGAATAATCCACTCAATTTTACGGCATCGTCATTTGATCCTGAAGCCACAATTAGTGGTTCAGCAACGGGGCAAGGAGGGGCTTCTACTGGTGGTATTTCTTATGCTACGTACTCTGCGCCTAGAGAATTTTTAACCTCATTAAATATAAATTTCTAAAAACAAAAAAATCATGAAAAAAACTTATATATATTTAGCGGTTTTGCTTCTGACATTTACGTCTTGTGTCGATAATCCTAATGTTACAGAAGAGGATTTCCTAGAAAACAACAATTCAGCAACGAGTTGGATAATGGGTATTAAAAGGCAACTTGCCTTAACCATGAATGATATCGTTATCAATTCTGAAATGGTATCAGATAATTATTTTAACAACTATACGCTTTATAATAAAGTCTATGATATTCCCCAAATTGATTATACAGATATCGATGGGAATAGTATGCAAGTTGAAATTGGAGCCTTGAGAGAAATGGCAGAATATGCTTTAGAAACGGTATTGCCTAGTGATCCAGATGCTACAACGCAACAATGGTCTTATGCTTATTTTGCTAAAGCTTACGCTTTAATATTATCTGGTGAAAATTTCACAGGTCTTCCTATGAATAGCAATAGTGAAGCTTTTACTTCAAGCGAATTATTAGAAGCTAGTTTAGGTTACTTAGACCTTGCCATTGAAAACGAAAGTGACGCTGAAACCATTTTAGCCTACCAGTTATTAAAATCTAGAGTATACCGTAGTTTAGGAGATAGAGCTAACGCAAAATCTTTAGCTCAAACTGTAATTAGTAATAATAGTTTATTGTTTATCGTAGAATTCGATGGAACAAATGGTGTCCCTAATGAAATTCAGAATGCCACTTTTACGGCTAGCGAAAACAGATTTGCACCACTTCCAAGGTTAGACTTTTTAGATCCTAAATTCTTTGATTTAGGAACGGCTTCAGAAGATCAAAAATCTTTATCCTTAGCCAAAGTGGAAGAGGCCTATTTAATTTTGGCGGAAGCTTATACTGCAGAAAATAATTTAGAAATGGCTAAATCTACATTAAATAACCTTTTAGATAACGTTATAAATTCTAGGCCAATAATGTATTTAGATGATAGCGAGGAATTGAGAAATGGTACTAACAGACAAGATTATCCAACGACATCCGTTGAGGTTAGTTTTGAAAGTGGACAAGAATTTCAATCCGGTTATGTCCTAGATAGACAAGAAGGCTTAATTCCTGTTTATACTGTTTCTGGTACAAGTGTTACTCATACTGATATTGATCTTCAGAAAATGTAGATGATGTATTGTACCTTATTTATTTAATGCGTCAAGAGGTTTTTATTAGTGAAGGTAGACGTTCTAACGATTTAGGTATAAAGTTTCCGGTGTCTCAAACTGAGCAGTTAAACAACTCTAATATTACTGCTGAATTTACCTTACCTGTAATACCTAGTTTTATTCCTTTAGACTTAGGTTTAGATGATTTTACTGTGGATGAAACTACAGGGAATGTGACTATGCTTTACGATATGAATCGCGTATTAGTTCAAAATAAAACGTCAAACCATGTGTTGCCTTTTAATTAATACTATATAATGAAACAGTTATTTAAAAATATTTTTGTCGTAATAGTATCGTGTTTTGGGTTGAACCTCATCGTTGCGCAAGAAGCGAAACACTTAGTTATTATAAGTATCGATGGTTTTAGACCAGACTTCTATTTGCAAGAGCAATGGCCAGCACCCAATATTCAAGATTTAGCAAACAATGGAATTGCTTCACAAGGTGTAAATGGTATTTTTCCAACAGTTACATATCCGTCACATACGACTTTAATAACAGGTGTCGGTCCTGATGAACATGGTATATATTACAATACTAAAGTATCAGAAGAAGGTACTCCGGGTAATTGGTATTATGATTTTAGTTCCGTAAAAGCTAAAACCTTATGGGAAGCGGCAAAAGATACTGGATTAAAAACGGCTTCTGTTTCTTGGCCTATTACTGTAAATGCAGCAGTAATAGATTATAATATACCAGAAATATGGTCATTTGATAACCCAAGAGATCGTCGTGGAGCAACTCAAAAATATGCAACTCCTAAAGGTTTGTTTGAAGAGGTAATAAGCAATGCTACAGGTAATTTAGAAGTCGATGACTATAACTTAAGTTCCTTAAGTATGGATCAAAATTTGGGTCGTATAGCTGGTTATATAATTAGAACCTATACACCTAATTTGTTAACGATTCATTTACCAAATACCGATGGCGCACAGCATAGAAATGGACGTGACGGAGTTGGTGTTCAAAAGGCAATTGCTGGAGCAGACCAAGCTGTTAGTACTATAATTGATGCCTTAAAAAAAGCGGACATTTTAGAGCAAACAAATATTATCATCACTGGAGATCATGGTTTCTACACGGTACATTCTAGTATTGCTCCCAATCTGTGGTTAAAAGAATTAGGTTTACTTGATAAAGATACATTCTTTCTAAGTACTGGCGGTTCGGCATTCTTGCATATGAAGGGTAAAAAAGATACAAAAACAATGGAAAAAATTGTAGAGAAACTAGAAGGTTTACCATTTAGTGTTAAAAAAGCGTTTCGAATTATTTCAAGGGATGATATGACTTCAAGAGGAGCTAATCCAAATGCTGTATTGGCTTTGACTGCAAATGATGGTTTTAGCTTTAATAATGATAGAGAAGGAGAGTTGATTAAAACGGCACATGGAGGAAAGCATGGTCAATATCCAGACACTAAAAATATTCAAACTGGTTTTGTAGCTTTTGGTCCTGATTTTAAAAAAGGCATAGTTTTTCCTGAAATACAAATGGAGGATATACCTACGTTATCGGCTTATTTGCTTGGCGTGGAGTTAGAATCTTCTAAAGGAATTGTTTATAAGAGTATGCTAAAAACTACTACAGATTAAGACTTCATAGTATTAAATCATGTAGAACAAAAAAGCAAGAGTTAGTTTTCTCTTGCTTTTTTTTATATCTATATACGAAATAGGTACTATGACTGATATTTCTTCTTCAACTGCGTCAACATTTCAGAAGTCATTTTTTTAAGATCAAAATCGTGGGACCAGTTCCAGTCTTTTCGCGCTACGCTATCATCTATAGACGATGGCCAGCTATCTGCAATGGCCTGTCTAAAGTCTGGGTTATAAGAAATTTTAAACTCAGGCATTTCTGCTTTGATACTTTCAGCTATTTCTTTTGGGGTAAAACTGATAGCTGACAAATTGTAGGATGATCTTATAGTTAAGTTCTCAGAAGGAGCTGCCATAAGTTCTGTGGTCGCTTTTATGGCATCATCCATAAACATCATAGGTAAATTAGTGTCTTCTGATAAAAAGCTCTCGTATTTGCCTTCTTTTATAGCTTCGTGATAAATTTCTACCGCATAATCTGTAGTACCACCTCCAGGCATCGCTTTATGGCTAATAATACCTGGATAGCGAATGCTTCTTACATCTACATCATATTTGTTATAATAATATTCACACCATCGTTCTCCAACTTGCTTGGTTATACCATAAACGGTTGTTGGTTCGCAAATGGTGTGTTGAGGTGTGTTTTGATTTGGAGTAGTTGGTCCAAAAACAGCAATACTACTTGGCCAAAATACTTTTTTAATATGTCCAGATTTGGCTAGGTTAAGCACATGAAATAATGAATTCATGTTTAGATCCCAAGCTTCCATTGGGTATTTTTCACCAGTAGCGCTTAGTAAAGCTGCCATAAGGTAAATAGTGTCTATATTATGGTTAATGCAGCAATCTTTGATGGCATTAAAGTTTTTAGCATCTAAAATTACAAAGGGTCCAGCGTTTACTAACTCTAATTTACGTGTATTAATATCGCTAGCAATAACGTTATCTGTACCATGGATTTCTCTTAACTTGGTTGTTAGTTCTGTCCCTATTTGCCCACAGGCACCTATGATTAATATTTTTGAAGACATCTGTTCTTTTTAAATTATCGTCAAAAGTAATAAGAATTAATACTTGGTAATATTAAAATTTTCAGAAAAAAGACTGTTTTTTACGAATATTTCAATTTAGCTTCAAAAGCATATACTAAAGCCTGAAAAAGGATAGTTTAGTATATTTACATTCAAATTAGTAAATACTTATGAAAATTAAATTTGTCCTTTTATTTTTAAGCTGTGTTGTATTAGCGAATTGCGGTGATGATAATAATACAAATGATGTTAAGATAACTGAAAACAAGGAGCAAAATGCACCTATAACAGCAAAAACTATTGAGGGTATAGATTATAAGGATTATGTGCTTAGCCCAGAAAGTGAAAAAGCCATAGTTACATGGGAAAGGTATCACGAATTAGCCATGCAAATTAACTATTTAAAGAAAGCCGATTTTTCGTTTTTTAATGGTGAAAAAGAATTGCTGAAGAAGTTTATTGAAGAATTTAAGACTCAAATGCCAAAAGAGTTAGCTACAAACCATATTACTTCTCGAAATGCAATTATTGAAACTACACTTTTAAAATTAAACGAAAGCTTAACATTAGATAATATCTCTAGAAAAGATAAATTAAAAGGGATAAAAGAAGTGTTTATTGCGTTTTCTAATCTTAATTACATGATTAATGAAAAATTAGAAAGTGATGTTTATGGCAAAATTCAGCCAGAAAAATAGATAAAAAAATGCAGCCCATTGAGCTGCATTTTTTTATCTAATGTTAATATTCTTAGCCTTTATTTTTAGCTGCTGCAGAGGCTTTTTGGGCCTCTAAAGCTTCTCTACTAATCTTTGCTAAATTAAAATTAGGATCAATAGCTAAAGCATCGTTCATAAATTTTAAAGCAATATCAATATTAGCGGTTTTGTTTTCTGAAAACTTTAATAGTCCATTAAGATACATTAAAGCGGCTTTCATAGATGTTTCATAAGGTTGTTGTTGATCGTAAAAGGCACGTTTCATGTCGTCAGTTACATTTGCCATAGCATAATCAATATTTAATTTAGCACCAGCCAAATCTTTCGTCTGAATTTTCATATCTGCCATTTCGTATGCCAAATATACATTTGGGCTGCGTTTGTAAAGCACTTCAAAATGTTCTAAAGCCATTTTGGGTTGGTTAAGATTTTTTAGAGCTAAAGCTTTTACTTCAACATTCAAATCAGAATCTGTTGCATTTTTTTCTACTCCAATAGTGTTTAGGGCTTGCATGTGTTGTCCTTCAGAAAGGTAGATGTATGCTAATGTATCTTTACGAGCTACGGAAGGTTCTAAAACGTCGAGATGCGTCATGGCATTAATTATACCTTGTACATCACCTTGCTTTTTCATCTGCTTATAATAAGCTTCGTAGTGTTTTTTTAATTCTGTATTAGTTTGTGCAAACATACTTACTGAAAATAGCATAAGCATTGCGATTGTAATAGTCTTCATTTGTAATGGCTTTATTGTTTGTTATTTATTCAAAAATTAATGGGATAAAACTAATAATTTTAAACCACTTTTAGTGTTCTGCTTTAAAGGTATAATTCAAAAGTTGTACCAATGTTGTACTGTCAATAATTTTTCCCTTACTTTCTTTAGAGTAATCATACTTTGGAAGCTCTAAGTTTTCTTTTTTACAGTACTTAGAATAATAGACTTTTTTACTAGGGTGTTTTGGGTAAACAGCATTTAGACTAACATTCCAAAGTTCTTTCTTTAGGATTGCAATGCAAATAGCCATACAGTCTGTTTTATGAATTAAATTTATTGGAGCTTCAGGGTTTGGTATATGATCTCTTCCTGATAAAAATTTTGAAGGATGCCGATCTTCGCCTATTAAGCCACCAAAACGTAAAATAGTAGTATTAAAATTAGCGTTTTCTCGAAGCAGATTTTCAATAGCTATGATTTGTTTAGCAGTATTGGATGTTGCATTTGGAATAGATTTAGCTGTTTTTACAGGAAAATGAGCTTCATCCTTGTATACCGAAGTAGAACTGATATAGAGTACATTAGTAATGTCGTGTTTTTCAATCGCGTCTATTAAATGTGTTAGCTCGGCAACATGATTTTTAGTAGGATTTTTTCTTAAACCTGGCGGAATATTAATGATTACGGTCTTGCTTCCTGTTAAAAATTGGGAGTAATTACCTGAAATTCCAGATGTGCTTAAGGTTATGGTAAACGGTTTAATTTGAAAGTGTTTTAAGATATCTATTTTATCTTTAGACGTTGTAGAACCGTTTACATTAAAGCCTTCTTTAACCAAGGTTTTAGCTAAAGGTAAGCCTAGCCAACCGCAACCTATGACGCTAATTTGTGTTTTCAAGATAAAGAGTCTTAAATTAACTGTAAATGTACAAAATACTAACTCGTTTTAACTTCTGCTTGGTTAACCAATTAATTTTCAGTAACTTTAGTATTCACTCTAAAATTAATCGTTATGGCAATAAAAAGTTTTCAAGGAGCTCGAAAGCAGCAAAACACATCTGAACCCGTACAATTAAAGGTTAGGGACTATATGACAACAAATCTCATCACGTATAGACCTGATCAATCTGTGCAGGAAGTGGTAGAGTCTTTAATCAATAATAAAATTTCTGGAGGACCTGTAGTTAACAGTAGAAATGAATTGGTTGGTATTATTTCAGAGGGAGATTGTTTAAAACAATTAAGTGAAAGTAGGTATTATAACATGCCTTTAGAGCATGATAATGTTGAAAAACGAATGGCTACAAATGTAGAGACTATTGATGGTGATATGGATGTTTTTGATGCTGCAAACAAGTTCTTGCAATCTAAAAGGCGACGTTTCCCAATTGTGGAAAATGGAAAATTGGTTGGTCAAATTAGTCAAAAAGATATTTTAAAAGCGGCTTTACAGCTTAAGGGTGAGAATTGGAATAGCACAACTAAAGGAAGTTCTTAGTCGTCGCGTTTTACCAAAGCATAATACTCACCTTCCAAAGGTAAATACCCTTGGTCGTACACAAAGTAGTAAACAGTACCTGCTTTTGTGGTGTATATGCTTGTGAAATAATTAAAATCAAACCCTTTTTCTATGAGTTTGGCTCTAGAGCACTTCATTTTTTTGTTAGGATTAAGCGCTTCTAAAATTCTGTAATTTTTTCTCAATCGGTTATTGGTATTCCTTATTAAGTTTTTAGAATCTTTATTAAGACGATTATTTTGTGCATTTCTGCAGCCATCACTACAGTATTTTTTGTCAATTCTGCCAATGATTACATCTCCGCATTCTGGACATTTTTTTCGCATAGCTTTAAATTAAGTCCTTACAATATACTAATTTATAACATTATAAAGAACTGGTAATGATGATGGTATTGGTGTTGTTTACTTTTTTGTAAACATCAACTTTATAGACCTTAGTTTTGAGGTAACTCACTAAAGCTTCAATGTTATTGCTATCAGTTTCCTTTACTGAAGCATTAAATAGTAATGATCCCTTTGATGATTTTGATTTAAGGACATGATCCCAAAACTCAGTGCTTAGAAATTTATCAGGAACCGAAAGGTCGATGTAGAGATCTATGATAATTAAGTCAAAACTCTTAGTGTTGCTTTCTAAGAATGAAAACGCATCAGCACAATGAATTTTAAGATGTTGGTTTTCTGTAATCCCAAATTCGGTATTAGCAATATCAATAATTACAGGATCTAATTCTACGGCTTCAATATTATGCGTGTAGTTAAAATCTTTTCGAAGCGTTTTTATGACGCTTCCGCCTCCCATACCTAAAACTAATATAGAATTGACGTCGCTGATTTTAATCTGTTCTAAGCCATATTTTAAAATACGCTGTAAGGAACCGTAACTATAATTGGCGTTAGCTGAATTAAGATGTTTTTTACCGTTGTACCAAGTTATTTCTAATTCTTCGCTGTACATAGAGGTGATGGTTTTTGTAACGGGATAAATGTAACTGAACAGTCGTTTCATAGTTTGGTTTAGCGTAGTATTAAATCAATTCGTTTGTTTTGCTTCCCAATTAGAATGCATAACCGAAAAAGGAATTGATTGACAATGTGTTTTTTTTGTATTAATATATAATTGATAAATATCTTTTTATTGGTAATAAGCCTATTATAACCGATCAATTTTGTCTTAGTCAATTGAATTATAAAAGTACAATAAAAGGCAAACCTCTTACTATTAATTTAAAATATTAAAGATGTTAGCAACACAAGCTTAACACAGATAAAATCAGTACGTAACATTAAACGAATATGTATTATTTAATTTTGAGGTGTAAACATTTGCAAGGCACATCTTCACATTGACTTGGTAAGAAGCAGTCTCCTTCCAAAATGTTAGAAATTTAGCATCCTGATTTCGGGTGCTTTTTTTGTTGTTACAGATTATTTCTTCAGATTTAATATAGATTAGGCGGTTTTAATTATTTACAAACGATTACAAACGGATGTAAACGATTAACTACCGATTATTATTTGCAAGTCACTTCATCTTTGCATTGTCGAAACATTAGAACTCGATAGTATTAACTGTTTAACCATTAAATTTTAGAAATTATGAACACACTTAAAAACAAAGTACAGTTGATTGGTAACTTAGGACAAGACCCAGAAATCACCAATTTTGAATCCGGAAAAATTTTAGCTAAATTTTCTATCGCTACAAATGAAAGTTATAAAAATGCACAAGGCGAAAAAGTCACAGATACACAATGGCACAATGTGATTGCATGGGGAAAAACGGCTCAGATTGTAGAGAAGTATGTCACTAAAGGCAAAGAAGTCGCTATAGAAGGGAGGTTAACCTCGCGTTCTTGGGAAGATAAAGATGGTATAAAGCGTTACACTACAGAAGTACTTTGTAATGAGCTTTTAATGCTAGGGAAATAATTATAAATTCAATTTATAAATACAAAAGAGCAATCCACCGGATTGCTCTTTTTGTTTAACACTAAATACTATTTAACAATTTACTTTACAGTTAAAGTGTATTGAGGTGTAGGGTTGAGAGGGCAAAAATAGACATACTCTCCTTTTGTTAATGTCGTTACTTTTGATGTTTCTTTGGTGTTATTTTCTACAGCTTTAGTAACATAAGCGGTTTTAATATGGTTTTCAGGTTTAGAAGCATCTGCTCCTTTAGGAACTAATACAAATCCTACTTGATGACCAACATTTTTATTAGCGATTTCAAAAATATAATCTCCTTCTTTTAAGGTTAATGTTTTTTGAGTAAACTCTCCTTTGGTCTGTTCTAAAGATACAACCGCAGCTTCAGTTTTCATGTTGTTTTGTGCCTTTCCTGTTAATGTAAAGGTTAATGCTACGACGATTATTGCAATAATTTTTTTCATTTTTTTAAAATATTATGGATTATTATTATTAATTAAATAGTTTCTAATTCTAAGGGTTGCGCTACTGGAAAATCTACAGGAACTTGAGTTGTACTGTGTATATAGTTAGAAATGGTTTTGTCTCCAACTAAGGCAATAGTGTCTATTAAATTTCCTTTGGTGTAACCCGCATTAAAAAAGTTTTCTAAAACTGTTTCGTCTGTTTTTCCTCTGTTTTCTGTAATGTTTTTAGCCAATTTTGCTAAAGCATCTAATTTGTCATTTGCAGTAGAAAATCCGGCTCTTAGTTCTAGTATTTGTTCGTCAGTAAAACCGTTCATTTTTCCAATAGCAGTATGTGCAGAAAGACAGTAAATACAATCGTTTACTTGACTTACAGCAAGGTTTACAACTTCTTTTTCTTTTGCAGATAAAGATGTTTTTGCGTTGGCAAATGTTAAATAATTTTCTAAAGCAGTATCACTATGGGCGTAGGTTGCATATAAGTTGGGTACAAACCCTACAGCTTTTTTTAAGTTATCAAAAATAGCTTGATTATTAGCGCTAACGTCTTCTCTGGTTAAAATATTAAATGTGTTCATAATTTTAATTTTTGTTCTGATTTTACTCAGGTTTTTTATTATTTATTTCAATTTTTTTGTTGGTACAAAGTTCTTAGAAATTGTAATGCTAAAGAATGGTTGTAATTCCTTAAATCATGTCATTATTTCCCTTTTTAATTAATTAGCCAATAAATGGCTTTTCGGCATCACAATAGAAATCGTGAATATGTTTTTGCTCACAATGCGTTTCTGCATTAATAGTGTTTACTATCTTTTTTCTACTGTTTGTAAATATCTCTATGAGATTGAATATGGATTTGTTTTTTAGTGTCATCTTGTTATTGTTTTAATATTACAATGCAAAGATGCGATAGAAGTATGTGTTGTGAAATGAAGAATTTGCCCTGTGGCTTGTCAATTTTTCCTAACTAAGAGAGTTTAATCTCTTTTTGTAGTCTGAAGGCGATAATGAGGTGTGTTTTTTGAATAAACGACTTAGGTGAGAGGCATCTTCATAACCAATATCATAAGCAATTTCTTTTGCTGTTTTATCGGTGTAACTTAATTGGCGTTGCGTTTCTAATACAATACGTTGATGAATAATTTGTAAAGGGCTTCTGTTTAGTTTAGCGAAATTATTAGATAAGGTTTTTGGAGACTTAAACAATTTATCGGCATAGAATGCGACACTATGTTCGGTTTTAAAATGTTGTTCTACTAAAAAGTTGAATTCACGTAGTAAATCTACTTTAGAGCTTTTGGGAGTTTCACTAATACCTTCTTTAGCCTTTAGTAATCGTGTGCTTTTAATAATAAATCGAGCCATTAACATCCTAAGCATTTCGGCTTGTATATTATCTTCCGTTTCTAATTCATCTATAAAAACATCGTGTAATGTTATAAATTTTTGTTGTTCAACAGCATCTAAATGAATTATTGGAATATTTGTGTTTCCAAAAAATAAAATTCCTGCACAACTCACTTCTTGGTCGTGATCTTTAATACAATAAAATTCTCTGTTAAATTGATAAACTATAGCATCGCTACCGTCTATATATTGCAGATATTGAATGGGAGTTAAGGCTAAAATACTATGCGGCTGAATAGTTAATGGGACACTATCTATAATAAGATGAATGGCTTCTGATTTTGCCCAAATAAAAGTGTAAAACTCACACTGCTTCGCTTTTTGAAATGGAAGTAAGTCGTTTTCATTTCCAATATTGAATATGGCGTTAGTATAAAATTCTTTAAAAGTATGAGTCATAGCTACTAAGTCTAATAAGTAGCTATAAAATTACAAAACATGAGCATTATTTGTGAAGCGCTCTAAATAAAGAAAAAAAGGCACCAGATTTTTAGACTAACACTTAAAGGTTCTGATGCCTATTTTTTATTAAATGTATGATTTTATAAATAGCAGAAGTTTATAAGATACAGACATATAAATTACAGTTTCTAACAACTATTGAGCACTCCAACCTCCATCTAAAGCAAATGATGTTCCGGTTATGGTTGTTGAGCTATCTTTCGCTAATAAAATGGCCATATCTGCAATGGCTTCAATTGGGACAAATTGTTTTACGGCTTGTTTTTTAAGCATCACTTTTTCTACAACCTCGTCTTCTGTCATACTGTGTGCTTTAGCTTGATCTTTTATTTGGCCTTCAACTAAAGGAGTTTTTACATAGCCAGGACAAATAGCATTACAGGTAATATTAAATTCGGCTCCTTCTAAGGCGAGTACTTTAGTCATGCCAATGACACCGTGTTTTGCAGTGACATAAGCTGATTTAAACTCTGATGCTCTTAAGCCATGCACGGAAGATATATTGATTATTCTTCCAAAGTTTTGTATTTTCATTTGTTTCCAAGCCGCTTTTGAGGCGTAGAAAGCAGCGTTCATATTTATGGCTATGATATTTTCATATTTATGATTAGGGAAGTCTTCAATAGGTGACACAAATTGAATTCCAGCATTATTAACAAGTACATGTAAGCTTCCAAAGGTGTCTATGGTCTTAGTTACTAAATGTTCTATGGCTTCAGGTTGCAATAAGTTTGCATTAGAAAATCCGACTTTTATATGGTGTGTTTTAGCAATGTCGTTTGCTATAGCTTGTCCGTTGGCTTCTAAACCATGAAACATAATATTGTAGCCTTCTTTAGCAAATTGCTGTGCAATGCCTAAACCAATTCCGCTTGTGCTTCCTGTAATGAGAACGGTTTTATTCATGTGTTTATATCTATTGTTTTAAAAAATTTTGAAGTTCTAAATTAAAAGCATCGGGTTGGTCTAAAACCACTCCGTGTCTAGAATTTTTAATTACAGCTAGTGTGGCATTTTGCATGCGATTAACATAGGCTTCTTTAAAAACTATAGGTGTGTAATCCATGTCTGACGCTACAACTAAGGTTCTTGCTGAGATGTCTTTGATTTTATCGCCTAAACCCCAATCCATTAAGGTGACAAATGATTTGTAGTACGCATTATAATCGTTGTTTTTACAACGGGTTTCAAATTCGTTTCTTAAATCTATTTGATGGTCTTCGGGAAACATATTAAATGAAATTTCTTTTGCTAAAGCCTCTAATCCTTTTGTTTTTAAGAACGTGGTTCGCTTGTCTAAAAGGTCCTCTCCAATTTTACCCATATTGTTAAAATCTGGACCGCTATTTACGATGACTAAATTTTCTAAATATTCAGGGTGAGTTGCTGCCATTTCGAAAGCAATTGCTCCTCCCATCGAAAACCCAACTAGTGTTGCTTTTTTAATATTTAATTGGTCTAAAAGTTGCTTAACATCTTCGGTCATTAATTCTACTCCGTAGGCGTCTTGAGGTTTAGTAGATGCTCCATGACCTCTTAAATCTACAGTAATTACACGATGTGTTTTGGAAAAGAAAGGGACTTGTGCGTCCCAATCTTTTTTTGTGGATCCTAAACCATGAAGTAATAAGAGGACGTTTCCCTTGCCATGATCTTCATAATCTAGTGCTATATTATTAACTTGTATTTTTAACATGGATTAGAAACTTAGTTAACAGTTGCTTTCTTTTGCTTTAAGTTAAATTGGTACTTTAACTCAAAAGACGCTAGTGTTTCTATAATTGGAGAGGCTACAAATTCTCTAACTTCTGCGTTAAATAGGTTGGTAATACTAAGTCCCATTGATAGTTGGTCTGTAATGTTATAACCTGCATTTGCATCTACTGTAAAGCCTCCTAGTTGGCCATAATTCCATGTTCTTCCTACCTGAGCATTTTCAACAATTTCGTTAACTCCATCACCATCCTGATCTTGTGTTTCTGCAGCAACGTTTATGCCTGAGAAGAAATCGTATTTTTCAACAAATCTCCCGTAAATAGCTCCGTAAAATTTTCCTTTGTTATAGTGAAGTCCAACACTAAATTTGTTATTTGGTGTATTAATTGGTAGTTCGCTCTCTAGTACCTGACCGTCTAAATTTCCGTCATTAGCAAGATCATCGGTATCTAACTCACGACCAAAATAGGAATAGTTAACTGAAGCTCTAAAGCTATCAGAGAAATAATAGTTTAGCCCAATATCAAATCCGTATGTGTCTACATGTCCAAAGTTTAAATACGATAGAATAAACGACCCATCAGAGCCTTCAACAACTTCTCCAATAGGTGTGTTACCAACATGTGTTACATTATTGCCATTAGCAGCATCGGAAACCGTAACTAATGGGCTAATAAAATTGTCAGATTGGTTGTAATATGCATTAACATCAATAAATAATTTATCTGATAATTGGCCTTTATATCCTATTTCGTAAGAGTTAATGGTTTCAACATCTAGTTTTGGAACTTTAGTACCATCTGTTAATGTAAAGCCTTCACCGTTACCTATTACTAAACCACCAAATAAGTTCCCTTTAAGATTTAAAATAGAGGGTACAGCTATACCTTTTCCGTAAGTTAACCTAAACGTACCGTTGTTTACTTTTTTAGTCACGGCAACTTTTGGAATAAAGTTAGAACCGTATAACTCGTGATTGTCAAGTCGTCCTCCAAATAAAAATCCCCATCCAGAATCGTCTAGTTTGTATTCTAATTGTGTGTAAATTCCGGTTTGATCTAAATCTATACCATCTTTATCTAAAAGGTATGTGCCTTTAGAATCTGCCATGTCTAATTGGTATTGTGCTCCTAAGGTTACATAGAAATCATTCCAGTTATTATTGTATTGCGCTTCGGCATTAAAACGTTGTGAATCATCTTTAAAAAGGGCACCACGTTGCAATGGAATACCGTCACCTGGATTAGGCCCAAATTGAAACCATTGTTCTGTAAAGGAGCGTTCGCGAGCTTCTTCTTCTGAAAATCCATTTTCTATAAACGACACGTAGTTTTGTGTTCTTTGGTTCATAGCATAGGTGTCTTCAGTATTACTCCATGTGTAATATGTATTAGCGAAAAAGTGTTTAGAGACAAACTTTAATTGCGCAACATCAATACTCCAATCTTTGATTTGGTTACGACCAGCACTTGTTATTCCAATATTATTATTGTTACTGTGGCCGTAATATCCTATAAGTTCTGAACTTTTTGATGGTTTGTAATATAAAGAAGCTCCATATTTTGAAGATTCAAAATCACGGTCCAAATCCAATTCTTTATATGCTTTAGTGCCTACATAAACACTATCTGCATAGTTGAATTCTTTACCTTGAGAATGTTCAAAATGAAACTTGTAAGCGAATTTGTCGTTAATTGCTTCGGCATGTCTAAAACGTGTTGTAAATACACTTTGATTACCAAAACCTAAGGCAACAGTAGTTCCTTCAGACTGTCTTGGATTTTTGGTAATTGTACTTACTAAACCGTTATGGGCGTTAGGGCCGTAAAGTGTTCCGTTAGGGCCTAATAATATTTCTACACGTGCAATATCGTCTTTAGTTACTGTAGAGAATGAGCCTAAAGGTAGACCTGTTGCTATTAATGTTGATAATCTATCGTCAGTAACTTGTAAATTCTTAGAGTTAAAAGCCGAGTTAAATCCTCTAATGTTAATTCCTGTACCTAATACGCCACTTCTTACAAAATCAACTCCTTTTTGTCGTGCGGCTAATTCTCCAATATTGAAACTTGGAAATTCTTCAATGTCTTTTGATGTAATAACATTAACTGTTGCTGGTACATCTGTGATTTTTTGTGGTTTCTTGTTTGCTGTAATTATCACTTCATTTAAAATACTATCCGATTCTTTTAATGATGTGTTTAGCGATGTGGCTTTACCTGCAATTATTGTAATGCTTTGAGTTGTGGTGGCAAAACCAACGTATGAGATCGCTATGTCGTAGGTGCCTGCAGCTATATTCTCTAGAATAAATTTTCCGTCGTAATCAGTTACTGTTCCTTTGTCTAAAGATTTAATGTAAACGGTTGCTCCAGATAAAGGAGTGCCACTTGCTTCTGTAATTATCCCAGTTATACTACCGCTATTTTGAGCAGCCATAGCAAACGTACTAATGAGGGTTAGTAATAAAAATAGTTTTTTCATAATATAAGACAATTGATTAAGTTAGTTTATTTATTAGTTTGTAGGCAATCTATTATGAAATAGAGAATAAAAAGCAATAAATTAATGAGCTTATTAGTGTGACTTTTTGATTTTAAATACTAATTTTTTAAGAATTACATAATAAAAGCATTGTTTTTGGTGGAAATGTTTAAATGTGTGACTTTAATTCTAAAAAGGCTTCAGGTAAGTTGTTAGAAAGTGTATCAATGACCTTAATCATCAATTGTTTTTGATTTTTTGTAGGACAAATAGCTTTAAGAGGTGCTTTTATTTCATCTAAAAGACGCTTAGAATTTATGTGCCCTTCCATATATCTTGAAAGTGAAATACTCCATGATATATTTGGTACATAATTATTTTGTTTCTGACGTTCACTTTCCTTTTCTATAAGGTTAAATTTTGAAGCTAATTTTAGAACATCTTCGTATTTTTCTAGTATGATGAGCACATTAATATATGATGTAAAAAAATGATGCCAACGATGATTTAAGACTTCATTCTTATATTTCTTTATAAAGGTTTTGGCGGTAGCTTCAGCTAATTTATGTTTTTTAAGTTCAGATAGCACACGGATTTGATATGAACAATACCCTATTTTTTGATGATAATTGTGGGTTTCTTTATATAAATCATGATGATTTTCTAAAAGCGAAAATGCATTTTCAGGTTTGTGATTTCGTAATAAAATAGCGACTAAATTATTTAAGTACATTAAGGCGTCATTATTATTTTGCCTAATGGATAAGTAGCCATAAAACTCTGCTTTTTCAAATTCATCTTGTTTAGAATGTAGTAAAACTCTGCTGGCATAATAATTAGATAAGATGCGTCTAGAGTACATTTCGCCTTCATTGAAGTAATAGTCTATTTGATCGAAAATAATTTTTAATTTATCATTTTCATTATAATTAGTGTACATAAAAGCGAGCAAAACAAAGGCTTGATATCTGTTTTTACCATCAATATTTTTATCGTTAAAAGTTTTTAAAAGCCAAGATTCTAAGTGTTTTGTTTCGTTATTATTAAGAGTGTATTGGTTGGTGATTTCTGTTGTTGCTGCATATAATTTGTCTTTAATAATTATAGCTTTTTTGTAGTGTGTTCTGTAGGATTCTATAAAATCAGCAACTGTTTTATGGTCTTTATAACGCATTCTTACCAAGAGGTAAGACTTGTATTCTTTGGCAAGCTCGTATAAATTTTGAAAATTATATTCAATGTTTTTGTAGGCAGAAATGTAGTGTAAAAATTCTTTTTCTTCATTTGAAGCTATTGCATCTGTGAGGATTTTTTTATTTAAAGACATAATCCAAGCTATAGTAGCATCAACATCTATACTTGCTAATTTCTTTTCAATCCAGACTTTTATATAAGAGTATTTTCGTTTATCAATTTTATCATCAAAATCTATAGGTTTATTTTGAGATAAGGCATTGGCAATTACTAATGAAATAATGCGGCGTTTTTCTGAATCTGTAAATTGATATTTGTCTTTAAGGTATTTAGCTTCATTAGGTAAAATGGTTTTGCTAAATTCCGTAAATTTTTTAAGCTTAGTTTTCATTTTTTATTGGAGAATTGCTGAATGAGTGCATTCACTTCTGTTGGTTTTTCGTATTGCACAAAGTGACCTGCGTCTTTTATAAATTCAACTTCGACAGATTTAATATGATCGTGTGCTATTTTGCCAATGTCTTCAATGGTTAGCTTTGGATTAAAATAGCGGTTAGGAATCAGTGCATCCTTATCTCCAAAAAGGACCAAAGTTGGTTGTGAAATGTTTTCTAAATCTTTAAAAACAGGTTCGTCTAACATACCAGAAACACTACTAACAATAGCATTACAATGCGCTTCAAAATCGGATGCGTCTTTAATTTTCATTCGGTCATCTATCATATTTGAAACCGCATCTGGTATGGAGTGAAAATTAAGAGCATAATTTTTCTCAATTTGTGCATCAGTTGTGTTTTTAACCATTTCAGGAGTGAAATAAGCCTTCATAAATGTGGCATTGGTTTCTGTAAACTGCTCTAAACCGGCCGGTGCAACTAAAATCAGTTTTTCAATAGTATCAGGATAAGTTGTTGCAAATTTTATACTTGCTTGTCCCCCCATAGAGTGACCAACTAGGATGATGTTTTTTAACTCTAATTTTTCAATGAATTGATGCATAAATTCCGCAAAAAAAGAAGGAGTGTAATCTGCTTTTGGCTTAGAAGATTTTCCGTAACCAGGTAAATCTATGGCGACACAAGTATAGTCGTTTTTTAACGTTACAATATTTTTAGACCAAGCATCAGAATTACTGCTTAAACCATGTACAAAGAGTAATGTTTTTTTTCCATTTCCCTCTTTAATGTAGCTAATTTCTAAACTATCTAAAGTTGTAATGTGGCTTTTAAAATTATAGTCTGAAAGTATATCTTTCATTGGTTTTTTAGTGTTTTGCGAAAATAATGTAGTGTTAAAAAGAGCAATTATTAATACTATTCCGAATTGTTTCATTGTTGGGATTTTATAGCGTTAAAATATTTTGTTAGTTTTTTTCTCGATACTTTTCCTAAGCTAGTTAATGGAATTTCATCCAAAATAAATATGTGCTTTGGGTGTTTAAAAGCTACGAGGTTAGTTGTTAATACGTCTCTAATTTTTGTTACCGAAAGGTCTTTGTTTGCTGAGGTTACAAATGCTATGCCGCATTCTCCCCATTTTTCATCTTTCATGCTTAGAACAACGGCTTTTTTTATGCCTTTGATATTTTCAAGGTGGACTTCAATTTCTTGTGGATAGATGTTTTCGCCACCAGAAATATACATGTCGTTTTTTCGCCCTTTTATATATAAAAATCCTTCGTTATCACTATAGGCAAAATCACCAGTAAATAACCAGCCTTTTTTTATTTTATTACTTGTTTTTACCGAGTTGTTCCAATAGCCAGGTGTCACAATATCACCTTTTATACAGAGTTCACCAACTTCATTTGGCTTAACGATTGCTCCATCTTTATTTACGATTTTAATGTCTAAATAAAAGTTGGGTTTTCCAATGGAGTTAGGTTTTAGTTCTGCCATTTCATGATGCAATGATGTAATGCTTGGGCCGGCTTCGGTTAGCCCATAGCCAGGTCTTATATAAATGTTTTTTTCGGTTTTCCAGAAGCTCACAAGCTCAGAAGGTACTTTTTCACCACCAGATATGATATAGCGTAATTTTTTTAGGCTAACGTCCTTAAAAACAGGTGTTTTTTGCATCATTAATAACATGGTTGGTAATGCCATAAATAATGTGGTTTGGTTGAGCTCTAAAAGACATAATATTTTTTGGGCATCAAACTTTTCTAACATGCCAATATGGGCGCCTTTGTGTAATAATGGAGTGACAAAAACATTCCATCCAGAAGTATGGTAAGGCGGTAATGTGTTTATAGTGGAATCTCTAAATGTAATTCCGAGTTGCATGGAGGTGTTTAAGCTATTCCAAAAAAGCATTTTATTCGTGTAAATAACGCCTTTTGGTGTGCCTGTTGTTCCAGATGTATAGAAAATAAATAGCGGGTTGTCTTCTTTAATTTGGAAGGTTTTGGTTGTAGAATTTTCTGAGTTTAAATAATAATCAGCCAGTTTCTCAAAAGTTGTAACTTTTAAATTTTGAATAGGTAATTGTTCGGCTTTGATTTTGTGATTGTTATTATAAATAAATAAACATGGTGTACAATCGGTGACGAGTTTAGAAATTTCGTTAACAGATTGACGGTAATTTAGAGGCACAATAACGAGTCCCATACGTTGACAAGCCACAAAAAGCACTATATATTCTAAGCCATGATCTGCTAAAACGGCAACTCGGTCTCCTTCTTCGAGATTAAGTGCTGTAAATTTTTCAATTAACCTATTGGCGTAGACATGCAAGTCGCTATACGTATAAGTTTTGTTGGCATCATACGATGTTATAGCAATTTTATTAGGCGTGTAATCGGCCCATTTAGCTGTCCAATCTAGTCTGTCCAAGTTCTACTTTTTTTGAATCTATTTTATAAATGATATAACCTACAATAAGTGATGTTATAATTCCGATAGCTGCCGAAACACCTGGGTTATTTACGGGCTCTTGCATATAAGGTGTAATTCTTCCGTAGTAAATTCCAAAATGAACAACAATAGCTGTAATACTAGCTATAAAAACCGAACGTGTAGATACATGATTTAAAAATGTACCAAACAAAACAGGTGCAAAAGCAGCAGCAAAATAGGCATAAACCCCATTTTGGGCAAAAATAGCCACACTTACATTTGGGTTTTTAATCTGTTCCCAACTTAGTAAAAAGCTCACAATGCCTAAGATGATAATCACCACTTTATTAATGGTTATGGTTTTTTCGGTGAATTTATCTTTAAATAAAGGGGTAATGATATCTGAGGTAATGGTAATAGATAAAGACTGAATTAAGCTTTCTAGAGTTGATAATCCTGCGGAAATTAATCCAACAACAATGACTAGACCTACACCTACAGAAAATTTTGTAACGACGTAGGTTGGGATAATTTCATCCATTCGTAATTTTTCTCCATTGACCATAAAATCAGGAAAACTGATTCGTGCATATAAGCCTACAATAACCACTAAAAAGAACACTATCATAAAAGCTATGCCGCTAAATAGATAGGTGTTTATTTTACTTGAATCTTTTAATAATAATGATTTTGTGATTATATGAGGCTGGCAAACAATAGCGACTCCAATAACAATTTGAGTAACGATGATTTCAAAATAATCTCGAAATAGGAAACTTTCTGTATTTGTTGGTTTTGTTAAATTGGGATCGATTGCATTTAGTTTCTCAAAAAAACCAGTGATACCATCGGCAAAATATTCGTAGCCCGAACCAATTAAAATAAGCGCCACAATACACATAATGATGGCTTGAATGGTATTGGTGTAAACCATAGAATTTGCGCCGCCAAACATCATATAACCAAAGACAAAAACGGTAATTCCCATAAGCACATAAAAAGGATCCATGTTAAGTGATTTTGAGATAACTTGAGTTAACCCAACATTGATGAGTACAATAAATGTGATGAGTAATAAGGCAATAATACCAAAGAAAAAAGCATAATTCTTGCTGTTATAGCGTTTGCCAATCCACTGCGCCATGGTTGTTGCTTTTACGGCATTACCTTGTTTTACAAAGCCTTTTGTAAAAACAATTAGTGATATAAATGCAGCAATTGGTAATACAATAGCAAACGAGATGACGCCAGAAATTCCGTAGAGTGCAATAAATCCAGGATTAATAATAAATGTTGCGGCACTTGTCATTGAAGCGGCTAAAGACAAACCAACAACCCACGATGGGAAGCCAATATTGCCAACGGCATAATCGTTAATGCTCGTGTTTTTTCGTGCTCCTCTTATGACAAAAAATAAGATTACAGCAGCATAAACTGCTAATAAAATCCACATGTAGGTGACTAATTGGTCTGATGCTATCATTTCAATACATTTCTTTAGAAACAAGTAACAAACTTTAAATAATTTTAGACTTTATTATTTTTGTTTATAAAGGTGTGACTTTTATGTGTTTTTATACAAAAATAGAATTATGATAAATATACATTTAAAATATTTAGGTGTGACTTTTAATTTTTTTTAAGAGAATTAAAGATGATTTTAATACGTTATTTCTATTTTTTGAGTGAGTTTAATAGTTAATCTTTTTTTTGCGTTATTAATGCTCGCAACATAACATACAAGTATAGTGATTGATGATAAGCAACTCGTTGTTATAGATTGTAGTTATAACGTGTTTTTATGATTTAGGAAAGTCTATAAAAAACAAAAACAGCAACCAATAGGGTTGCTGTTGTCGTTTGTAAATCTATTGTAGATTTGAAGTTTATTACGTATTTAAAAAAGAGTTGTTTTAGGTTTAAGCCACTTTTTTGAGTAAATCAAAACAAGGACATTTTTTACAACGCTTGTTTTCTGCTTTTTTATATTTTTTACAACATTTGGTTTTTACTTTGCCAAGTGTTTCAATACCAGAAGCTTCAAGAACCTTAATACGTTCCTTTTTTAACTTTTTGTTTTTCTTCTTTTTGCCCATCTTTAGTTTTCCTGCAAAAGGAAATCTTTAAGTTTTCAGGACAAAAATAACTATTTATAATTAATCTAAATAAATTTTAACATTTATGCTCCAGGTGTGTCTGCTGCTGAGTTAACGGTAAGTTGTTGTATGTCTCTATCAAATAAATACAATCCGCCTTTGTCATCACCAATCATTTTTACTTTATCTAGGATTGTTCTAGCCATGGCTTCTTCTTCAATTTGTTCAGAAACATACCATTGTAAAAAGTTGTGCGTGGCATAATCTTTTTCTTGTAAAGAGATGTGAACTAACTCATTAATACTTTCAGATACAAAAATTTCGTGCTCTAAAAGTTTTTCAAACATGGCTTTATACGATGTAAACGTTACGTTTGGGGCATTTAGTTCTGAAATATGTGCATGTCCTCCGCGTTCGTTTACAAATTTAACAAGCTTTAGCATGTGTTCGCGTTCTTCATCAGATTGGCTGTACATAAAACTAGAAATACCTTCTAGGCCTTTTACTTCTGCCCAAATAGCCATAGCTAAATAGGCTTGAGAGGATTCAGCTTCGATTCTAATTTGCTTATTTAGTGCGGTTTCAATAGATTTTGATAACATATTTGTAGTGTTTCTCACAAAGATAGGAATAGTTAATCCGTTGGTAAAATATTTGTGAAAAATTGCTTTTTAGATTAAAAGTAAATCTCTTGCGCTAATCGAAATGTGTTTGCGTGCGCGTCTACAATCGTTTTGATTTTTTGGGAATAACCGCCGCCCATACTACACATAACAGGAATTTGATTGGCTTTGCACTGTTCTAAAACAAAACGGTCTCTAGCTTTACAGCCATCAACGGTCAGGCTCAGTTTTCCTAATTTGTCGGTTTCAATTACATCAACACCACATAAATAATATATAAAATTTGGTTGTTGTTCTGCGATGAGGTTTGGTAACGTCTTTTCTAATAATTTTAAATAAGCAGAATCATCAGTATCATTCTCTAAAGCGATATCTAAATCACTTTGCTCTTTTTTAAATGGATAATTGCTTTTTCCATGCATAGAAAATGTAAAAATAGAAGCGTCGTTCTGAAAAATCTCTGCTGTTCCATTGCCTTGATGTACGTCTAAGTCTACAATTAAAATGTTTTGTGCTAAGTTATTTTGTTGAAGGTACCTTGCTCCAATTGCTTGGTCATTTAGCATACAAAATCCCTCTCCACGATTTGAAAAGGCATGATGTGTACCACCTGCAATATTCATGGAGATACCATGTTTTAAAGCAAATTCACTAGCTTTAATTGTGCCGTCTGCAATCAATATTTCCCGCTGCACTAAAGCTCTACTTAACGGAAATCCTATTTTACGAGCAGCGCGTTGATCTAGAGTTAAATTCACTAAATCATAATAATATTCAGGGTCATGTACAGCAAGAATATGTTTGTCATTAGGCTTTTCTGGTTGAAAGAAATTAGCCTGAGTACAGGTGCCTTCGTGTAAAAGTTGCTGTGGTAATAATTCATATTTTTCCATAGGAAACCGATGTCCTTCTGGAAGTAGATGTTTGTATATAGGATGAAAAGCTATTTTGAGCATCTAGTTATGAAGCTTTAATTGAATCCGTTTTCGAGCCACATCAACCTCTAAAACCTTGACGATAATTTGCTGATGTAAATGCACATGTTCGTTAACGTCCTTTACAAAACTATCCGATAAATTTGACACATGAATCAGTCCACTTTCTTTAATCCCAACATCTACAAAACAACCAAAATTGGTGATATTATTAACGATGCCTGGTAATAATTGTCCTTCGTGTAAATCGGTAATGGTTTTTATATTTTGGTTGAATGTAAACACTTTGGCTGTTTCTCTGATGTCTAATCCAGGTTTTTCTAGTTCTTTTATAATATCCTGAAGCGTAGGCAAACCAACCGTTTCTGTATAATATTTTTTTAAGTCTATTTTTTGAAGAATGGTTTTGTTTCCAATTAAGTCTTGAAGCGAAACCCCTTCGTCTTTAGCCATTTTTTCAACGATTTTATAAGTTTCAGGATGCACAGATGAATTATCTAAAGGATTTTTAGCATCGCGAATTCTTAAGAAACCGGCTGCTTGTTGGTAAGCTTTTCCTCCTAAACGTGGCACTTTTTTAATAGCGTTTCTCGATGTAAAGGCTCCGTTTTCGTTTCGGTAATTAAAAATGTTTTCTGCTAATTTTGGTCCAATTCCAGAGACCGAACTGAGTAGTGGTATGCTTGCGGTGTTAATGTTAACACCAACGGCATTCACACAATTTTCAACCACAACATCGAGTTGTTTTTGAAGCTTTGTTTGATCCACATCATGCTGGTATTGCCCAACTCCAATAGATTTAGCGTCAATTTTTACCAATTCGGCTAGGGGATCTTGTAAACGTCTTCCAATGGAAACTGAACCACGAACGGTAACATCGTAATTTGGAAATTCGTCTCTAGCAATTTTTGATGCCGAATAAATACTCGCACCAGCTTCACTAACGACAAACACTTGGATATCGTTTTTAAATTGAATTTTTCGAATTAAAGCTTCAGTTTCGCGAGATGCGGTTCCGTTTCCAATGGCAATGGCTTCAGTTTTATAAGCTTCAGCTAAAGAGGAAATCTTTTTTATAGCACCAATACTATCGTTTTTTGGAGCATGTGGATAAATCGTTTCATTATGTTTTAAAGCTCCTTGTGCATCTAAACAAACGACTTTACAACCTGTTCTAAAACCAGGGTCGATGGCTAAAACGCGTTTTTCGCCAATAGGTGAGCCTAATAAGAGTTGCTTTAAATTTTTGGCAAAAACAGTAATCGCAGACTCATCGGCTTTTTCCTTTGCTTTTTGAAGGGCTTCATTGCTTAACGATGGAAATAATAAACGTTTGTAAGCATCTGAAATAGCGAGTTCAATTTGGTCTGCACAGGCGTTTTTGCTGCGTATAATTCTATGGTCTATATGTTCTAAAGCACGTACGTCGTCAATTTCAATCTTCACACGAATAAAGCCTTCGCTTTCTGCTCTTAAAATAGCTAATAGTCGGTGAGAAGGAATACGGCTTAAACTTTCGGACCAATCAAAGTAATCTCTAAATTTTTGCGCTTTTTCATCGTCTTTTTTAGTTTTAATAACCTTAGTAGAAATTTGAGCATGACGCTCTAATTGGTTTCGTAGATTGTTTCTAATATCCACACGTTCATTAATCCATTCGGCAATAATATGTCTGGCTCCTTCTAAAGCCTCATCAACAGATGAAAGGTCGCCTTTTACATATTTAAATGCAATAGATTCAATGTCATTTGCCTTTTGACTCATGATGATTTTAGCCAAAGGTTCTAAGCCATTTTTACGAGCGGTTTCAGCTTTTGTTTTTCGTTTTTTCTTAAAGGGTAAATAAAGATCTTCGAGTGTTATTAGGTCTTGAGTATTTACAATCTTTTGTTTTAAGTCTTCGGTTAAAACGTCTTGTTCTTCTAAAGCTTTTAAAATGGCAATTTTTCGTTTTTCTAAAGCTTCAAATAACTCTTTGTATTTGACAATATCACCAATTTGTACTTCGTCTAAATTTCCTGTAGTTTCTTTTCGGTAACGCGAAATGAAAGGAATGGTACAATCTTCATTCAGTAACTGAATGGTGCTTTTTATGTTTTTTTCTGCTAATTGCGTGTGTTTAACTATATATGTTATCATCATAAAAAAAGACCTTATACATTTAAAATTATAAGGTCTGTAATATATTTAACTCTGCTGTAATTGCCGAATAGTTTTAGCAAAAGTTATTCATTAGATCCGGCTTCTTTTTTCGCTTCATTAACCATCGTTTCGTTAGGAACGATAGCAATATTGACACGTCTGTTTTTAGAACGGCCTTCTGCTGTTGTGTTATCGTACATCGGTTGTTCTTCGCCAAACCAATGGGTTTTAAATCGTCCGCTACTTAAACCTTTTCCGGTTAAGTAATTGGTTACAGCTTCAGCTCTATTTTTAGACAAGGTCATATTGTAAGCATCATTACCAGAACTATCTGTATGGCCAACGACTAGAATGTTTGTGTCTGGATATTCTGTAAATACACTTGCTAATTTGTTAAGTGTTTCTTGCGATTTAGCATTGATGTTATACTTTTCAGTATCAAAATAAACACCACTTTGTTCATCAAAAGTGAGTACAATACCATCATCTACACGTTCTACGGTTGCTCCAGGAATTTCAGTTTCAATGTCTTGTGCTTGTTTGTCCATTTTGTTTCCAATAAGTACACCAGCTCCACCGCCAACAACTCCTCCGATAACAGCTCCTAATTCACTATTATTACCATCACCAACATTATTTCCAATAATGGCACCTAATAATGCTCCTCCAGCTGCTCCAATGACACCACCTTTTTGTTTGTTATTTGCATTGTCTATTGCCTTACAATTGGTCATCAGTACTAAAAGTAATGATAAGGTTATGGCTAATGTTAATTTATAATTCAATAATTTCATAATATTTATAGTTTTGTAAAGTTCATTGTAATGGTGATGGGCTTTCCATCTAAGGTCACCATTTGTTGCCACTGCATAGCGGTTTCAGATAAAGACGTGAGTTCGAGTCTGAATCCTGCATTAGTTTCCGATTTACCCTTTTCATTGGTAGGTTTTAATAGGAAATTATATAATCCCGTGTCCTCATTAACTTCATCTATGGTGAATACAAAAAATCGTTTGTCTGAGGAACAATTTAATCCAGACAGGGTATAAGTTCCTGTGTTGTTATTAGGTGTAAATTGCCATGTACTATTCTCGAAGCAAGCTTTTTCGGTATCATTAAGAAGTGTGATTTTTAAATCTCCAATGGCTGAAGATTTTATAGACGTTAGTGTCCAATCCCCTTTAATCGTTTTTTTAGATTGACGAACGGTCTTTGACGTTCCACATGCTAAAAAGCAAAGGGTTAAACATAATATTGCTATTTTTTTCATTGTCTTTAAGTAATGTTTGAATTCAAAATTACTTAAAGGGTAAGGCATAGCTTACTTGTAAAGAAAAAATTATTGATGCATTAGCAAAAACAGAAATAAGCCTATTTTTATTTAAAAATTAAGGTATTTATACAGGCCGGAATCTTTATCGAAATAACCAAGAACATAATTATTGTTGATTTTTAATATAGATTTGAATTCAAATTTTAGGTCAGGTTTACTTTCAATATACGCATTAATGATATTAAAACTGTTTTGAGGAATTGAGCCTTCTAAACTATTCAATTGGTTGTCAAAAAGACATTCGATGCGCGTAGATTTAGTTTTGGTATAGCTTAGAAAATTAGTTGTTAAGATAGACGATGTGATGCCAGCGATCATTCCTCCGATAGCACCACCTGCATAATACACCATAAATGGTGACGTAGTTGTTGTTTCGCTACAGCCTAAAGTCACAACATATTTACCGTTATTTTTATAAACACTTATCCCAGGATTTGAGTTTGTTACCTTTCTCATAAACTGTTTGGTTCTATCGAGTTCCCTATAACTTTGAAAGTCGCCACCTTCTAAAATAATGGGAGAATTTTTAAAAGTAATAGAATCCTTATCCGAAATCACTATGTTTTTTAGTAATGTTTTAGAGGTTAAATCATAAATAGAAAAATCGAGTTTTTCTTTAGATATGTACATGTTAAATAAATGGTTGTCTAAAACAAAAGAATTCGATTTACTACCACGATGCTTTCTATCGTAGGATATTTTGGGGAATTTATGATAGGCTTGTTCTTCAGTTTCTAAATTGATAGAAATAACCCTCGTGTGTAAATCGTCGATATCACTCGTTAATATGAGTTTGTCTTTATTAAGATAAATTTTGTTGTGTTGCGTAACCATTTCGAGCGATGTTGGTTCTCCATGGTTGACCATAGATGCACTTGGATCTGCATTTGGGCCTTTTAAAATTTCATTTAAATTGGTGTCAAAGCCTCTGTAGGTTACAAATTTGGTATTTGAAAAATCGAAAGTTTTTACTGTAAAGTTTTCGAAATTTTTAAGTTGGTAAATTTTTAATTTTGAGGTTTTTTTTACTGTCGTTAATATGTGGATTTTTGATTTGTACTCAAACGAACCTACTATTTTTTCAGATTTTAATGGCATATCTAGCTTATCTGAATACAGAAAACTAGACGTATTAAAATTTATAGTTAAGGCACTAAATTTTGTTCCAAAATCACTTTTAAAAAATAGTGTATAGGTTTTATCCTTTATAAACGATGCTCCAAAATAATTATGTTCATATTTTGGCAAAGTTTGTACTTTAAAGGTGTTTACAATGTTGGCTGTTTTGTTGTAAATATGAGCTACAATAAATGTTTTATACCTAAAGAATACAGCAAGCTCGTTGTCTTGTTCATTAACAATATTAATAACTTGTTTTAAATCTTGGCCTTCTGTGAATTTGTTTGTATCGATAGAAAACCAATTGGTTTGTGCTTTTAATGGTTGAAGACTAAAAGCAAGAAAAACAATTATAATCCATATCGATCTCATACTAACTAATTTGTAAGCCATTTTTAACTCCGTCAATATCCGGATTTACAAACACCAAATTACCACCTTCGTCTTCCGTCATTAGAATCATACCTTGACTTTCTACACCTCTTAATTTTCTTGGTGCTAAATTCACTAAAACGGTAACACGTTTACCTACGACGTCTTCTGGAGAAAAGCTTTCGGCAATACCAGAAACAATGGTTCTTGTATCAATACCAGTATCTACTTTTAAGACTAGAAGCTTTTTAGTTTTTGGCATTTTTTCAGCTTCTAAGATTGTACCAACACGTAAATCTAGTTTGGTGAAATCATCAAATGTAATTTCATCTTTTTGAGGTTCTACAGCCTTGTTTGCCGCTTCATTAGCTTTTTTGCTAGCAATTAGCTTTTCTAATTGTGCTTCAATTTGTGCATCTTCAATTTTAGAGAATAACAATTCCCCTTTTCCTATTTGGTGGTTTGCTGGAATAAGAATGTCTTTTGAAGAAATATCTTCCCAATTGTTATCGTTCACATTTAAAATGTTTTTTAGTTTTTCGGAAGTGAACGGTAAAAATGGTTCAGATAAAACCGCTAAAGCAGAAGCAATTTGTAAGGCCACAAACATTACGGTTTTAGTACGTGCTTCATCTGTTTTAAACGTTTTCCATGGTTCTTCGTCTGCTAAATACTTATTTCCTAATCGTGCTAAGTTCATCAACTCTTGACTTGCTTCTCTAAAACGGTAACGTTCAATAGAGCTCGAAATCACAGCAGGATAAGCTTTTACAGCCGCTAAAGTTTCTTCATCAATCGTAGAATAGTCTGAAGGTTCAGGAATTATTCCATCGTAATATTTGTTGGTTAAAACCACCACACGATTGATAAAGTTTCCGAAGATAGCTACCAATTCATTATTGTTTCTAGCTTGAAAATCTTTCCACGTAAAATCGTTATCCTTTGTTTCCGGTGCATTTGCCGTTAAAGCGTAACGCAACACATCTTGTTGATTAGGGAAATCGATTAAATAATCTGGTAACCAAACGGCCCAGTTTTTAGAGGTTGATAATTTCTGACCTTCTAAGTTTAAAAATTCGTTAGCTGGTACGTTGTCTGGTAAAATATAAGAGCCTTCAGCTTTTAACATGGATGGGAAAATAATACAGTGAAACACAATATTATCTTTTCCTATAAAGTGTACCAATTTGGTGTCTTCGTCTTTCCAATAATCTTCCCAGTTTTTACCTTCGCGTGCTGCCCATTCTTTGGTTGCGGAAATGTAACCAATAGGAGCATCAAACCAAACGTAAAGTACTTTGCCTTCGCCACCTTCAACAGGTACCGGAATTCCCCAATCTAAATCTCTGGTTACGGCACGTGGACGTAAGCCATCGTCAATCCAAGATTTTACTTGACCGTAAACATTAGGTTTCCAGTCCTTTTTATGACCTTTTAAAATCCATTCACGTAAAAAATCTTCGTGTTTATTTAAAGGTAAAAACCAGTGTTTGGTTTCTTTTAATGTTGGTACATTACCTGTGATTGCCGATTTTGGGTTTATTAAATCTGTAGCATTTAAGCTGGATCCACAGCTTTCACACTGATCACCATAAGCTTCTTCATTACCACATTTAGGACAGGTTCCTGTTACAAAACGATCTGCTAAAAACTGATTTGCTTCAGCATCGTATAATTGTTCAGTCACTTCTTCTACAAATTCATTTTTGTCGTAAAGGGTTTTAAAAAACTCTTGAGCCGTATCATGATGAATTTTTGCTGAAGTACGTGAGTAGTTATCGAATGTAATACCAAAATCAATAAAAGACTGCTTGATAATGGCATGGTATTTATCAACGATATCTTGTGGACTAACTCCTTCTTTTTTCGCCTTTATGGTAATGGGTACACCGTGCTCATCACTTCCGCAAATAAAAGCAACGTCATTGCCAGTTAATCTTAAATATCTAGAATAAATATCTGCAGGTACATAAACACCAGCTAAATGTCCAATATGAATTGGGCCGTTAGTGTATGGTAATGCTGCTGTTATGGTATATCTCTTCGACATGGTTTTTATTTTTTTTTGAAGCTACAAAAGTAAGCATTTTGTAGTGTGAATTGTAATGAAATAAAGAAACGATTCGTCGAAAAAAAAGCAGATTATTTTGATTTTTTACAAAATAATTTACTTTTGGCGACTTAATTAAACAAATTTATAAAATGAAGAATTTAAAATTACTTTTTCTATTAGTATCAATTAGCTTAGTATCTTTTTCTTGTGGAAGTGATGATGATGGAGACGGAGGAACGGCTGGTGGTTCAGGTGTATTAGTTTATGGTGATACGGAATATCAATTAAAATCTGGAGTTATTGCGGATTATGGCGAATATTTTGATGGTGTATATAACTTTGATATTTCTTTAGTAGACTCAGGACTTAGAATTGTAGATGGTGAAGCTATACCTACTAATGATACGTTTTCTGGAGTATATTTTGAATTATTTACATCAAATTCACAAGATTTGGAAGAGGGTGTGTATACCTTTGGGAATGGCATAGAAGCGGGTACATATAGCTCTGCTGAGGTAATCATCGAAACTACTGTTGATGAAGATTACGAGGCCTTTGAAATAAACTCAGGTACGTTTACAGTTTTAGATGATGGTTCTTCTTACGAGTTTGAATTTGAAGGAACGACTTATAATGGAACTTCTTTTTCGGGGTACTATACAGGATCTTTAGTGTCTGTTGATTACTCATCTGAATTAAGTCGATCAGCAGCTTCTAATACAACAAAAACTAAAGCATTATTCAATTAATAATTGTACTAATTTTTTACAGAAAGAGATGGTCTTAAATATAGGATCATCTCTTTTTTTATGCGTTAAAACTTCTGACTGATTTAAATTGAAGTTGAAAATGCAGAAGTACTTTTTTAAAGTGTTATTCGTTATATTATTTTATTGGCTTCAATTTTTACTTTTTATATTTACAAAAACTATTTTATGATTTTGAAAAAGTACGTTTCATATCTCATTTTACTTATTATTATGGTTGTGAATACCAATGTTAGAGCACAAATAGAAACCAATAAACCTATGGATATGACTTCAAAATTAATACAACCACCATATTTAAAAGCAGGCGATACGGTTGCTATTGTAGCGCCTTCTGGAATTTTAAAAAGTCGAGAAGGAGAAGTACAACAAGCGGTTAAACTTTTACAAAGTTGGGGTTTGAATGCTATTGTTGGAGACCATGTGTTTAGCCAGTCTAACCATTTTGCAGGAGATGATTATGAGCGTTGTGTAGATCTGCAAAGCGTTATGGATAATCCTACTGTGAGTGCGATTTGGTGTGCGCGAGGTGGTTACGGAACGGTAAGGATTTTAGATAAGTTAGACTATACAGAATTTAAGAAAAATCCGAAATGGGTTATTGGTTATAGCGATATTACAGCATTACACAACCAGGTACATAATGAAGGGTTTCAGTCGTTACATGCTATAATGTGTGTGAGTTTAACCACTGATTTAACTGAAATTGCCGCATCTGTAGATACCTTTAAATCTGCTTTATTTGGAGAACCAACAGACTACACGTTAAAAGGCTCTAAGTATAATAGAGTAGGCGAAACTTCAGGGGTATTGGTTGGTGGTAATCTCACGATGTTACATACCATGTTAGGATCTAAGGAGAGTATCGATACCTCTGGAAAAATTTTGTTTATTGAAGAAATTGGTGAATACAAATACCATATAGATCGTATGCTACAGAGTATGAAGCGTGCTGGTTATTTTGATCATTTAAATGGACTTGTGGTTGGTGATATGTCTAAAATGCGAAAGAATACCACACTTTGGGGAGCTTCGGTTGAGCAATTAATTTTAGATGCTTTAGAAGACTACGATTTTCCAATTACGTTTAATATGCCTGCTGGTCATGAGAAAGACAATAGAGCTTTAGTTTTAGGACGAAAAGTTTTGTTGAAGATTGATAAAGACCAGTCGACTTTAAAGTTTTCAGAATAATCTTTTTTGGAATCTAAAAAATAAAAGCGCTCCTAGGTAGTAGAGTACAATATCAAATTTGTCAAACGTATAACGTGTATTAAGTTTAGGCATTAGCCATTCAAAATATAGTGTAAAGTAAGTGGTTAGTATTAATACTATTAACAGTGGGGCATAAAGGGATTCTGTTCTTTTAATTATTCTTATAGTAGCTAAGCATAAGCTCAATACAATAGGCATACATAAAAAGTCATTGACATAAAAGTACACCCAATTTGGTAGTGGTAAAACAAACTTCTGCGCTATGTAAATTGCAAAAGCCACTAACATACTTATGTAGAAAATAGGATGTTTTAAAATTTTCATGCTGCAATTGCTGTAATTAACCAAGCAATAAACATGCCTATAGCCATAAATGCCATCCAAATAGAATGGGTGATTTTTACAAAAATACGTACGATTAAAAAACGATGGTCTTTGTGTTTTTTAAAAAATGAAGGAGAGGCTTCTTTTTGAATACGCTCGCGTTCTCGACGTTCTTTTTCTTCTTGTGCAAAGGCTAATTCACGTCTTTTTTTATAAGATAAAAGTGTATTGCAATTGGTACAGTAATCTGCATTTGTGTTATAGATGCCACAATTAGGGCATTTAATATGACGAACCATTTGGCTAACTTTAAAGTGATTGTAAAGGTATGGCTAATTGTAGAATTTATAAAGGTTTTGAATAAAGATGCTGCGATGAAAACGAGATGAAATTACTTCAAGATGACACAATTTTGTATATTGATTGTTAACTTTTAGGTGGAATTAATTTTTGTATCGTACAGAGAAAAAGACTAAAGAAAATGGCACAACACAATGAACTTGGTCAACTAGGAGAGCAACTCGCTACAGATTATCTTATAAAAAAGGGTTACGAAATTGTAGTTCGTAATTATGTGTTTCAAAAAGCTGAAATTGATATTATTGCTAAACACAATAATGTGATGATTTGTGTTGAAGTGAAAACTCGAAATTCTGATTTTTTTGGTGATCCACAAGAATTTGTAACACCAAGCAAAATAAAATTATTGGTAAAAGCGATGGATGCTTTTATTCTTGAACATGATATAGAATTAGAAACACGTTTTGATATTGTTGCAGTTTTAAAGAATAAAACCACGGAACAATTGACGCATTATGAAGATGCTTTTTATCATTTTTAATTTCCCGTGAAAACGGGAATCTCATGAATTATTCCAGAATTTTAAATGTTTTTACTACAGCTTTTCAAAACGTTTGTGACAGATTATGTCTAAATTTTGAAGATCTAGATTTTTCTTCATGAGATTCCTGCGTTCGCAGGAATGTTACCTATAAAAATTCATCTCGTCAATAAATTGCCATACATGTTCTGGCAATATAGGGCGTACATTTTTTTTGTTTTTAATTTCATTTCTTATAAAGGTTGAAGAGAGTTCCATAATTGGAGCATTAACCTTTGTAATTTTAGGATGATCATTAAATTGAGTATCTACTTTTCCTTTAGATAATCTAGGGTAGACGTAAATATTGTGGTTCTCTAAAATAAGTTCATAGTTTTTCCACTTATGAAAACTTTTTAAATTGTCTTCGCCCATAATTAAGGCAAACTCATAGTTAGGATATTTTTCAAAAAGGTAAGCTAGTGTATCAATAGTGTAATTGGGTTGTTTTAATCCAAATTCGATATCGCTTGGTCTCAGTTTGTCATAGTCTTTTGTGGCCAGGTGTACCATCTCTAAACGTTGGTAGTTGTCTAGTAAACTGCTTTTCTTTTTAAAAGGGCTTAAAGGAGTTACTACAAACCAAACCTGATCCAAATCACTATGCTCAGCCAGATGATTGGCTATAGTTAAATGGCCAACATGAATGGGATTAAACGTGCCAAAATATAAACCAATCTTCATGTTACTTCGCTATAAAATCTGAAACCAATTTGTAAGCATCATCCAAAGCCTTATTTAGGTCAGAGTTAACCACAATTTCATCAAAAAGTGGAGCAGTAGCTAGTTCTGCAGGAGCTTTAGCAACGCGCATACTAATTTTGTCTTCACTTTCTTCTCCTCTTTCTTTTAATCGTCTCACCAATTCGTTTAAATCTGGCGGTTTTACAAAAATAGCAATAGTTTGCTCTGGGAACTTTCGTTTAATACGCAATCCTCCAGAAACGTCAATATCAAAAATAACGTGTTTTCCTTTTGCCCAAATGCGTTCAATTTCGGTTTTTAAAGTGCCATAAAAATTATCTCTATACACTTCTTCCCATTCTAAAAACTCATCGTTTTTAATTCGGTTTTTAAATTCTTTAAGCGATAGGTAATAATAATCTTTTCCATTAACCTCGTTACCGCGTTTATCACGTGAAGTTGCAGAGATAGAAAACTCTAAGTTGAGTTCTGGCTGTTTTAATAAATGACGAACAATAGTTGTTTTTCCTGAACCAGAAGGTGCTGAAAAGACAATAAGTTTGCCTTGTATTTCGTTTTTGATTTCTGACAAAATAAATTGTTTTACTTTTTACTGTATACCGCGACTGTGATGGTCAGCTAATTTAGAGTACGTTTAATAATTGTTCCTTAATCTTTTCGAGTTCATCTTTCATTTGAACTACTAATTTTTGCATTGGTGCATAGTTAGATTTTGAACCGATAGTGTTAATTTCTCTTCCAATTTCTTGAGAGATAAAACCTAATTTTTTTCCGTTTGAATCGTCAGAATTTAACGACTTTATAAAATAATCTAAGTGGTTTTCTAATCTTACTTTTTCTTCAGTAATATCAAATTTTTCAATGTAATAGACCAGTTCTTGTTCAAAACGGTTTTCATCTACCTTTTCTTTAATATCTGCAATACCTTTTTCTAATCGAGCTCTTACACCATCAATACGATCAGGATCCATAGTAATTACCTCTTGTAATAAACGTCTAAGGGTGGCAATTCTATCTTCAAAGTCTTGTTTTAGCATTGCTCCTTCGTCTTTTCTGTAAATAACAATATTAGCAATGGCTTCATTAATTTCTTTACTAATTAAAGACCACTCTTCTTCATCAATATCATCACGTTCTGTTGTTACAGCATCTGGTAAACGAATGGCCATTTTTAAAAGTTCTGTAGCATCTCCGTCAACCACTTCTTTAAGTTGCTTAATGTATTCTTTAACAACTGTTTTATTGATTTTAGAACTGGTGTCTTCGCCTGTGATTTCTACAAATAATGAAAAATCTACTTTTCCTCTTACTAAGTTTTTAGCAATTAATTTTCTAATGGCTAATTCTTTTGCACGATACATAGAAGGCATACGAGCATTGAGATCTAGACTCTTACTGTTTAGAGATTTTAATTCTATAGATATTTTTTTAGTTGGGAGCTGTAGTACAGATTTCCCGTAACCTGTCATGGATTGTATCATTAAAGATGCTTTAATTAAAGTTGTGCAAAGGTACAAAATTGAATGGTTTTAAATAGTTTAGAAATGAACCGATTCTCACAATAGACTTTTATAACTTTGTAAGCCAAAATTGAAAAGAAAACTATGTACAAAAAACAATTTGAAATTCGCTGGAGCGATGTTGATGCTAACGGTCATTTAGCTAATTCTGCTTATACCAACTTTATGAGTCATGCTAGGATGGCTTTCTTTACAGAAAAAGGGTTTACAATGCCAGAAATAATGAAATTCAATGTTGGACCAGTAGTGTTTTATGAGCACATGTATTATTTTAAAGAATCTTTTTTGGGTACTCCAATTACGGTAACTATTGAAGTTTCTGGTTTGAGTGAAGATGGTATGTTATTTATGTTTGAACATAATTTTTACAACCATAAAGGCGAAAATTTAGCCTATTGCGAAATGCAAGGTGCTTGGATTGATTTAAAAGCGAGAAAATTAACAGCTTTACCAGAACCTTTATTAGAATTGGCTCATAAATTTCCAAAGTCTGAAAGTTTTAAGGTTTTAACAAAAGAAGATACACGTAAGCATGGCGTAAGACCAAAGCCTATGCCAATGTAAGTTTTACTTAAAAACCGAATGCTGCTTAAAGGATTTTATCTGCACATTTTTAATAAACGGTTTTAAAACCTGATTAGGTAAATACCGCTTGTGTTTGCAATAACAAGTTAACGGTTTTGGTTTTGCACCAAGTGTACTTTTAATTTCTGAAGCAGTTCTGCCTAAGTTAATCTGTGTTGATTGTGTTTCAATTCCGAGTCTTACATAATCATTTAGTATTCTTGGATAGATAGCAAATTCTTTATTTTTTGAATAGTCAATGCCTATAAAATGCGCATCGAGATGCGTGTTGTTTTGCATGGCAGATAAAAAACCAACTAATTTATCTTCAAGAAAATAGCCTTTTACTATAAATTTATTTTTGAAGGCTTTTTTTAGATAAATATAAGTGTCAAGATTTAAAATTTGAGCGTTAAAATCGGCATTATCAATAGTGTTTTGATATAATTCTTGAAGCTGATTTTTATGTGTTTCTATGTCTTGTTGTGTGAATAATTTCGCTTTTAAAGTCTTACTTTTTGTGTCAGCTCTATTGGCTTTTACACGGTATTTAGATTTTAAAGCATTGGTGTAATCGTTAAAAGATTGCCATTCAGGTTTTAGTGTAATAATCATGTTTGGCTCAACGTTCATAGCCGCGTAATCATAGGCTTCTAAATGCTTTGTAATAGGAAGAGAATCGTTTTCAAAATCTTTTATGAATATGGCTTTTAGTTTTTTTGTAGATTTTGATAATTGTTTTACACCTTCTGCAATGGCCTTGAATGTGGTAATTTTATCTTCACCATCTTTTAAAAATGTACCATATTCACCACTTAAAAACACATTTCCACAGAACAACACACGAATTTCATTATTACAAAACATATTGTTTACCACGCGTCTAATTTTATCAGTCATGCTAATGTTTTTAGTAATGGTTTCAATTCCAATAGTTACAATTTGGGTATTAGCAAAAGCAATCGCTTCTTTGTCTTTTAATATAAAGATATAATTAAACTCAATATCTGTATTGGCACGCTCAAATGCTTTTAGAAATTCGGGCGAATAATAAATATTTGTACAGCAGTTTACGCTATGCCAATAGGATTGTGGAATAGCATCAATGCTTTTAAATATTTTAGATTTTAGAGGCAAATTAAGTGGTGTTTTTAGGTTTTTTAGATACTAGAAATACTCCTAAAAATATGAGTAACATGGCTCCAATTTTTACTGAGTCTATAAAATCTGCGCCTATTGAAATAGCAAAGAGTCCAGCAATTACAGGTTGAAGATAAATAAATATACCTACAGTAGATGCTTTTAGTTTGTTTAATGCGAGTGGGTTAAACAAATAGGTTCCAAAAGTTGCTCCAATAATAACAAATAGAACAGACCAAATGACATTAGGTGTAAACGTGTGCCACTCCACAGCTTTTAAGTCGTTATATCCAAACGGAATTAACATAATAAGGCCAAATAAAAATAACCACTTAATAAATGTAAATGGATGGTATTTTAATGTGAGTTTTTTTATCATTATAATGTAAATACTGTACGAAATAGCATTTAAAAACACGAGTAAATTACCTAAAGGCACATTGTCGCCAGCTCTATTAGATTTACCATAAATAGTTAAAACGAGTGCGCCTATTAAGCCTAAGGTAACTCCAACGATTTTGAGCTTAGATACGTTTTCTTTTAGAATTATAGCCGACAAAACTAAAATTATAATAGGCACTGTAATGGTGATGGCAGAGGCGTGGATAGGCGAAGTGTATTCTAAGCCTTTAAAAAAGAACAGCATATTAATCATCACTCCAAAAATGGCAGCGACAAAGAGTTTTAGATAGTCTTTTTTTTCAATTTTTTGTTTTGGTAAAAAGAGACTCATTGCCCAAAACAATACTGTAGCTCCAGCTACTCTTATAAGTACAAACCCAAAAGGTTTGATGAAATTTTCATTCATTACCGTTTTTGCAATGGTGAAATTGAGTCCATATAATACTTGTACCATTACAAGTGCAAAAATGGCAAACCCTCTACTATTCATGCAAAGCAAGTTTTGCTGCTTCTACTGTTGTCTTAGAATTGCCAATAAAAATTTGATTCTTATATAAAATCACTGGCCGTTTTAAAAAGGTGTAGTGCTCTAAAATATAGTTTTTATAATCGTCCTCAGTTAACGATTTGTCTTTTAAACCTAGTTCTTTATAAAGTCTAGCGCGTTTACTAAACAAGCTCTCATAACTGTTAGTTAGTTCTCGCATTTGTTCAATTTGTTGCGTAGTAATTGGTTCTGTCTTTATATCTTGAAGTTGAAAGCCTTCAGGAAGATTAAGTTCATTGATGATACGCGTACAAGTATTACAGCTACTTAAATAGTATATTTTGTTCATAATCTAAACGGTTTAATTTCAAAATGCAAAGAAACCGTATTTCTAACGAATTTTATTACTTTTAAGAAAAATATCAATTTATGGATTACTACTCAATTGCAACTATTTTAGTTGTGTTATCTGCTCTTTTTGGCTATATAAACGTGAAGTTTTTAAAACTACCAATTACCATTGGTTTAATGGTTATTACTATTGTTTTTACTGTAGTTTTAGTTGGTATTGCTCAGTTTGATGATACTTTATTGGTTCAAGAGCGGGAATTTATAGCTATGATAGACTTTGAAACCGTCTTGTTAGATATTATGTTGAGTTTTTTATTATTTGCAGGGGCATTACATACTAATTTTAATCAACTAAAAGTGCAACGCGGCCCAATTTTAGCTTTTGCAACTTTAGGTGTTTTGGTATCTACAGTTTTGGTTGGTATTGCGATGTTCTATGTGTTAAAATTAATGGGATTAAATGTCGATTTTATCTATTGTTTATTATTTGGAGCGTTAATATCACCAACAGATCCCATTGCTGTTTTAGGAATTTTAAAAAAGGCAGGAGCACCAAAAAAATTGGAAACCAAAATTGTAGGAGAATCATTATTTAATGATGGAGTTGGAGTCGTGGTGTTTTTGACCATTTTTGCGATTGCAGCCAAACCAGATGCAGCGATTAAATTATCTGAAATTGCAACCTTATTCGGACAAGAAGTTATTGGTGGTATTGTTTTGGGGCTTTTTCTAGGTTGGGTTACGTATCGTTTAATGCGTTCTATTGATAATTATGAAATTGAAGTCATTCTAACCCTTGCAACGGTTATGGGAGGTACCATGTTAGCGCATAAATTTCATTTATCTGCACCATTAGCGATGGTTACAGCTGGACTTATTGTTGGAAATGATACCGTAAGAAATTCTGCCATGTCTGAAACTACAGAACTTTATGTGGATAAATTTTGGGAACTAATAGATGTCTTATTAAATACTATTTTGTTTGTAATGATTGGTATGGAAATGTTAATTTTAACTTTAGAAGGCAAATACATTTATGCCGGATTATTAGCTATTCCTATTATATTAATGTGTCGTTATATATCACTATGGTTGCCCATAAAGTTTTTTTCAAAACGTTTAGATTTTGTGCCAAAAACAAATTTGATAATGACTTGGGGAGGCTTGCGAGGTGGAATTTCAATAGCATTAGCTCTAAGTCTTACCACAGCGATGCATAGAGAATTATTTTTAGTAATTACTTATATTGTCGTGGTGGTTTCTATTGTTGGTCAAGGTTTAACCGTTGAACCTTTTATTAAACGATTAACAAGAGGAGTAAAGGATTAATGAACTTTTAAATATAATTCTGTCTCTGTAAACGGAATTACAAACTCGGTATAACCACTATCATACGAAGCAACTTCGTAAACATTATAAAGCAGTACTAGTCCGTCTTCACTAAAACCTATGTTTTCTGGTAAGTGAAACGATTCTCCAAAAAAGAAATCTTCCATTTTTAAGTTTTCTTTTTTGTTGTCTAATGATTTTATAAAATATTTTTCGGCTAATGTTGTAAAGCTTTCTTTGTCTGTGATAATATCATCTAAGCTCAAAATTTTACCTGTTTTAGCGTCTAAGTTGAGAAATTGTATTTGGTCGTTACCATGTGCTCCTCCTTTAAACTCGTAATTACTAATTGCTATTGTAATCACTTCTTCAGATTGATAGGTTAATTCGGTTTCAATATGAAGTTCCCATACAGGTTCTGATCCTTCTGAAAATTCGTTTCTAAAGCTAAGGTATTCTGTATTAAAAGCTTTTAGAACATCGGTTAAGTTGTTTTTATTTTCAGGTGTACTTAAGGTTTTAATAATTGCATTTTCAACATTGGTGTTAATAGTTTTGCTGAGGTCGCTATTGCCTTTGGCTTTACTGTAGGTTGCCGAAATTTCGGCATCAAAAGATTCTTCAATTGAAATGGTTTCAAAGGTTACAGGTTTAAATTCAGAAGTACATGAATTTAAAAGAATTAAAAACACTAAAAAAAAACTTATACGTTTCAAACTGGTAGAGGTTTTGTTAAACAAAGACTAAAGGTATTATATAGATTCGAATAGAACGAATTATCCATTAAATTTGTTGTGATTTAAAGGTGATAATTCAGATGGCTTAGGCCGTAAATGTTATAAACTATGAAATTCAATACAAAAGCAATACACGGAGGTCAAAAACCTGATCTTGCATACGGTTCTGTAATGCCTCCAATTTATCAAACATCTACGTTTGCACAATCAACTCCAGGCGGTCATAAGGGTTATGAGTATTCTAGAACACACAACCCAACCAGAACGGCGTTAGAGAATGCTTTTGCGAGTATAGAAAATGGAAATCATGGTTTGGCTTTTAGCTCTGGTTTAGCAGCGATTGATGCTGTTCTAAAATTATTAAAGCCTGGTGATGAAGTCATTTCTACGAACGATTTATATGGTGGGACATATCGTTTATTTACTAAAATATATGAGGACTTTGGTATAAAATTCCATTTTATTGGTATGGAAAATGCCAATTGTGTTGAAGACTACATTAACGCCAACACAAAGTTGATTTGGGTAGAAACGCCAACAAACCCAATGTTAAATATTATAGATATTATTACAACGGCAAAAATTGCTAAAAGACATGATGTACTGTTAGCTGTTGATAATACATTTGCCACTCCATATTTACAGCAACCATTAGATTTAGGTGCCGATATTGTTATGCATTCAGCGACAAAATATCTTGGAGGTCATAGTGATTTGGTTATGGGAGCTTTAATTGTTAAAGATAAAGATTTGGCAGATCGTTTGTATTTTATTCAGAATGCAAGTGGAGCGGTTTGTGGTCCTCAAGATGCGTTTTTAGCATTAAGAGGTATAAAAACTTTACATGTACGTATGCAGCGTCATTGCGAAAATGGAAAAGCAGTTGCCGAATATTTAGAAAAACATCCAAAAATTGAAAACGTATATTGGCCAGGTTTTAAGCATCATCCTAATCATCTTATCGCCAAATCACAAATGACCAATTTTGGAGGTATGGTGTCTTTTACTACAAAAGGAAATAATTACCAAGACGCTATGAATATAGTAGAGAAGCTAAACATTTTTACACTTGCCGAATCGCTTGGTGGTGTAGAATCGTTAGCTGGTCATCCAGCAAGTATGACACACGCTAGTATCCCTAAAGAAGATCGTGAAAAAGCAGGAGTTGTAGATTCTCTAATTAGATTGAGTGTGGGTATTGAAGATGAAACAGACTTAATAGGAGATTTAAAACAAGCCATAGGATAGTTTTATCATTAGTTCTACAATACACAAAAGACCAAATCTAATGATTTGGTCTTTTGTATTATATAATTTATAAGTTGTTTAATCTAAGTAGTAAATGTAACCAAAGTTTAGCCACACCATCCAATCGTTGGCTTTATTAGAAGAAAGTTGGTGGTCTAAACCATCCGTTTTGTCACTAAAAAAGTACTGGAATCTTAAATCAACCATTAAATCCGAAAGTACGGTAAGTTTATATCTTGTTCCAACACTACTTACTATAGACCACGCAGAACCACTTTTGTCACTTACAGAACCAGGTTCCCAAAATGAGTAAAAGTTAGATGGGTCATCTATATCTCCAAAGTTATTAAGGTTAGAAAAATCTGAGCTTACATAATTGGTATAAACACTAGGATTGTATGATACATAGTGCGCACCTAAACTAACAAAAGGAGCGAATGAAAAAACACCAGCAGAAAATTCTCTGATACTTCTTGGGAAAAACTCTAATTGCATTCCTATATCCCAATTTTGTGCCTCTCCAGAATGCCCTCTTAATCGATTGGCATTTTCAGATGTTTTATTAGACTCAACCCATTCTCCGAAGTGCTCAAGTTTTGTTTTATTCCAAGAGATTTCACTTCTTAATTTAAAGTGGTCATTAAAGTATTTGTCTGTAGTATAACAATTACAATCAGCACGATAAGAAAAGTTGATGTAGTGTACAATACCTAAACCTATCCCTGAATTGCCAGCATTAGTTTCAAAATCCGAACGTACACCGAAATCAGATTGATAAGCTACAGGACCTGCAATAACACCTAATTCGTGAGAAAAGCCTAATTGCGAGTAACTTAGTTGCATTGATAAAAAAAATGCAAGTGGAATGAATAGTTTTTTTATATATAGTGTCATGTAATTTCAAAATTGAGACTCTTAGCCGAGCAAATATATAAAAACTCGACGAAATACCAAATAAAACGGATAAAATGCATGCTTTAATATGCTTTAAAGAAAAGAATTAATGTTGATTTTGAAAAATTAAACAGATAAAAATATAAATTAAACACTTATTTTTGCAGATAAATTATAATTTACACACAATATATTATAAATTTCTAAATTAATGTTAATTAAAATGATATTTGTGTAATAATAAGTTGTTTGTATAAGACTTTAACAAAAACAAAAAAAATAAATTTATGAAAGATAAAATAGAAGCTTTTTTAAATCTCGTAAATGAAAGAAATGGTAACGAACCTGAGTTTATGCAGGCTGTAGAGGAAGTTGCGGAAACTGTAATTCCATTTATTGAAAGCAATCCAAAATACAAAGGTAAAATGTTATTGGAGCGTATGGTAGAGCCAGAACGCACTATAATATTTAGAGTACCGTGGATTGATGATAACGGTAATACGCAAGTTAATAGAGCGTTTAGAGTTGAATTTAATTCTGCTATTGGACCTTATAAAGGAGGTTTGCGTTTTCACCCTTCAGTAAATCTAAGTATTTTAAAATTTTTAGGTTTTGAGCAAGTATTTAAAAATTCTTTAACAACACTTCCTATGGGAGGTGGTAAAGGTGGTTCGGACTTTAATCCAAAAGGAAAGTCAGATAATGAAGTCATGCGTTTTTGTCAAAGTTTTATGAGCGAATTATTTCGTCATATTGGCCCAAATACAGATGTTCCTGCAGGAGATATTGGAGTAGGAGGAAGAGAAGTTGGTTATATGTTTGGCCAATATAAAAGATTGCGTAACGAGTTTACAGGTGTGCTAACAGGTAAAGGAATTTCTTTTGGAGGTTCTTTAATAAGACCAGAAGCTACGGGTTATGGTAATGTATATTTTGCTAAAAATATGTTAGCAACTAAAAATGACAGTTTTGAAGGTAAACATGTTGTAATTTCGGGTTCTGGAAACGTAGCACAGTATGCTGCAGAAAAGGCCATAGAATTTGGTGCAAAAGTACTTACAATGTCTGATTCTTCGGGATATATTTACGATAAAGATGGGATTGATGCCGAAAAATTAGCCTTTATTATGGATCTTAAAAATGTAAAAAGAGGAAGGATTTCAGAATATGCTAATGAATTTTCTTCAGGAACATACCATAAAGGTGAAACTCCTTGGGGAGTTAAATGTGATATTGCGTTGCCGTGTGCAACACAAAACGAACTTAATGCAGATGACGCAGAAAAATTATTAAGTAATGGTTGTATTTGTGTGAGTGAAGGAGCTAATATGCCTTCTACACCAGAAGCAATTGAGGCCTTTCATAAAGCAAAAATATTGTTTGCTCCAGGAAAAGCATCTAATGCTGGTGGAGTAGCAACATCTGGTTTAGAGATGAGCCAAAACTCATTACGATACAACTGGACTCGTGAAGAGGTAGATGCTAAATTAAATCAAATTATGGATGATATTCATGCATCATGTGTTGAATATGGAACTGATGAAAATGGTTATGTAGATTATGTACGAGGAGCAAATATTGCAGGCTTTGTAAAAGTTGCAGATGCTATGTTAGCTCAAGGAGTAGTTTAAATAATTAATACGATTAAAAGATGAGCTTCTGTGTTTTTCATGGAAGCTTTTTTTATTGACATAATATATGATATGCATTATAATATCGTTACTATTAAATATCTTTGACCAAACCTAATTTACGAATGCGTATTACTATTTTTAAAATCTTTATTCTAGTATTTGGCTTAACAACCTCGTGTTATAGTCAAGATTTCTCAGAGTTATGGCAAGGGCATTATTCCTATAATAATATTATAGATGTTGTAAATGGTGATAATAAAATATTTGCGGCTGCCCAAAATGCCGTTTTTGAATACGATACTTTAACTAATGAAATAACTAAAATCACGACTGTAGAAGGGTTGTCTGGTGAACAAATTACAACTATTTATTATAGTGAGTTATATCAATATTTACTCATTGGTTATGAAACAGGCTTAATTGAGATATATTCTGAAACTGATAAATCGGTATTAAGAGTTGTTGATATTCTTGAAAAACAAAACATTACTCCATTAAATAAACGTATTAATCATTTCTACGAGAATGAAGGCTTAATTTATATTTCTACGGATTATGGTATTTCAATTTATAGTTTAGAGGGATTAGAGTTTGGTGACACCTATTTTCTTGGTAATGGTGGCTCTCAAATTACAGTGAAACAAGTTTCTATTTTAAATAATGAAATCTATGCAGCTTGTTTAAATAATAATGGCTTAAAAAAAGCAGATTTAACCAATCCTAATCTTATTGATTTTCAGCAGTGGCAAACCGTTATTGTAGGGAACTATCATTCTGCGAGTACTGTAGGTAATTCTTTGTATTCTGTAAGAGCTAATGCTGTAGTTTATAAAATAAATGGTGCTTCAGTTAATAGCGTATTAACCTTACCCTTATTACCTTTAGATGTAGAAGAAGTAGGTTCTAATTTTATTTTTTCAACAACAAATACAGTTTATGTGTACGATGAAAATATGCAATTAGTTAACAGTTTTCAGCCAACTGTAGATTTTGACACCAATTTTACATCAGCAACACTATTAGATGACTTTATATATATAGGTACAGAGAATTTTGGAGTACTAAAAGGTCAGATTTCAGATAACAGTACTTACGTAGATATTATGCCTAATGGGCCTTTATATAATGAAACGTTTAAGATAAATGCCGAAAATTTTGTTTGGGCAAGTTTTGGGGATTATACATCTGCATTTGATCCCGCTCCGGAACGAAGCCGAGGGTTGAGTTATTATAGAAATGAGACTTGGCAAAACATTCCTTACGACAGTGTTTTGGGAGCTAGGAATCTCAATACAATTGCTGTAAATCCTTTTAGAACCAATCAAGTGTTTATCAGTTCATTCCTTAATGGGATTTTAGAGTTAAATAATTTTGAGCCTACCGTATTATATAACGAAGATAATAGTGGTTTAGAATCTATGGCTAGTAATACGAGTATAAGAGTGTCAGCTGCTACCTTTGATAGAAATGGTATACTATGGTCATTGACCTCACGAGCACCAAACCCTTTAAAATCTTACGATCCTAGTACTGGAAATTGGCAAGGTCATAATTTTACGAGCTTAATAGAAAATCCTTCAGGTGACGAATTTGGATTTTTTGATATAGACATAGACAATAATGGAACCAAATGGATAGGCTCATATTCTAACGGTTTGCTAGCATACAATGAAAGTATAGGAAATAATCCGCTACGTAATATTAATTCAGAAGCTCAAAATGTACTCCCATTTTCTAGGTTTACTGCTGTTGCGGTAGATAATAGCAGTCAGCTATGGGTTGGGACAACAAAAGGGCTAAGAGTTTTGTATAATACAATAGGCTTTTATGAAGATCCAAATCCAACTCTAAGTCAAATTATTATTTTGGAAGATGGTATTCCTAAAGAGCTTTTAGAAAATCAATCTATTTCAGATATTGAAGTTGATGGTTCTAATAACAAATGGATTGCAACTGCAGATTCAGGTGTATTTTATTTTTCGTCAGATGGTCAAAAAACAATTTATCACTTTACAACAGATAACTCGCCACTACCTTCAAATCGCATTAATGATATCGCTTTAGATTTAGATAATGGTATAGTATATATTGCTAGCTCAAGAGGATTAATGGCGTTTAAAGCCGGAGGTTCTAAGCCAGAAGATACTTTAGAAAATGCTTTTGCTTATCCAAACCCTGTACGACCAGAGTATAATATACTTGGTTTTAATGACCTTAACGACATTAATAAAGGCGTAAAAATAAGTGGACTTACAGATAGTGTAAATATTAAAATCACAGATATTGAAGGTAATTTGGTTGCCGAAGCACAGTCTAATGTTAATTTAAGGTCTTCAAATAACAACTATAACTTTGCTATAGACGGAGGTACTGCCGTTTGGAATGGTAAAAACATGGGCAATTCTATAGTGAGATCTGGCGTGTATTTAATACTGATATCAGACTTAGATTCTTTTGAAACCAAAGTATTAAAAGTCCTTATAATAAGATAAACATGCTTACAAAAAACAATAGCATTGTTCTTTCAAAATTAAAATACAGAGATCATGATCTTATTGTAAAGTGTTATACTGAGCAACGAGGATTGGTAAGTTATATGTTAAGAGGTGTTTTAAAGTCTAAAAAAGGATTGTCTAAAACGGTTTATTATCAAGCTTTATCTCAGCTTCAAATTGAAGAAAACTACAAGCCTAATCAATCGCTTCACTTTATAAAAGAAGTAAAATTTAGTTATATTTATAAAAGCCTTCACACTAACATCTATAAAAGTTCAATTGTATTGTTTTTATCTGAAATACTTTCAAATGTGCTTAAAGAAGAAGAAAAGAATGAAGATTTATTTCATTTTATATCGGCAGCACTTCAGTATTTAGACAATGAAGACCAATTTTCTAATTTTCATTTATTGTTTCTTTTAAAATTAACACGCTATTTAGGATTTCAACCTGAAAACGTGAATACAAACGATCCGTATTTTAATTTAGAATCTGGAATTTTTGAAGGTGTCAATCACGGAATTTATTCCGTTTCAGGCGAAAATTTAACACTGTTAAAACGTCTGTTAGGCACAAATTTTGATACTTTAAATACTGTAAAAATCAACGGCAAACAAAGACAAGAGTTTTTAAATATGTTGTTGCATTATTTTGAATTACATTTGGGCAATTTTAAAAATCCTAAATCATTACAGGTGCTTAACGAGGTATTTCATTAGGCGTATTTACCAAAATATTTTATTGAAAATGAGTTTGCAGTTAAAGCGAAACTTCGCGTATAGTATTTTTTTAGTTCTTTTCTTACAATCGGTTTTTGGACAAACTGTTACTGTTTTAGAAGAAGGTAGTCTTGCTCCAATTCCTGGAGTTGCACTGTATAATCTTAAGAAGACTAAAACGCTAGTTACCGATTTAAAAGGAGAAGCCTCTTTAGCTATTTTTAATGATGATGAAATCATCTTTTTTCAAGATTTTTTATACGAAAAGCAACAACTCACAAAAGCTGAAATTGCAAAAAACAATAATACGGTACACCTTACCTTAAAAGTTGAAGACTTAAAGCAAATTGTTATATCTGCATCTAAGTTTGAGCAAAACAAGCGCGATATTCCTCAAACTATTGTGAGTCTTAATGCTAAAGATATTGTGCTTGCAAATCCGCAAACAAGTGCAGATTTATTAGAGAACACCGGCAATATTTACATTCAGAAAAGTCAAATGGGAGGAGGGAGCCCAATGATTAGAGGGTTTTCTACTAACCGTCTTTTAATTACCGTAGATGGTGTGCGTATGAATAATGCTATTTTTAGAGGAGGTAATCTTCAAAATGTGATTTCTATAGATCCTTTTGCAATTAGAAATACAGAGGTAACTTTAGGGGCTGGTTCTGTGGTGTATGGTAGTGATGCTATTGGTGGTGTGATGAGTTTTTATACAAAAAAACCGCAGTTATCTTATAAGGATGAATTGTTTCTTGCAGGAAATGCTTTAGCAAGATATTCTACTGCTAACAAAGAGAAGACAGGACATTTTGATGTGAATTTAGGTTATAAAAAATGGGCGTTTTTAACTAGTGTAAGTTATACCAATTTTGATGATTTAAGAATGGGAAGTCATGGGCCAACAGATTATATAAGACCAGAATATGTGGCAAGTGCAAATGGCGAAGATATTATTGTTGCTAATTCTAATCCGTTGGTACAAATACCAACAGGTTACGACCAAATTAACCTGATGCAAAAAGCTAGATACGAGCCGTCTGATAATCTTAATTTTGATTTTGGATTGTACTATTCTACAACATCTGATTATTCTAGGTACGATAGATTAATAAGATATAGAGGGGATTATTTACGTTCTGCCGAGTGGAATTATGGTCCGCAACAGTGGTTTATGGGGAATTTTCAATTGACCAAATTGAGTAGTAATTCTAATTTGTATGATAAAATTCAGACCACTTTAGCCTATCAAAATTTTAAAGAAAGTAGAGAAGATAGAGATTATCAATCTGCCATACGCGAAGTAAGATCAGAGTCTGTAGCTGCTATGTCGTTTAATTTAGATTTAGAAAAGGATTTAAGTGAGACCACAAGTATTTTCTATGGATTAGAGTATTTGCATAATATTGTAGGTTCTGAGGGGCATGAAGAACATATTGAAACCCAGGTTAATGCTCCTAACGTTACACGTTATCCCGATGGTGCTACATGGCAATCTGTGGCTGCCTATGCGAGTTTAAAACACAAGCCTAATTCTAAATTTGTATTTCAAACTGGGCTTCGGTTTAATCAAGTGATTGCTAAAGCCGACTTTACAGCCAATAATGAGTTTTTAAACTTGCCTTTTAATGATGTTGAAATTAATACAGGTGCATTAACTGGAACAGCAGGCATTACGTGGTCGCCAAGCGATATGATTCAATGGAAATTAAATGCCTCTACAGCGTTTAGAGCTCCAAACATAGATGATATTGGAAAGGTCTTTGATAGTGAGCCTGGTGCTGTAGTAGTGCCAAATAAAGACTTAAAAGCAGAGTATGCTTATGGTGGTGAATTGGGGTTAAAACTAAATTTTGATGACAAAGTGGTTTTAGACTTGGCCTCTTATTATACCTTTTTAGATAATGCTTTAATTAGAAGAGCTTATACCATAAATGGTGCAACAGAAATTATATATGATGGTGAGTTAAGTGATGTTCAGGCGATACAAAATGCCTCTAAAGCATGGATTTATGGGTTTGAAGCAGGATTGGAAGTTAATTTTACAAACCAATTAAAATTAAGCTCTCAATATAATGTAATTGGTGGTACAGAAGATAATAATGGGTTAGAAGAGCCTGTAAGGCACGTTGCTCCAAATTTTGGACGAACACATCTTATCTGGAAAAATAATAAATTACAATTAAATGCTTTTGTTGTTTATAATAACGAACTTTCTTTTAATCAGCTTGCTCCTTCAGAAAGTGCTAAAGACTATATCTATGCCTTAGATTCTGATGGCAATCCGTATGCGCCATCTTGGTATACGCTTAATTTAAGAACGCAATACCAATACAACGCTAATCTTAGTTTAACGGCTAGTTTAGAAAATATTACAGATCAACGTTACCAACCGTATTCTTCTGGTATTGCAGCTGCAGGTAGAAATCTTATACTAGCTTTAAAATATACACTCTAACCGGTGTTGACTTAAAGTTGGTGCTAACTATGTTTAATGTGAGTGGTTTACATCTTACGATTTAGTGTGTTATTTGTTTTGTAGCTAAGCTAAGTTAAGCCCGTGGTTTATCCGAGTCTTACCCGACGCAAACCCGAGGTTAACCCGACGCAACTACGGGTGAACCTATTATGTAAAATACTCTAAAATGGCTTTAGATGCTTGTTTTGATGTAAGCTTTAGGCAATAAAAAAAGCCTCATTTTACATGAGGCTTTTAATTTATAGATTATTATAATCTTACTGTTGTTTAATCGCTTTTTTACTAATGACCTGTCCGTTAGACAGTGTTATTTTTGCGATATAAGCAGATTGGCTTAGTTGCGATAGGTTGTATACTTCAGTAGTAGTGTTACCTCTTAAGTTGTAAACGCGTCTGCCTAACATATCTAAAATTTCAACATTAGTAATTGTGTTTTGATTAGAATTGAGTTTAAATTCTACATCGCCATTTGTTAATTCGGTAATGCTAATACCGTTAGCATTGATTAAATGGTCTTCAATAGAAAGGTTAGCTGTTCTAAATACGATTTCAAAACGATTGTTGTATTCTCCTGGTTCAGACGTAAAGGTGTAATCTGAATCTTTAAGATTGTGGTAGGTGTTTAATAGGTTGTCTTTTAAGTATACAGGGTGTTCGTTTAAGAACTGTCCTTCAAAATCATACAGAGAAAATTTATAAATTAGATTTTCTTCGATAGAAGTAGCAAATCCTATTTTGATGATTTCCTCAATATTTAAACTTGAAATGGCTTTCCCTTGAATTGCGAGCCTATGTTCTTCTCCTTCAATTTTAGAATAAATAATGACATCACTTCCGCTAGATAAATTTCTTTTGGCATCATAACCGAGACCATCAAATCCATCTGTTGCTGAATTTACGTAGCCAACTCCAAGCTGATTAAAAATACCGCCATCTGCTGTTAAATTTAACCAAAGCCTAGCCTCTTCTAGTGGTTCGGTATCACTATTTGCTGAATTTCTAAAAAACAAGTTGTTACTATTGTCTCCGCTAATACGCATGGCATTATTAAAGATTATGTCTGTGTTTGCTAGACTGCTTACAAAAAAGCTTTGTCCTGAAGGAATATAATTACCCGGAGGGATACCGCTTGCTCCTGCGGTTGACATAGTTTGGTTAATTATAGCATAATCATTAGAATTGAAATTTAAATTTTCATTACCAGGATTTGAATCTAATGGAGGTGAGTTATGAGACCATAAATAAACGGAAGTTTTAATAGCTCCTGCATTAGCAGCAAATAAACCATCTACTCCTTTAACCTTAATAGCAGAAGGGTATGGGTTTCCTACTAAATTCCAGTGATCTGTGTTAATAGCATTGTAAGCTAAGGGATATGTATAATCTCCAGTGTTTAAAGCGCCTTCAAAATTATATTGGTATTGGTTACCTGAGATAAATCCAACATTATTATGAGTGGCAGCATAACCACGACCTACAATCATTTGTCCTGTTCCTGTTGCTAAGGTCCAGTCATTAGCATCATCGTCTATATCGTCATTGTCGTTATCTAAATAGAGATTGGCATTGTACCAAAAGCGTCTAGATGGGCTTGCTGGAAATAATGAGGCATCTACATCTGCTGTGGCTACGGGAGAACTCCAGTAGGTGTAATCATACCAATTAGATAAAGGAGCTGTTAGTTTGTTGACTTGTGAAGTAGCCGTTCCGTTTAATGTAAAACTACCAGCAGCAGCTCCAACACCTCTTTGAATGAATGCGGCTTGTGTTTCTATCAATATTGCCGCTCCAGTTTGTACAACAACATCATTAATTATTTCAACATAGTTACTGTTGTCTACAGTTAGGGTTCCAGAATTTACAACCAATCCGCAGGCACCAAAACTAACCTGTCCATTTGTGCCATTGCTGGTGTTGTAGTTAGAGTTAAGGATTGCATATCTATCTAAATCCGGTGGGTAAGACCAATCTGTACCATCCCAAACAGATACGCGTACATCTAGTTTTACAGCATTAGAGGCTTCAAAACACGTTGCCGTATCTTCTCTTAATTGACAGTAGTATTGATAACCATCTAAACTGGCTGTATCTATTATATTTAATGTTGCTGTTTGTTGGCCACTGTAATTCGTATCAGCAGGTAAAATTTCAGTCCAAGCTGTATCGCCAGGTGCGTTATAGTACCATTGGTATGCTAATTCTTGTGTGTCACCTGATTCGTTAGAGCCTTCCGTACCAGTGATGCTAAAACTAGCTGAAAATTCACAGTTAAAATCGGAATCTGCAGGTTGTACTGTTACTGAAGGTGGTGTCCCTGTTGAGAAATCATAAGCCCCAATGCTTGAGTAATCCACGTCATCGCATGCATTACCTGTCCAGTCTGTGATTATCCAATCTGACAAAGAAAATATAGTAGTTGGAAGTGTTGCAGCAGTATCTCTTTGGAAATTTGCTCCGCTTTTTCCAAGACCTAATCCAGCTGCCCAAGTAGCATCTCCAAAGACACCCCAAGCATCTATTAAGGTTGAAGACGCGCTGTAAAGCCCTATGAAATCATGACCTGTGTTTGTGTTGTTGTCTTTATGGAAATTAATACTCGCACCAGAATTTACAATGGTCATTTGTCCTAAGCTACCATCACCGCCTGTTGTTCCTGTACATTGTGAGTTTTCTGCAGATATGCCAGTAGCAATAACGAAAGTGCTATTGTTAGCGATAGAACCAGAATTAATTACAAAACTATGTGTTGTAGATGCGCTACCGTTATTATATATTTTGATTATATAATTGGTTGCTGCAAAGTTGATTGTAGCACCTGTGGCGTTAAATAATTCGATGTAAGTTAAACTTCCTTTTGATGAATCTGTTACTTCGCTGATAAATAGATCACTTAAGCTGCCGCCACCAGAACTTGTTTCACAACCTGCAATCGTTTCGTTAATAAGTGTAAAGGGATTGCTAAAAATACAACCGCTTGTAAGCTCGACACTTAAAGCACCACCTGTTGTAATTGTGTTAGGTAATCTTACTTGAAGCTCTAAGGTATCTGATGACAATGTGGTCAGTGCCACTCCGTTTAATTCTGCCGTAGCACCGGTAAGATCATTACCAGGAGATAGGATAGTGACAATTGTGCCTACAGGACCTTCCGCAGGAGCTATGGTACCACTTACCGAAGTACAATTAGCATTACCTTCTACTACGAAAGTATAAGGGTCTTTGGTGGAATCTGAGTTAGCAATGCTCACCGTTACACTTCTTAATCCAGAATCTGTAGTTGGTTGAAACGTTATATCAAAATCTTGATACGTATCTATAGCAAAAGGATTAGATATACTTTCTGTTACAAAAAAGTCTGCCGTATCACCAGATAGTGTAATGCTTGAAACGGTTAAATTTGCAGAACCTGCTTCATTACCAATTCTAAAGGTTTTTGTTTGTTGTGTGGTATTGATAGTTTGCGCCGCAAATAAGGTATTGTTAAAGCCAGCGGTTGTTGTACTTCCGTTAGCAATGGTAGGGTTACTACCCACAACCCCTCTAACATTAATATTGGGACCAGGAGTAAAGCCAGTACCTTCTAGATTAACAATACAACTACCTTCATCGTCATCATTACTTGTAATGGTAAGTTCCCCTAATATAGGATCATCTGATAGTGGTGTTAATCGTACGGTTACTGTTTGTGCGTTTCCTGGTGTAACTGTAAACGGCACTGTTGCAGGTGCTATAATTGTATAATCTCCAGTAATTGCCAAAGCACTTATAGTAAGGTCTAAGGTTCCTATGTTTTCAATATCAAAGGTTAGGTCTGAGGTTGAGCCAACGGCTACATCACCGTAATCTAAGGTAAAACCGCAGTCTTGGTTAGTTGCTGTATTATCTACTAATTGTAGTTCTGGTTTTGGTGCGTTACAATTAACAACACCTGGTGTTCCATTTCCTGTTCCTAAATTATCCCAATTTGATGTTGGTTTATTGTCATTAGAGCAATCTGTAAATTCATAATTATAATCATCATTAAATTTATTAGAGCTAGAACCGGCTTCATCTCTTATGGTTGTTCCCTCTAAAAGAACTGCATAAGCTAGATTATTCATGTTAAAGGATGCTACTATGTCTGGTGATATTGCGGCTGTATGTGAACTTCTTGCTGCAATTACATAGGCAGTATTAGGTGCTAATATACCTGATAAATTAACGGTTTCTTCTAGAGAGCTTTCATAGTATTTTAAAAACCATCCTGTTAAGTCTACGCTTGTCGCTCCAAAATTCGCCAATTCTATGTATTCGTTATTCCAATCTCCTCCATATCCTTTACCTGCAAATTCAGTAATTACAATTTGCGGAGCTACGTAAACCGCAAAACTCACGCTTATTGTATGTGTTGTTGTAACATTAGTAAAATCGTAAGACGTAACAGCTCCAACTGAGACTCCATCAACTAAAACATCATCTACAATATAACCACTATCTGCTGTTATGGTGTAGGTTTGATCATTACCACAACCCACACTAGTAACACCTGTTGGGCTAATAGTACCATTAGCACCAGCGGTTGCCGTAATATTATAGGTATCTTGAGTGTAAACGGCAGTAATTGTATGGTTTGCCGTTACATTAGTAAAGGTGTATGGATTTGTGCTACCTGCATTGGTACCATCTACAACCCAATTGGTAAAGGTGTAACACGCGTCTGGTGTTGCCGTAAAACTCTGGTTAGCATTATCTGCTACAATTGTTGAACCCGGAGAAATGGTACCGCCTGTGGTCTGTGTCACTGTAATTAAGTTTCCTGTTGCTGCTATTACAGTAATGGTATAATCTTCAACCGAACCCCAGTTAAATGTTCCACAAGGAGAAATTGTACTTGCTGTGCCTCCTTCATCTTGAACAATTCGCATTCTGTAATCTCCTATTGCTTGAGCAGCAGGCACATTTATTGTTATGTTTTCTGTTACATTACCGCCAGAAACGGCTACGTCTAGGGTTGTTATTTCTTCATCAGTATCATCAAAATCTCCATCATTATTCCAATCTATCCAAACTCCACCAGCTCCATCATATTGACCGCCGTTATTACAATCACCGAATTCTACACTTAGCGTATAGCTCCCTCCTGGATAAACATCCGCACTTTGTGCAGTGTAATCATTAATGACGCCTCCTGTACCACCTGTACAAGTTCCGCTAGTATCATTGTTAATATTAAGACTTACCCCTGTTAAGGTGACATTTTCAATTTCCGAATCGGCACTGCTTGTCGGTCCTGCATTACAATATATATCTACAACATTTCCAGTTAAGGAGACTGTTTTTGTTGATGCGCCTGTGCTTGTAATATCTACATCGTCTGTATACGTACCAACCGCTTTTCCTGATATTAATCTCGCATAAATGGTTGTTGAAGCTACTGTTCCACTGCTTTCAGTTAAGGTAATACTATTTGTAAACCCAGCACCAGAAGTTAACGAAATTTCAAAATCCGTAGGAGCTGTGATTACAATATCATTGGTTAAAAGGCTTCCTTCTACTGTAAAAGTATCTTCAGAAGAAGGAGGCATATTATAAAAATAATCTAAACCTGTAAGTGTTGTTGGTGCTGCTGTTATGGTTGGGCCAGCAGGAGCATCTAATTTATATAAGGCTATATCTCTTTGACTTCCTGTATAACAAGCAAAACGTGGAGCACTAGTATTGTATTGCAAATCTCTACCTGTTACAGCAAGGTTCGAAAAAATGAAATTCCCACTGCTATATGTAATATTCCAGCGTTGGTCATCCTCAGTTACGGTATTTACAATTTGAACGTTATTACTGCTACCAGTATAAGATACATATTTAGAACTGTCTTCACTGTATATGGTTCTACCTGAACCATTAGTTTCTATTTTCCAAATAATTGCAGCTGGTGGATTTGTAATCACTGAAGCTACTGGAGCTATACTTGTTCTATCTAAAAAAGTCCCATTATGGGTATTATTCATTGCGTATTCTTCATTACTTTCGGCGATAACATAATAGCCATCGGTAAGGTCGCCAATGTTTGTAATCTTAGTATACGTTTGCCCAAAAGAAACAAAGGCACAACAAAATAATATAAACGATAAAAGGTAGTTCTTAGTCATAGGGATAAATAAGGGATTAACTGTACAAAGATATATCAAAATCACTGTATTTCAGTGTCTTGTAAGGTACGTATTTATTAACAAATTGTTAAGTTTTATACGTATTTTACTATAAAATAAAGCCATTTTTCGATGAAATGCAATCTTTACAGTGTTGTTTTTAGAGTATAAGTGCTAGTTTTTGAGTTTTAATATCGCTGTAATTGTGCGTAATCTATTGTATTTTTGAGGCAATGAATTCACATAAAACTTATACTGTAGACGAAGCGCAAGCTAAACTAGAACACTATTGTGCTTACCAAGAACGTTGCCATAAAGAAGTACGGCAGAAGCTGCGTGATATGAATATGATTCCTGAAGCTATAGATCTTATTATCGTACATTTAATTCGGCATAATTTTTTAAATGAAGAGCGTTTTGCTAAAGCTTTTGTCCGTGGAAAATTTAGAATTAAAAAATGGGGAAAAAACCGATTGCGTAGGGAATTAAAATTTAGGGAAATTTCTAAATACACTATTGATGCTGCTTTAAATGAGATTGATTTAGAGGATTATTATGCAACATTAGATGCATTGGTGCAAAAACGTATCGCACAGGTTAAGGCACCTAATGACTATAAAAAGAAGAAAAAAGTGGCAGATTATTTATTGTATCGTGGTTGGGAATCGCATTTGATTTATGAACGCTTGAATGAGGCTTTGAATGGGTGATGGAATGTTAGGGATTAGGTTTGAGGGATTAGGTATTAGGTATTAGGGATTAGGTGTTAGGGATTAGGTGTTAGGTGTTATTAGGTTTTAGGGATTAGGTGTTAGGTATTAGGTTTTAGGGATTAGGGATTAGGTGTGTGGTATTAGGTTTTTGCCGACAGCCCATATCATTTAGTGTCATAAAAAAAAGCCTTTACATCCGAATGGGTATCGAGTGAAAAGGCCTTGTATTTTATGTAGCGTGGTTAAAATTTAAGCGATGTGCTTAGGGCTAACTGCGCCGTGGTTTATGTTTTGTTTTACCTACAGGTTAAAAACAGCTCCAATATTAAAAGCAAATTGGTTGTGAATGTAGTAGCCAACTTTAGATTTATCGTTGCTGTATTTTGCTAAAGGAAATGAAGCTTCTGAATAGACTCCAAAACCTTGAGAAAAGAAATAACGTGCTCCAACATGACCACCAAAGTTTTTAAGGCTTAAGCTTAATCCAGGGTAAAAATCAAAATTTTCATCTATATTAATTACATTACCTAAGTTAGCATTAAATCTTGCTTTTAAATCAAAGCGATCTCCAAAATCGGCATCTAAACCATCAGATATTCCTAAGGTATAAGTAGAGGAAAGTCCAACAGACATATTTTCACCTAAACCATAATCGTAACTTACATTAATGCCTGTAGCATATTCTTGAAAGTTAGCACCAACTTGAAATTTAGTATCTCCTTTACCTTCAAAAGCTTGAGCATTACTAAAGCTTATAGCTAATAAAGCGACTACTAATAAAATATTTTTCATTTTATAAATTTTAAAAATCTGGGCAAAGATACAAATAGAATTCTATTTATGTCAGAAAATTATATGAAACGATTGGTGTTTTTAATGGTTTTTTAGAGTGCAAGTGAATCTTTAACAATGTAATTTACAACCATTTTGTTTCGCGTGAGGTGGCGTCTAAAACATCAATATTTAAGGCATTTGCCATTTGTTTAGCAATTTTAAACGCGTCATCTGTATTATCGCAAACATACACTTCGATCTTCTTGTTGGTATTGTAAAACAAATTGACTTTTACAACAGTATTTGTAACATTTGTACTTGCGGTAGACACCCAAACTCTTGTGGTTTGAGTTGTTTTAAAAACCGACACATATTCTATTTCAGGGAATGCTTTCCATTGTCCGTATGATACACCAAAGAGACTGATTATGTTACGGTATTTCTTATTTTGTAAATCAATTTCGATACCATCAGATTTAAGGAAGTAGATCCCTAATGCAATGCCTATAATACCTATAATATTTCCGGTTATAGCAGTAAAGCCTCCAATTAAAATAAGACCAGTACCATAAATTAACTTTGCCGTAGGTACTGGTCTTTTATGAACCATATTATTCAAAATAATGAGTGTTTATTTTTTGCTAGAAGGTTCAATTTTAGCATCATCTGCTTCAATCTCTTTTTTGTCTTTTCCTTTTAGATATTCAGGTAAATCCATACCAGCCATATTAAACATTTCTTGTAATGGCGGTACTGATTTGTACATGCCAGACAGGAAGTTTGCGGTTGATGATTTTCCGTCTTCACCACTGCTGCCATTGTCCCAAACAGTTACTTTGTCTATTTTAATATTTTTGATCGCATCGGCTTGTGTTTTTACAAGTTCTGGCAATTTATCTGCAATTAATAATAATACAGCATCTCTACTATTATTGCCAGCAGCTTTTACAATTTGCTCCATACCAGCAGCTTGTTTAGTTAAGATTTCAAACTGACCTTGTGCTTCGGCTTGTGCTTTAAAGAGTATAGCATCGGCTTCACCTTTTGCGCGTCTTCTAATGCGTTCTGCTTCGGCTTCAGCATCAATTTCAACTTTGCGTTTATCAATTTCAGCAGGTACAATAACATCTGCCATTTGAGAAGAACGCTCACGCTCTGCTCTCGCTGTTTCTGCTTCTTGCTCAGCGGCATAAGACTCTTGTAAGGCCTTTGCACTTTGTACTTTTTCTGAGGCGATTGCTACACGTTCTGCTTCTGCTTCACGTTGACGACGTAACGAATCTGAATTAGCAACGGCAATTTTTGCGGTGTTTTCACCTTCTACGGCTTGTGCGTTAGCCGCAGCAACTTGAGTTCTTTCGTCTTGTACTGCATTAGCTTCACCAATAGATCCATCTCTGGTTTTCTCTGCAACCGATTTACGTGCAGCGTTAATAGCGTGAGCAGCAGCTTCTTTACCAAGGGCTTCAATATAACCCGATTCGTCAACGATATCTGTTATGTTTACGTTGATGAGTTTTAAACCAACCTTCTTTAATTCTGATTCTACTGACTGAGAAATGTTAGTTAAGAATTTGTCTCTGTCATTATTAATTTCCTCAATATCCATTGAAGCAACCACTAAACGTAACTGGCCAAAAATAATCTCTTGAGCCAATTCTTGAATTTCATTTTGTCCTAAGCCTAATAAACGCTCTGCTGCGTTTTGCATAATACCTGGTTCGGTAGATACACCAATAGTAAAACGTGATGGTACATTAACTCTAATGTTTTGTTTAGATAAGGCGTTTACTAAATTTACTTCGATAGAAATTGGTGTTAATTCTAAAAATTCATAATCTTGAATGACAGGAATGATAAAAGCCGCTCCACCATGAATACATTTTGCCGATTGGCCACCTCCAACTTTTCCGTAAACCACTAAAATTCTATCTGAAGGACAGCGTTTGTAGCGTTTTATTAAAATAATTAAGGTTACCACTATAAATAGTGCTACAAAAATGAGAAGCATTGGTCCGCCAAGACTTTCGGGGTTAAAATTTTCTTGAATGGTTAGTAAATACATAGTTTATAAATTTGAAGAATTAGTTTTATTTTGAAATTTTCTTTTGAGTAGCATTACTCAATAAGGGGTCTTTTATGTGTTTTGAGGGTTCAATAGGTTTCCGTGTTTGGTCGACAATGAGAATTCCGTTAGAAGTAACATCGACCACCTTTATGATAGTCCCAGATTTTAGTTCGGTTAATGCATCGGTAAGCGCATCTAATTCGCGCATGGTGCCTTGTACACTTACGGTTACTTTTCCCATTTTAGAGCGCTCTGCTCCAATAGTTAGATAGACTTCTCCAACGGCATCGAGCGCATTTTTATAATTTAAAGTGCCACTATCTGAAAGTTTGCTAATAAAATAAAATAGTGAAGCCATAATTACCATCATTAACAGTCCGCAAATCACCGAAACAATTATAGTTAGTGGTGTAGAAAGTCCGGCATCTATACATGCAATGCCACTCCAGCCAAATATGGTAAAAAAGCCCACAAGGTTTTTAAAAGATATAAATTGAAAACCAGCTCCATCAGCATCAATATCGGAGTCTAGGTCGCCAATATCATCGGCATCTCCTCCTGTAAAAGCCATAATCATAACTATAGAGAAAATGAGTGAGCCAATTATAGCCACTAACCAATACATTTTGGATAGAAATTCTAAGTTTGAAAACCATTCAGCCATAAGATTTAGTTTAGAAATGAGTTAATAAATATACGACCATTGTGAGATTATACAATCTTATTTTGAAAGTAAATCGGTCTCACTATAACCACCATTAAAGATTTTGAAATCTTTTAGTTCTTAATGAAATTTAGTTTGAATACTAATGGATTCAAATTTGGAATGTCAATTGTAATTTTGATGGTTATTGCAAGTACGGTCGTTTTTATACTTTGGGGTCTCAATATAGTTTTGAGATTTAGACCACTTTCAGTATATAGGTAGCAGATGAAGGAATTTTGTTACAGAAATTTTGAGAAATATTTTCTTTGGAAGTAGGAGTCTATAATTGATTTGCATCCTGCAAGGTTTCAAAACCTTTGTAGGTATTCTATATTTTATAGCTTATTTACACCCCTAAAGTCCCCTCAAGGGGACAATCTACAGATAAAACATTTTGGAATAGAAAAGCTGTTTTTGTTGGTAGGTTTTTGGACAGACTTTAAATGAGCTATGTAGGGTATTTTCAATGAAAGTCCACTTTTATTTCAATAATCCTTAAGGAGAAAATTAATAAATCTTTTAGATTTTTTTATTCGCAACAGTGAGACTGTCCCCTTGAGGGGACTTTAGGGGTGTTTTTTATATTCAAAAAAAATCTTTTTTATTATTTAAACGTATAACGCAGACCAAATAAGACATTACTTGGTGGCATTGGTGTAAAGCCAGATTCAATATAATCGGCATCAAAAATGTTGCTTGCTGTTACGGATAATTCCATCTGGTTCAATTTCATAATTATTGAAGCGTCCCAAACATTATAGGTTTGTCCTGTGGTGCGTTCGGCATATTTGTAAACGATACTTTGACTAATGTTTTTAAACAATTGCGTGCTTAGTCTAGTGGTGTAATGGTGTTTTAAGGTGTTTAAGGCATAACGCGATAGTTCTTCGTTTTGCTCTAAAATATCATCTTCTAAATAGGCATAGCCAAAAGCTAAGGTTTGGTTGAAGCTATTTATTTCAAAATTATAAGCCACATCAATTTCGAGCCCTTTGGTATTGACTTCTGCAATGTTGGTTGCAGTAAAAATTTCTTCAATGGTGTTTGGTCTTATAAAATCGATCAAGTTTTTGGCATCGCGATTAAAAACGGATAGACTCGCTCTAATCCTTTGGGAATTGTATTTAATACCAATTTCTTGCGCAAAGGCTTCTTCGGGTTCTAAATTTTCGTTGCCGTTGGTTCTTGGATCCGTGTAATACAAGTCGGTGTAGGTAGGGATTCTATAGGTAAATCCAATGTTTCCGTAGGCTTTAAGGTTGTTGGTGATATCAAATCCGATATCTAATCCAGGGAATCCGTTAAATTTAAAATCTGAAAAATAGGTTACAGCAACACCAGGTGTAATATCTAAACGGTTATTGATAAATTGAAAACGGTGTTCTAAAAAAGCCGTTGCCATAAAACGGTTGCGATTACCTAAGTTATTACTACGTAAATAGGTTTTAGAGAGGTCTATCCCAAAGCCTGTAACCCCTAATTTAGAGGTGTATGCCGCATTGGCTTCGGTACCAATTTTGTTAGACAGGTGGAAATTTCTGAAGAATGCAGGTTCAAAACGTTTTAGAAGGAACATATCTTGGTTGCGTTTCCAATAGATACGCGGTTGAATTTTTAGTTTTTCAGATTGAAATTTTGTGGTGAAGGCGATTAAGCTGTTTTGTGTTTCTTCATATTCATTATAAGCAGGATTGGTGGTGTAAAAATTTTCGGCACCAAACTTACGTTCGGAAAATGTGGCAATCATTTCAATAGCTTGATCTTTTTTGTTGAAGACACTTTTTAAGACATAGTTAGAATTGTCGTAATCTGAATTGTTTCGGTAGCCTTCAGAGGTCATTTTTCCCACATGAAGTATGTGTGTTGAGTTTTCTAATTCACTTCCAACAGTTACTGAACCATTAAGTTGACCAAAGGAACCGGTTTCAAGATTTGCAGACACGGTATTATCTAAACTCGATTTTGTGACAATATTAATAGCTCCTGTAAAGGCATTTTGTCCAAAAACACGTGCCGCAGGTCCTTTTATGACTTCTATACGTTCAATGACTTCAAGCGGAAGCGCCGCATTTAAGGTGTGATGTCCTGTTTGTGCATCGTCCATTTTAATGCCATCTATTAATAACAATGTTTGATCGAAACCACCACCTCTAATAAATAAATCGGCCTGACTTCCTCCGGTGCCACGACGTCTAATATCGACACCTGCGATTTGCTGTAATACATCTGAAATGGTTAGAGCAGCACTACTTTTAATATCTGCTGAGGTCATAATATTTATGGTTCTGGAATTGTCCTTGAAGGGTAAATCAATACGTGTTGAAGTGATGATTACTTCGTTTAAAGAATCGGTTTTTATGGTTTGCTCTTGTGCGTTTATTTGAGATATGAAAAGCATTATAAAAGCAAGGTGTATATATTTATTTGTCATTGTGTTCTAAGTTTTAACGAGGCAAAAGTCGTAACTTTCCGGACGATTAAGATAGTCCAGTTTTAAAACAATGAATAGTCCGGTTAGTGATCTTATAAAACAGCTTGTTAGTTTTGACAAAGCTTCGGTGCAACCTATATATATACAAGTAGCACAGCAAATAATTAATGGTATACAACGTGGTTATTTATCTAAAGGGAGCAAATTGCCAGGTACTCGTGTCTTTAGTGAGTTGTTAAATATACATCGTAATACTGCTGTGGCTATTTATGAAGAATTAGCCTCTCAAGGTTGGGTAGATATTATACCAAATAGAGGGACTTTTGTTTTGGTGCCAGAGCAGGCTACTGCAAAAATAAAAGCTACAGCAGAGCGTATAGATCGTGCTTATAATTATCCTAAAGTCGCTGGTTTTCCATTTCAAAAATCGTTTCATTTGGCATCTACACTTCAAGAAACGTCGGCTAAATATATAATTAATGATGGTCAGCCCGATTTACGTTTGCATCCAGTACATCAGTTTTCGAGATGGTATAGTGCTGCTATGAAACGCAAACCCTTAATTAATAAATGGAATAGAGCATCGGTAGCAACGCCTTCGGTGTTTAAAACACAATTGTGTAATTATTTAAATGCGACACGTGGCTTTCGTATTAATCCGAACAATGTCATAAGCACGCGTAGCACAGAGATGAGTTTGTACATTGTATCGCAACTATTAATTAAGAAAGATGATGTGGTGTTGGTTGGGCAATTAAGCCATTATGCCTCAAATACAATTTTTCAAGAAGCTGGAGCAGCGTTAAAAGCTATTCCTGTAGATGACGAAGGCTTAGATGTAGATTATATAAAAAAGCATTTTATAAAACACAGCATTAGGTGTGTTTATGTCTGTGCACATAGACAGTATCCAACGACCAAAACATTAAGTGCTCAAAGGCGATTACAACTTTTGCAATTAGCAAAAACTTATGGATTTGCTATTATTGAGGATGATTATGATTACGATTTTCAGTTTGAAGGATCTGCTATGTTACCTATGGCAAGCGCAGATGCCAACGGTATGGTAATTTATTTGGGTAAAATGGGCCAATCATTGTTTCCTAGTTTTCAAACGGGTTTTGTGGTAGCTCCAGATAATTTAATTGCCGAAGCTCACAACTATTTAAGTTTACTTGATGAGCAAGGTGATTTAATACAAGAGCAAATGTTGTCTGAGCTTATATCTGAAGGTGAAATTTATAGGCTAGTGAAAAAGAATATTGTGACCTATAAACAACGCCGTGATTGCTTGTGTAAATACTTGCAGCAATACTTTAATGGCATTATAAGCTATGAACAACCCTCTGGAGGTTTGGCTATTTGGTTACAATTTAAGCATCCTTTGTCGTTAGTGAAACTTGCCGAAGAAGCAGCGCGTATAGATTTGTTTCTTCCAAAAACGATTTTATATCAAGATAAAACGACTTGTGCAATTCGTTTTGGATTTGGACATTTAAATGAAGACGAACTCGAAATTGTGATTAAAAAGCTGAAACGTGCTTATGATAAGGTGCTTAATTTTTAATGGGAAATTCAGTTTTGCAATCTTCACATTTGTATTGGTAACGTGCACTAAAAGGTAGTGTAAAGAACAGGAGGCCAATTAGAAAAGACATCAAGGATTTAAAATTATTAATGGTGGTGTACATTTCAATATGTTCACCTTTACAATTGGGACAAACAATAGGATGCCCTTCGTTGTCTACAGAATAGGCTTTAATTGATTTTAAAATTTCTCGAGCTCGTTCTTCGTCCTTGGCAAGTACCTTTAATTTTACACCTCCAATGGCTTGGCTCACTAAAGGATCTGTGTCTATGGTAAGATTATCTCTTAAAAAGACTTCGATACCATCGGCTTCTAATCGTCCTTTGGCTATTTGTGCTTCTGTAGAATAGGGGAATCGGGCTATGGTAACGAAGGTGTCTTGCATGTGGTAAAGGTAAGAAAAGACTAGATAGGTTTTTCACTTCGACTCACTTCGATTCACTTCGACTTCGCTCAGTGACCAACGCTCAGTAACCAATCTGACGAGTCTGTAAAAGTATTAATCAATGGTTCCAGATGCTATTTTGGCTTTCCATTCGTCTTTATCAATCCATTTAAAGTCGTTAGGTTCTGTGGCGTCTAATAAATCGATATTTAATTGTTCCGAAAGTTCAAAACCGATGAGAAAGGCTTCTTTGTAATTATCTTCTTCGTACAGCTCAAAATGTTTGTTATTGTCGTACCATAGATTTACTTCAAATATATAATCACCATCTACTGTGGGTTGATGAAATACAGAAACATATTGGTAGTTTTTAATGGTTTGCCATGATCCTATTTTTAAAGGTCCAACCTCTATGGTTGGTCTAAATCTAGAATTTGAAATATCGATATGAATTCGTTTTCTAGAACAAAAACTGGCGCCAATACCCGTGAAATAAATAACACCTTCAAAATCTAATAACCGTATGCCTAGCGGTTGGTTGGTTGTTGCCCATAGAAAAACTTTATAACCCATAATCCCGAAAGCCAATGTGAAAAATAACGCAGCAATGGGAATTTGCCAAATAGGTCTAGGGCTTTCTGAAATGATGGTGTTGGATATCATGTTTCAAATATAGGAAAAAGACCTGCTAGGTTTTTAAAACCTGCTAGGTCTTGGGAAAATTATCATTTTTAATAAATAATTATCGTTTATCAATAATTTTTATATATTTGTTATTGTAAAACGATAATTATTTAAAATGCGAAAATTAATCATCTTAAAAAGTTTAATCGATTTTGTGTGGATACTGACTTGTATTCCCGGAATTTTGATATGCTTATTTTTAGCGGTTTATATGTTTGTAGCGCCTGAGTCTCTAAACCTGTTTCTTGATGCAGACGATTCTATCATTGAAACTTCAGTATTATCTGTTCAACTGTTTGGTTTGGTATTTATTGCTTTAGCTCTAGTAACAATCTATTGTGTGTACTTGTTTAGAAAAACTTTGCGTTATTTTCAGAAGGTTAAACCTTTTCATGCTGATGTTATAGCCCATTTTTATAAGATTGGTTATTTGCTTACTGGTGTTGGTATTATTGCTTCAGTATTAATTTTTATAGGTCAATTGGTTTTTAAAGGAGTATTTAAAATTAATTTAGGTTTAAGTCCTTATATCATGCTCATTTGTTTAGGGCTGTTTTTTATGGTATTAAGCGAGGTATTTAAGGTGGCGAAAAAGGCTAAGGAAGAAAACGATTTAACGGTTTGATTATGAAAAAAATAAGGTACTCTATAATATTATTGTTTTTAGCGCTTGTTGTTTCAATTGTTGGTAATTTGACGATTTCAACATTGGCATTATTTTTTGATACTTATATTTTGCATTTGCAACAAGGTAAACCTTCTCTAGCAACACAAGGTGTATTTGTAGCTAAAGCCTTGGCTTTGCTAATTTTTGTGTATGGTGTATTCACGCTAATTTCAAACTTAAAAATATTTGCAACAGGTGATTTTTTTAATTCGAAATTAGTAACTACTTATCATAAAGCAGGATCTCTATTTTTATTCTCCGGAATAATTGGCATTGTGATTTCGCTTATTTCCATATTTTTTATGATGAACTATGGTGATATTCATAATCAGATTTATCTTAATATAGACTCAAAAGGCTTGTATATTCTGCTTATGATTTTAGGATTATTCTTTAGACTTTTTTCTGCTGTTCTTAAGAAAGGAAACCAAATTCAACAAGAAAACGATTTAACGGTTTGATTATGAAAAAGGAAAATACACTTGTTGGGGTATTATATTGGTTTTGTAGTATTTCATTTTACTTTTTAATTATATGGATTGTAGTTGCAATTAGTTTTGAAGTTTTTACACAAGATGGTAAGGTTGGGGATTTTTCATCAGGAAGTCACCATTCTATTGGTTATCAGATGCCAGTGAAGTTTAGTATTAGCCCTAAAAAACCAATGTATAATAATGAGCTTTTTAAATTAGAAAAAGAAGGTATTAATACTTTGGGGCAAAGTTATTCTAGTGGAACAGGTACTTATGTTAAACCAATAACTTCTGAAGATTCTTTAGATTTTAAATCGATAGTAAGTATTCATAATAAGGATATGGTGGATCATTATGAATTTACTTCAACACAACTCGTAAGCAATGGATTCATAACGGTTAATCCGAAAACGATGGTTAATAAATTTCTTATAATTGTTAGATCATATTTAGGTTTATTGATACTATTACTTGTGTTCCTTTTCCTTAAAAGAATATTTAAAGCTTTAAAAACGAATTTTTTATTTTCTCAAAAATTATATAAGAGTATTAACTTGATAGGTATATTGTTAATATGCTATGTATTATTAAATTCTATAATTAATTTTATCTTAGGTATTGATTTGCCTTATGTTAGTATTAGTCCTTTAGATTACAATTTAAAGTATGTTACTATTTCTATGAATCCACGTTTAGATTTTGATTTTGTACTATTTTTAATAGGATTTATGTTGCTTGTTTTAAGTACACTTCTTAATAAAGGAAACCAAATTCAACACGAAAACGATCTAACCATATAATCATGCCTATAATAGTCAACTTAGACATCATATTAGCCAAACGTGGCATGAAGAGCAACGAACTTGCTGAAATTGTTGGGATTACAACCGCGAACCTGTCCATTTTAAAAACAGGAAAAGCAAAGGCCATTCGATTTTCAACTTTGGAAGCCATTTGTAAAGCTTTGGACTGTCAGCCTAGTGATATATTAGAATACGTAGAAGATTAAAAGGTTTTAAAAATTAGTATCTTGGGTGTCTAAAAAATTGAATAGATGCGAAGCCTAATTTTATTACTGTCTTTTTTATGTTTAGTGAATTGCAAGGAAGACAAAAATCTGGTAACAGAATTAACAACTACAGGAAGTTCAAGCTATACCATTTCGTTTGAAAATGCAGCACATCATGAAGCTGAAATCACGGCTACTTTTAAAGGTTTAAAATCAGGTGAAGCCGCATTTAGAATGTCTAGAAGCTCACCAGGACGTTATGCTATTCACGAATTTGCTAAGAATGTTTATAACGTAAAGGTTACAGATGGGAAGGGTAATGTTTTAGAAACGACACGTCCCGATCCGTATTCTTGGACTGTGAACGATCACGATGGCACTATCATAGTCAATTACACCTTATATGCCAATCATGGAGATGGCACCTACGCACAAGTTGATGAAACGCATGCCCATCTTAATATGCCAGCGACGTTTATGTATGCTCCGAGCTTGGAAAACGACACCTTCAACATTGAATTTAAACCTCGCAAAGACTTAAACTGGAAAATTGCTACGCAATTAAAGCTCGTAGAAGGCAGCACTTATTCCGCTGACAACTTACAGTATTTTATGGATAGTCCAACGGAAATTAGTGACCATATGGTACGTTCGTTTGAGGTGGATGGTCAAAAGATCAATTTTGCATTGCACCATAATGGAACCGCAGCAGAGTTTGATGATTATTTTGAAAAGGTTAAAAAAACAATCTTACAACAAAAAGCTGTTTTTGGTGAATTACCAACTTTCGATTACGGAGAATATACGTTTTTAGGCTGTTATATTCCTAATGCCACAGGTGATGGTATGGAACATCGAAACTCTACCATTGTCACCAGCACACGAAGTCTAGCCGATGGAGCCGATCGTAATATTGGTACTGTTAGTCATGAATTTTTTCATTGCTGGAATGTAGAACGTATACGACCACAAAGTTTAGAGCCTTTTAATTTTGAAGCAGCTAACATGAGTGGCGAGCTTTGGTTTGCTGAAGGGTTTACCAGTTATTATGACGATTTAACCTTAACCAGAGCCGGACTTATCACACAGGAAGATTATATAAAAGGGCTGACAGGAACGTTTAACTACGTTTGGAATTCACCAGGACGACAGTTTTTTAATCCTATTGAGATGAGCTATCAAGCTCCATTTGTAGATGCCGCACGTTCTGTAGATGATATCAATCGTGGCAATACTTTTATTTCCTATTATTCGTATGGCAGTATGCTAGGTTTGGCTTTAGATTTATCGCTTAGAGCCGAAAACCTGAATCTAGACGATTATATGGCATTGGTTTGGAACACCTACGGAAAAACGGAAACTTATTATACCATTGCTGATTTACAGCAAACGTTAAAGGCTTATGCAGGTGCTGACTTTGGTGATGCTTTTTTCAACAATTATATCTACAAAAGCGACATGCCCGATTTTGAAAGCTTGTTTAAAACGGTTGGTGTGCAATTACAACAAAACACGGAGCAGCCTGCTTTTGGATTGCATTTAAACAATCAAGTCATTACAAGTAATACAATGGTCGGTTCTGGAGCTTATACCGCAGGACTTGAAAAAGGAGATAAGTTACTTAAAATTGATGGTGTTGATATCAATGAAACATCAGACTTAAATAAAATTTTAGGTACAGTAAAACCGAATCAAACTGTTGATGTGGTTTATGAGCGTTTCGGAAAACAACGCACTGTAAAACTAACTTTAGATGCCGATACGTCTTATACTATTTCAAGTTTAGATGATTTATCTGAAGCGGCTAAAGCAAATCGAGACGCTTGGTTGGGCGCCAAGTAGAATTAGCGACGTCTTATTTGGTTAAGCAGAAGAAAGAAGATCAAAAGGAAATTACAAGTATTTAAAGGCGTTTAAATAATATTTTATAATAAATTTTAAACTAGACCTTACAGATTTTAAAAACCTGTAAGGTCTTTTTGTATTTTTACATTATGTATGCCTTAGTAGATTGTAATAATTTTTATGCCTCTTGTGAGCGGGTTTTTAACCCTAATTTGCGTCATCAACCTATTGCTATTTTAAGTAATAATGATGGTTGTGTTATTGCGCGCAGTGATGAAGCTAAGGCTGTTGGTTTGCCTATGGGAGCTCCAATTTTTAAATGGGAAAGCTTTTGTAAAGCTCATAATATTAAAGTGTTTTCATCTAATTATCCGTTATATGGAGATATGAGTAGTCGTGTAATGCGCATACTAGAGCAGTTTACTCCAGATGTTGAAATCTATAGTATAGACGAGGCTTTTCTTCAGTTTAAAGGTTTTGAAAATTATAATTTAGAAGCTTACGGCGGTCAAATAAGAACACGGATTTTAAAGTGGACCGGTATTCCTACTTGTGTAGGTGTTGCTCCTACAAAAGCATTAAGTAAAGTTGCCAATAAAATTGCGCGTAAGTTTCCTAAAGAAACTAAAGGCGTTTATGTTATAGCTTCCGAAGCATCTCGAATTAAAGCCTTAAAATGGATTAAGATTGAAGACGTTTGGGGAATAGGTCGTGGTTTGCAAAAACGCTTAAAAGCAAAAGGATGCCATACAGCTTATGATTTTACACAGTTATCTGATGATTGGGTCCGACAAACATTTTCTATTACCGAGTGGAAACTTAAAAAGGACTTAGAAGGGGTTTCTAAAATTACTTTAGATGAGCCAACCACAAAACGCGCTATTGCTACCACACGAAGTTTTGAATATACCTATTCTGATATCGATAATATAAAAGAACGAATCTCTACCTTTGCAACAAGTTGCGCAGAGAAATTACGCAAGCAAAACTCTAGTTGCCACATGATTATTGTTATGCTAAGTAGTGATAGGCATAAAAAAGATTTAGAACAGCATAAGGTTAGTACAATGGTTAGTTTTCCGTTTCCTACAGATTCTTCCTTGTTAATTAGCACACAGGCTGTAAATGCAGTAAAATCGATTTATAAAAAAGGGATAAAATACAAAAGAGCAGGAGTTATTGTTACCGGTTTGGTGCCTACAGATAATTTTCAGTTAGATTTGTTTCATAAAGAAGATCCAAAGCATAAACCTTTGATGTCTGCAATAGATGTTATAAATAAGAAGTACAAAGGGAATAAAATAAAATTAGGAAATCAAGATTTAGAACGTACTTGGAAAATGCGTCAAGAACGTTTGTCTCCAAGATATACAACCAACATTAATGATATTATTGTAGTTAAGTAATTTTCCTTAATTAAAGGTAGCTTTATTTAGATTTATGATTGTTAATGTACTCTTTAATAGTAATTGCAATATCTGAAATAGGGTATATTAGTGAAAACAATAGACCTAGAGCACCATAAAAATGCGCTTTACCTATGTAAATAGGGTTAGGATAATTTGTGGTGACAAAAACCATTTGGTAACTCAAATAAAAAATGAGAATACAAAATGGATATGCAAGTAAACGTATTAAATTTTTTTTTCAATAAGGTTATTAAAATAAGATTGATAATATAAATAAAATGATAGCACATAAGTCTAATAGCTTAATATTTTTTTTACCAGAAGCCATTGAAGGAGCTGGTACCAATTTTTTTGATACAGGAATTTCAGCAGGTTTTCCATCTCCAGCAGAAGATTTTAAAGAGCAACGTTTGTCTTTAGATGATGAGTTAGTTAAAAATAAGGAAGCTACATTTTACGCTAAAGTAAGTGGACAATCTATGATTGGTGCAGGTTTAGATGATAATGATTTGTTAGTTATAGATAGAAGTCTAGAACCTGCAAATAATAAAATAGCAGTATGTTTTCTAGATGGTGAATTTACTGTAAAACGCCTTAGAGTTTCTAACGGAGAGGTGTGGTTGCAGCCCGAAAATCCAAACTATCCTATTATAAAAATCACAGAAGATAATAATTTTGTGATTTGGGGAATAGTAACCAACGTAATAAAAAAGGTTTATTAATAATCCCTCAATCCTTTAACTTTAGTTTTATATGTAAAGCATTGCGGTTTTAACTGTATTGCTAAGATGTTGTATTGGTTTTTAAAATTGGCTATTATATGTAGTTTTTATTGCTTATTTTTGTAGTAATTAATATTAAAACTAAAAATTAATGAAGCCCATTCAGGCCAATATAAAACATTTGCGCACGCTAAAGAAGCTGTCTCAGGAACGTTTTGCGGACGAACTTAACTGGACACGCTCTGTTGTGGGGTCTTATGAAGAAGGGCGCTCTGAGCCGCCAATAGACCGTTTAATAGACCTGTCTAACTTCTTTGATATTCCTATTGATATTTTGGTTAAAAACGATTTGCGTAAAGCAAAAGACACATCGTTTATTGAAGTTGGGAACAAGCGTGTATTATTTCCTGTAACTGTAAACGAAGATAATGAGGATTTAATTGAGATTATACCAGCAAAAGCATCTGCAGGTTATTTGTCTGGTTATGATGATCCAGAATATATAGAGCAGCTTCAAAAAATTAAGTTACCATTTTTGCCAACAGGGACACATCGTGCATTTCCTATTAAAGGAGATTCTATGTTACCTGTAAAAGATGGTGCGTTTATAGTGGCAAAGTTTGTGGACGATATTATGGATGTTAAAAGCGGACGCACGTATATTATATTAACTAAGGATGATGGTTTGGTGTATAAGCGGGTTTATATTCCAGAAGGTGATGCTTCAAATTTATTATTAAGCTCAGATAATAAAACGTATCAACCTTATTTGATTGCACGTGAAAATATTTTAGAGATTTGGGAATTTACCTGTTGCATTAATACTCAAGAATACGATGAAAAAGAATTGAAATTAAGCAGTATTATGATGCTCTTTCAAGAATTGAAAGTAGAGTTGGAAGCTGTAAAACGTATGTGATATTTTACGGATTAGACATAAAAAAAAGCGCGAAATGAAACATTTCGCGCTTTTTATTTATATAATGATTGGATTAATCTGCTAAAATAATTAGCTTATTATCTTTCATTTCAAGTGTTCCAGAATTGATTGCTAACCAAACGCCTTTATCAGATTTAGTGAATTTTGCTTCAACTTCTTCTTCTAATTGAACGTTACCAGCAACTTTTACATGTCCTTCTTTAAGAATAGAAACAATAGGTGCGTGATTGGTTAACATTTCAAACTCACCATTTACTCCGGGAACTGTTACTGAAGTAACTTCTCCGCTAAATAATGTGGCTTCTGGTGATACAATTTCTAAGTACATATTCTTTTAGTTTGCAATAGGCAGTTGGCAGTTTGCAGTCATATTTAGGACTGCGCACTGAGTACTGCTTACTGATTTATGCTTCAGCTAACATTTTCTCTCCTGCTTCAATAGCTTCTTCAATAGAACCTTTAAGGTTAAATGCCGCTTCAGGTAAGTGATCTAATTCACCATCCATAATTAGGTTAAACCCTTTAATAGTTTCTTTAATGTCTACTAATACACCAGGAATACCTGTAAATTGCTCAGCTACGTGGAACGGTTGTGATAAGAAACGTTGTACACGTCTAGCTCTACCTACAGCCATTTTATCTTCTTCAGATAATTCTTCCATACCTAAGATGGCAATAATATCTTGTAATTCTTTATAACGTTGTAATAACTCTTTTACACGTTGAGCACAAGCATAGTGTTCATCACCTAAAATATCAGCCGTTAAAATTCTTGACGTAGAATCTAATGGATCTACCGCAGGATAAATACCTAACTCTGCAATTTTACGAGATAATACTGTTGTTGCATCTAAGTGTGCAAAGGTTGTTGCTGGAGCTGGATCCGTTAAATCATCTGCAGGTACGTAAACCGCTTGTACAGATGTAATAGAACCTCTTTTTGTTGATGTAATACGTTCTTGCATCGCACCCATTTCGGTTGCTAATGTTGGTTGGTAACCTACCGCAGAAGGCATACGACCTAATAATGCAGATACCTCAGAACCCGCTTGTGTAAAACGGAAGATGTTATCTACGAAAAATAATACATCTTTTCCTTGTCCTTCACCAGCACCATCACGGAAATATTCTGCTATAGTTAATCCTGAAAGTGCTACACGAGCACGAGCTCCAGGAGGCTCATTCATTTGTCCGAATACGAAAGTCGCTTTAGATTCTTTCATTCCAGATTTATCAACTTTAGATAAATCCCATCCTCCTTCTTCCATAGAATGCATAAAGTCATCACCATATTTGATAATACCTGACTCTAACATCTCACGAAGTAAATCGTTTCCTTCACGTGTTCTTTCACCAACACCTGCGAATACAGAAAGTCCACCGTGACCTTTTGCAATATTGTTAATCAACTCTTGGATTAATACTGTTTTACCAACACCAGCACCACCAAATAAACCAATTTTACCACCCTTTGCGTAAGGCTCAATTAAATCGATTACTTTAATACCAGTAAATAAAACTTCCGTAGATGTTGATAAATCTTCGAATTTTGGAGCTTGTCTGTGAATAGGTAAACCAGCATCACCAGCTTTAGGTAAATTTCCTAATCCATCAATAGCATCACCAATAACGTTAAAAAGACGTCCGTAAACATCTTCGCCTATTGGCATTTGGATTGGAGCACCAGTTGCGTGAACTTCTGTTCCTCTACTTAAACCATCTGATGAGTCCATAGCAATAGTACGTACGGTATCTTCACCAATGTGAGATTGTACCTCTAATACTAATTTTGAACCATCTTTTTTGTTGATTTCTAATGAATCATAAATCTTTGGAAGCTCTGAACCAGCAGCGAATTCAACATCGATAACTGGGCCTACAATCTGTGCAACTTTACCTGTAACTTTTGACATTACTTATATATTTTTGTTTTGCAATAATTTAAATCTAAAAAAAACAGTTTTTTCAAACAAGTTGAGTACCTGCGTTTTTCGCGCTGCAAAGATATAGTTTTATTTTAAATACGGAATCTATTTTTTAAGGTTTTTGAGCATAAAAAAACACCTTCATTATGAAGGTGTTTTTTAAGTGTGTTTTAATCTATTTTATTGAAGTGTAACAGGATAATTTGTTGGATAGTTTCCACAATCGTAAAAATTACCTGAAGCTTCAAAGTTTGAACCGTAGGTTTCATCTATAGCTCTCATCATTTCGTTAGCCATAACTGCATATCCTCTAGAGGTAAGATGTACTCCATCCAAGCTTATTAATCCTCCTGTTACTAAATTTGTATTTAGAGTAAAGTTTCCTGAAGTAAGTCCAGTTGTAGCTGCTTCTATAAGAATATCTTTAAAATTAACCAATGCTAAACCATTTTCAGTAGCAATAGATTCTATTGTAAGGTTGTATGCGTCTGTAGCATTTCTTATTGCCGTTTGTTCGCTAGGAAGTAATACCCATTTGTCTTCTAATGGTAGTGTAATACCTTCTGTTGCAAATTGAGCAGCAAGTGCAGCAGGTAATTGTTGTGCTTCTAAAGCGTTAGCATAAGCTTCATTTACAGTTCCAATAATTGAGCTACTAGGTAATACAAATAAATCGTTCGCGTTTGCTTGTCTTGTTTGTCCATAAGTATTTCCTAATAAATTAGCGACTAAAGGCGCTGCTGTTTCAGGTAATCCAAATTGAGCAATAAAAGCAGGGAATGTAGGGCTAGCATTTAAAGCGCCTATAATTGTTGTTGAAATATCTGCTAAAGTTTCATCTCTTATAACAACAGCACTAGCTTCAGTTTCAGAAAAAACAATAGTTCTATTAGGATCTACAGCTTCAAAAATTGGGTTTAAGGCTCCAAAAATTGAATTTAATAAAGGAATTTGAGGTCCAAAATCGGGATTAGTTGGATCTAGTGGGTTATGAGGCACTGTCGTAAAGTGTGCTAAACTTGTAATATATGGTACGTTAGTTACCACACCTTTTGCACCATTTGCGACCAAGGCATCAACAGAGGCGCCAAAAGCACTAGCAAACACTACTGGGTCAGTAATATCATTATTCCCATAAGTTGTAGGATCATAGTTTCCAGTTTGATCTACACCACTTCCTCCTGAAGTTGCATAAGATAATACATCATTTCCTCCTATTTCTGAAAGCGTAAAAAACGTTGGGTTTTGTGCAACAGCATCTTCTAGCATAGAAGCCATTGGATTAGAAGCCATCCTTCCAAAATAAGGATTTCCGAATCCGTAACCATTAACACCTAAATGTATGCTTTTTGCGCCAGGAACACCTATATTATTAAAAGGACCACTTAAAACTGTTGTCGCTTCAGTTGTTTGTGTTGCTGGTAAACCTGCAGGTCCTGAACCATCAAAAAACAATCTTGGTCCAAATGCTCCAGAAGGATCTGGGGCACCGTTAAACAGAAGGCCACCTATATTATCTTCCATTAAAGGTTGTGTAAAGTTTCCGCCTCCTAACATTGCAAATTTCATTGATAATAGGTTAGGAAAGGAATTTTCTTGTGTTGCTATAAATAAAGCATTATCTGAAAATCCAGCAGTAAACGATGCGCCAACAGCTACATATTTTGAAAAGTCTGCAGTGCCTGCTACTAATTCAGGTAATGGTTCTTCATTGTTGTTTTTTGTATCTCTTAAGTCTTGAACGAGATCATTCTCGCAGGCTAGCATACCTAATGTTAGTAATGAAAGCGCTATATATTTAATTTTTCTCATTTTTATTTTCTTTTTCCGTTATTATAAATTGTTAATGGTCCAAGACACATAATACTGAGATCCTATAAATCCAGTACCAAATGCTGTGAAGTACTCGTCTTGTAATAGGTTAGTAGCACCTAATTTAAACGTAGATTTTAAGCTTGTAACTCTATAATTAATTTGTGCATCAAGTACATGAAATGCAGGTACTTCTCCATCTCCAAAAGAGGCTTCCCAGAAATAGTTGTCGCTCCATCTCCAAGAAACGTTAAAGCCAAAGTTTTTAAACAATTCTGTTTTACCAAAAGTTGCTTTTACCTTGTGTTCAGGTGTATTAAAGTTAGTTCTGAAATCAGGGTTTCCTTTAACATCAAAATCCATTTTAGCATAGGTGTAATTTGCGCTTAGATCAAAACCGTTAAACACTTTGGTTGAAACTTGAACAGCTGCACCATAAGAGTTTACTTTTTCTTCTGAGTTGGTGTATGTCTGGTATCCAACATAATCACCATTGTTTAAAGCGGCAAGAATTTGCTGTGTATCTGAATTTAATCCAGCAACAGATGCTGGGTTGCTTGGGTCATAACCTGTTAAATCAAAGTTTGATATATCTCCGTATAGAGGTGCTGCCACGTTTTCATTTGCTAAGAAATCTTTATAAGAACTGTAGTAAGCTGAAGCATCAATAATAAAATGATTAAACTTACCTCTATAGCCTACTTCAAATGAGCTTACTTGTTCTGGTTTTACATAATTAGAATTAGCGACATAGTTACTTCCATTAGAACTTGAATCGTGATTAGATAAATCTCCAGCAATAGAAGCAAATAAAGAATTGCTATATGCAGCATCGGCAGTTTGAGTTATTGTTGAAGGTTGCCCTAAGTTGTTTTGTGCAAAAGAACTTACAGCATGATCTCTTTGGTAGCGATCTCCAATATCAGATGCACCACCAACAAGTGTTCCTAATCCGGTTTGTAAACCAATGTATAATGATTGTGTGTCTGGGTTTCTAAATCCAGATTGAAAAGAAGCTCTAAAGTTGTGGTTTTCGTTAACAGTTAAACCAGCAGAGATTCTTGGTGATAAAAACCCATCAAATAATTCAGATTTATCGTAACGAACAGAACCTGTTAGTTTTAATTCTAAATCTTCATTTAATGCTACAGATTTTTGTAATTGTGTATAAATACCTAATTCAGAATATGTAATAGGATCATTAGCATCTGCATAAATGGTTCCAAAAGAATTTAAACGGTAGGTTCTATGCGAACCACCAATTTGTATCTCAGCAAACTTTATTTTTTCTCCGAAGTTATAATTTGCATCAGCATGATAAATTTTAGATTCATCTTTAAATGCAGATCCAGTTAAAAAATTGGTTTCACTTGTTACTTGATCAAAAGCGTTTTGGAATTCTGGAGTACCAGGAACTAATCGACCTGTTTCTGCCACTTGTCTTGCTGCAGCGTGAGCTTCTGCTTCGGTAGCACCTCCAAGAGTAGCGCCTGCAAACGTTTGAATATATTGTCCAAACCAATCTTGATGAGATTTCCAAGCTTGTAATAAATTTGGACCAGCAACATCCATAACATAAGTGTCACCTGCTTTATCTGCCGTTATATAACCTCTTACAAAGAAATCATCATTTTTAATTTCTAATTTGTGTTGTTGTAAAAAGAAGTTGTCTATTCTGTAGCGTTGTGCACCTTGGTAGATTGTAGATCCTGATCCTATTTTACCTACATACTGAATTTCAAAATCATTTTCCCACGGACGGAAGTATAATCCCCAATCTGCTTTTATGCTTTCTGCATTATAATCGGTTAAATCGACTTCTTTATATCCTGTTCTACTTACATTAACATCTGGTATAATTCCTTGAATACTTGCAGGTGCTGCATCTTTTATGTTAATTGTTACGTTGTCTCCATATACATTAACTCCATCATAATTTACGTTAGATTCTCGTGTTCCGCCATTCATGTTTTTGTCGTCGTAATTAGTAGCATACCAATCGGTACCTTTTAAATACCCAAAGTTTACTTTAGCAGCAAATTTATCGCTAAACTTGTATGCCATTCTAATACCTAAATCAGTGTATTCATTATCGCCAGCAGCTTCTTGAGAGGTGATACCTCTTTTTATATAGCCACTAATTCCTTGGTGATCAAAAGGACTTTTACTTCTCATAAATAAGATACCGTTAAAAGCATTGGCACCATATAGTGCAGAAGATGCACCAGGTAAAAGCTCCACACTTAAAACATCTGTTTCGGTCATACCTAACAAGTTTCCTAATGGAAAGTTTAGAGCAGGTGCAGAGTTATCCATACCATCAACAAGTTGTACAAATCTCGTATTTGCAAATGTTGCAAAACCTCTGGTGTTAACAGATTTAAAGGTTAAACTATTTGTATTAACGTCTACACCTTTAAGGTTTTCTAAACCACCATAAAAATCAGCAGAAGCCGTGTTTTTAATTTCTTTTAATCCAAAACGTTCTACAGTAACAGGAGATTCAAAAATTCTTTCCGGAGTACGAGATGCAGAGATAACTACTTCATCAAGTGAGTTACCTTCATTTAATGTAACATCTACGGTTTGGTTTTTTGTTGTTACTTCAATAGTTTTTGTTTCAAAGCCAGTATAACTTATACGGATTGAAAACGGAGGTTCTTGATCTACAGATAAAGTATAGTTACCGTCAAAATCGGAAACTGTACCAGAACTAGTACCTACTATAACAATATTTGCGCCAGGTAAGGGAAGTCCTGTATTGTCAATAATTTTACCTTTAACTGTGGTTTGTGCAAAGGATACTACGCAAAAAAGCATCGTGAAAAGCTTTAAGATTGTCTTCATTTTAGAGAATTAGTTAATTTGTTAGATGAGCAATTTAACTAAATATATGAAAATTCAATAAGAAATTCTCATAAAATTATGCGCGCATAGCATATTTTGAAAAAAATAAAGCCTAAAAATTGAAAAATTCTCAATTTTAGGCTTTATAAATTATATATTAATAATCGATTTGGTTACTCTACAGTAACGGATTTCGCTAAGTTTCTAGGCTGATCGACGTTTTTGTCTAACATTACAGCAATATGATAAGATAATAACTGTAATGGTATGGTTGTTAATAAAGGTGTAAGACACTCTAATGTTTCTGGAACTTCGATAACGTGATCTGCTAATTCCTTGACACTTTTATCTCCCTTTGTAACGATACCAATAATTTTACCTTTTCTAGATTTAATTTCTTGGATGTTGCTAACTACCTTTTCATAATGTCCCATTTTGGTTGCAATAACAAATACAGGCATTTGTTCATCTATTAAAGCAATTGGTCCATGTTTCATTTCTGCCGCAGGATAGCCTTCTGCGTGTATATAGGAAATTTCTTTTAATTTTAAAGCGCCTTCTAAAGCCACTGGGAAATTATATCCACGACCTAAATACAAACAGTTTTTAGAGTCTTTATAAATTTCAGCTACAGTTTTTACATAAGCGTCAGATTTTAAAGCTTCTTCAACTTTGCTTGGAATAGTTTCTAGCTCAATAAGGTGTTGTCTAAATTCTGAACTAGACATTGTCCCTTTGGCTCTTGCTAAACGCAATGCTATTAAAGTTAATACTGTAATTTGAGTTGTAAATGCTTTTGTAGATGCCACTCCAATTTCTGGGCCAGCATGTGTATATGCTCCTGCGTCTGTTTCTCTTGCGATTGTAGAGCCTACAACATTACAAACACCAAAAACAAATGCACCTTTAGATTTTGCTAATTTTATGGCTGCTAGCGTATCTGCTGTTTCACCAGATTGAGAAATAGCAATAACAATATCTTTTTCAGTTATTACAGGGTTTCTGTATCTGAACTCCGAAGCGTATTCTACTTCTACAGGTATTCTGGCTAAATCTTCAAAAATATATTCTGCAACTAAACCAGCGTGCCAAGATGTACCACAGGCAACAATTATAATACGGTCAGCTGCTAAGAACTTTTTCATATTATCTTCTACACCTGCCATTTTAATAATAGCCTCGTTGCTTAATAGGCGACCTCTAAAGGTGTCTAAAATAGCGCTTGGTTGCTCATAAATTTCCTTAAGCATAAAGTGGTCATAACCACCTTTTTCTATTTGCTCTAGATTAAGCTGAAGTTCTTGTATGTAAGGGTCTACGAGAGCATCATTTTTAATTTTTCTAACTTTTATATTTTTACCTCTTCTGATAATTGCCATTTCTTCATCTTCAAGATAAATAGCATTTTTGGTATATTCTATAAATGGAGAGGCGTCACTTGCTATGAAAAACTCATCATCACCAATACCTATAGCCAATGGGCTACCAAGTTTGGCTACAACAATTTCATTAGGCTTGTTTTTGTCAAAAACAGCAATAGCATATGCTCCTACGGCTTGGTTTAAGGCTATTTGAACCGCTTTACCAAGTTTAAGATTTTCGCTTTTTTGTACATCTTCAATAAGATTAACTAATACTTCTGTATCTGTATCTGATTGAAACGTATAACCACGTTTTATTAATTCTTTTTTTAATGAATCGTAATTTTCAATAATTCCGTTATGGATTATAACTAAATTTCCAGAATTAGAGTAATGTGGATGAGAATTTACATCATTTGGCACACCATGTGTTGCCCAACGTGTATGACCAATACCTAAAGTTCCATCAGTAGAAATTTCACTTTCCATTTTATTTTTAAGGTCAGAAACTTTTCCTTTGGTTTTAGAAAGCTTAATAGCATTGCCGTCGTATAATGCAATACCAGCACTATCGTAGCCACGATATTCTAATCTTTGAAGTCCTTTAATTACAATAGGATAAGCCTCTCGATGGCCAATGTATCCAACAATTCCGCACATAGGTTATTTTTAGTTATTTGGTTCTGTGTAATAGATTTCTAAATACACTTTTTTATCTTCATTTTCACTGTTGTTACCATGTAATATGGTACCTCTTGGTGTTAATACAGAACTTACAGGAACAGCTAATTCATCAGAACCTTGTACTTTACTTTGTGTGAAACCTAAGCTAGGATCTTCTAAATTAATATTTAGAGAAACGGCTAAGCCAAGTTCAACATTGGTAGAGTCTCGTAGTAATAAATTATTGATATGCTCTGTGATTTTTAATTTGTATTTAACACCTTTACTACTTGGGTCATCTTCATCTACACGTTCTAAAGCACCAAGGTGATTATATTTCGAAAACGAAGGTAAGTTAGTATTGGTAGCATCTAAATAATAATCGACTAAAGGTGTTTTATTATCTATGTCATACAAATATAGGCGATTAGGTTCGTTGTTTGGGTCTTCATTTGCAGAATCTAATAGGTCTCTATCTACATAGAAAACAAGATTAGCCTCGTTAACCAAACGTTTAGAACTCTCAAACTCACCATCTTCTAAATTAACAAACTCATCTCTAAATTTTTCAAAATTAGTAATGCCAGCCTCTTCATCGTAAAAACCATCAAAAAGTTTTATTTTGGCAACAGAGCCTTGTCCGCCTTTTAAATATAGTTTACTATCTCCTGTATCAGATTCTTCTTCATTAACAGTGAAATCGGTTTCTAAGAAATTAATTTTATTTGGACCAAAATTGAGGACAAATGCAGCTGTGTCTCTCTCGTCAGCATCATCTGAAGTAGATGGTGTCAGTCGGTTATAATATATTGTGACATTTGCACTGTCATTATTTGTGTCTAGAATGAGGAAGCTACCATCATCATTGTAAGCTTCTGCTTTAAAATAAAGTCCTCTAAAATATTCTAGGAAATTGTTTTGATTACTTAGGTCAATATCTCCTTCTTTGTCTATGATTTTGTTTTGCCAAAATGTAGGTTCTAACATTACTCTTATAGCTGGAGCTTGACTAAATAGTATAGGTTTGTTTCCATTGTCATCTAAATTGTTGACGTCTTTTAACACATGCCCATTGTTATTTATATCTATAACATTACTAACAACAGTCATATCAGTTCCTGTTGCATCATCGTAATCAACAAAAGTGAGTTCTTCTCCTTCTAAATTTGTTATCATTTCTGAAGCAGAAGCTGATTTATTAGAAAAATAAGCTTGATTTTCATTAAAGCCAGCATTAGGATCAAAATCTCTAATAAAATAGTTGTTTTCAAAGATTCTTAGTACAATGCTCTTATAACTATCTCCTTTAGAGATTACAGAATCTATCTCGTAAGTTGTATTGCCATCATCATCAACACCAGTAACTGTACTGTAATAAGGGATGGTTACGACTACAGAATCTATTTGCACATCATCACCAAAATTTGGATCATAAGTGCTAGTTGTAAGTTGTGTTACAAAACTGGATGTGGTTCTGCCATAGATATCATCATAAACACCTAAAGTACTAAGACCAAGATTATTTGTTTGGACAGGGTTTAGTATAGGATCAAAAGCTTTAGTTTTAGTAATAACATCGTATTGTTTAGAAAGAATATCAAAATTTGTAGCAACATCGTTGTTTATAACATCAGATTCTAGATTGGCATAGTCTTTATCGCAAGCAATAAAAGTTATGACTATTAAAGTAAATGCTATGATCTGTAGGGCAATTCTATTTTTTTTCATAGGTGGAAATTAACTGTTTAAGACAGTGTTATTGTAAAACTCTGTATAAGGGTCTGCAAATTCTTCAATAGAATAATAGTCTAAAACAGGTTTTGTTAAATCATTAATATAAGTGTCTAATTCTTCAGGTAATTCTTCAGAGCCTCTAATGATAGCATCAGAATTATCAATTGCAACTTTCATTAAATTTATATAATTAGGTTGTTCTAATAGTTTTGTTGCTTCCGCATCTAAACTATCAAAATTCACTTTAGAGAGCATGCTTTTATCTAACGTACCTTCAAAGCTTTGATTGTATACAGAGGTTACAATTTTACTTTCAGTAAATAAAGGTTCTGTTTTATAAAACTCTTTTAAGTATAAGGGTAGTAGTGAGGCCAACCAACCATTAACGTGAATAATATCAGGAGCCCAGTTTAGTTTTTTAACTGTTTCGATAACACCTTTAGCAAAGAAAATAGCACGTTCGTCATTATCGGAAAATAGTTTTCCGTTTTCATCTGTCAAAGTGGCTTTTCTTTTAAAGTAGTCTTCATTATCTATAAAGTAGACCTGAATACGTTCTTTAGGTATTGATGCTACTTTTATAATTAAAGGCATGTCTAAATCATTAATTACTAGGTTGATACCAGAGAGTCTGATAACCTCATGTAATTGGTGTCTCCTTTCATTAATATTTCCGAAGCGAGGCATAAATATTCGTATTTGACCTCCTTGTTTGTTTACCATTCGTGGTGCTTCAAATGACATTGAAGAGATTTCAGTTTCTGGTAAATATGGAACAACTTCCGAGGACACATACAATATTCGTTTATCTTTCATAAATCTGCTGCTTTTGAAATTAATAGTAAAAAACATGCAAAATTACAAAAATTTGTGCAGATTGCTAGTATTATATTATGTTTGCATGCGTTAAATTTTTGTTACGACATTGAAAAACTTTCAGAATAAAACCGAATTATCAAATTACATAAGTGCTTTAAAAGCAAAAGGAAGCTCAATTGGGTTTGTGCCAACAATGGGAGCTTTGCATAAAGGGCATTTGTCATTGGTAAATAAAGGATTGAGTGAAAACGACCTCGTTGTTGTTAGTATCTTTGTAAACCCTACTCAGTTTGATAATAAGGATGACTTGGTTAAATACCCAAGAACCTTAGACGCAGATATTGCGTTGTTGAAAACCGTTAGTGATCATAAAATCATTACTTATGCACCAAGTGTTGAAGATATATATGATGATAATATAGCATCGGAATCTTTTTTTTATGATGGGTTAGAACATAAAATGGAAGGTGCTTTTAGGCAAGGTCATTTTGATGGTGTTGGTACTATTGTTAAGCGTTTATTTGAGATTGTAAAACCGGATTTTGCTTATTTTGGTGAGAAAGATTTTCAGCAATTACAAATTATTAGAAAATTAGTTGAGTTACACCACATACCTGTAACTATCGTTGGTTGTCCAATTCATAGGGCAAAAGACGGTTTGGCAATGAGTTCTAGAAATGCGAGACTAACACCAGAACATAGAGAAATTGCTCCTTTTATATATAAAACATTAGAAGCTGCCAAAGCAAAGTTTGGCACAAAAAGTGCTAAAGAAGTAACGGAATGGGTTTATATGCAATTTGAAAAACAATCGCTTTTAGAATTAGAGTATTTTATTATTGCAGATATAACAACCTTAAAACCAGTAAAAAGAAAGTCAACAAAAAAGTCATATAGGGCGTTTATAGCAGTATATGCAGGTGATATCAGACTTATAGATAATATCGCATTAAATTAATTATCTTTGTAATATGCAAATACAAGTTGTAAAATCAAAAATTCACCGTGTAAAGGTTACGGGAGCGGCACTAAATTATATTGGTAGTATTACTATTGATGAAGATTTAATGGATGCGGCAAATATTATACAAGGAGAAAAAGTTCAGATTGTTAATAATGACAATGGTGAGCGCTTAGAAACCTATTGTATTCCTGGTCCTAGAAAAAGTGGAGAAATTACTCTAAACGGTGCTGCAGCACGTAAAGTTGCTGTTGGCGACACCTTAATTCTTATTACATATGCGTTTATGGATATTGAAGACGCTAAAGTATTTAAGCCTTGTTTGGTCTTCCCAGATGAAGCTACAAATCTTCTAAAATAAGTAGGTGAGTAAGCCAAAATCTATCCTAAAAGTTGTATTACCCTTACTCTTAGGAGTGGGTTTAGTGTGGTATTCTTTATCTAAAATTTCGATTCCTATTTTAATACAGTATTTCAAGGACGCTAATTATAGTTGGATTATTCTTGGTGTTGTTATGGGAATTCTTAGCCATGTGTCTAGAGCTTATCGTTGGATTTATATGGTAGAGCCTTTGGGGTTTAAACCTAATTTTGGCAATAGCATTATGGCAGTTTATTCTGCGTATCTTATAAATTTTACCATTCCAAGAGCCGGAGAAATAGCTAGAGCTTCAATTTTAACCAATTATGAAGGGATTCCTTTTGATAAAGGATTTGGGACAATTGTTGCGGAGCGTGTGGCTGATACTATCATGTTACTTTCAATAGTTGCCATCGCTTTTTTTTTAGAGTTTGAATTTATTTATGATTTTTTTGCCCAAAAATTTAATCCTTCCTCATTATTACTAGGTATTGCTGTATTGCTACTAGGAGTACTGTTAGTATTGCTATTTGTAAAGAAGAGTAGGTCTAAATTTGCTTTAAAAGTAAAGGGATTTGTTTCAGGTCTTATAGAAGGTGCTTTTAGTATTTTTAAAATGAAAAAGAAATGGGCTTTTATAGGTCATACGTTTTTTATTTGGCTAATGTATGTGCTTATGTTTTACGTTACCACATTTGCATTACCAGAGTTGCAAAACATACCAATTGTAGCTATTCTTATTGGATTTATACTCGCTAGTTTTAGTATTGCAGCCACAAATGGAGGCATTGGTTCGTTTCCAGAAGCTGTAGTTATTGCCTTTTCGTTATTTGGTATGGCAGATGATCCAAGTAGAGCTTTTGGCTGGATAATGTGGTCTACCCAAACATTAGTTATTGTTGTTTTAGGAGGTTTGTCATTATTATACTTGCCTATTTTCAATAGAAAGAAAACAACAGTATAGAAATATTTTTTACCTTGCTTTAAATTTTTAGTCCTTATAATTATGAAGAATTTTTACACACTTGTCCTCACTTTTTTTATCGTATGTAATCTTCAATCTCAAGCGATTTATAAAACAATAGATTCAGAAAGACTTGGTGCAACGCGTGAATTAAAAATTCAATTACCAAGAAATTATAATCCAGATGAAAAACGAACTTACCCTTTAATTGTAGTTTTAGATGGTGATTATTTATTTGAACCCGTTGCTGGGAATATCGATTATCAGTCCTATTGGGAGGATATTCCAGATTGTATAGTTGTTGGTATTAATCAAGCAGATACTAGACCAGAAGATTTATTCTATGATGATGAGAATTATTTTCCAAAAGATTCTGGAGCACAGTTTTATGAATTTATAGTGGCCGAATTATTACCTTATATAGAAAAAAATTATAAGGCATCAAATTTTAGAATCATTTTTGGGCACGATCTAAGTGCTAATTTTATCAATTATTACCTCTTTAAGGATGAACCTATTTTTAGAGCTTATATTGCATTTAGTCCAGAGTTTGCTCCAGAAATGATTAGCAGATTGCAACAGCGCTTATCTATATTAACAGAGCAAACGTTTTATTATATGGCAACTGCAGATGCTGATATAAAAGCATTAAGAGCCTCAACATTAAAGGCAGATTCTCTTATTTCTGCAATACAAAATGAAAAGCTACTTTATAAATTTGATGATTTTAAAGATGCCAACCATTATGCATTAGTAGGGAGAGGAATTCCTAAAGCATTGAATGAGATTTTTGGACTTTTTAAACCTATTAATGCTAAGGAATATAAAGAAAAGCTAATCCCTTTTGAAGGCTCACCTTACGATTATTTGATTAAAAAATACGAAGATATTGAGCATTTCTATGGATTTGAAAAAGAATTAATTGAAAACGATATCAGAGCAATCGCAGCTGCTAGTAACAAAAAAGATGATATCGATTCTTTAGAAAAATTAGCCAAATTGGTTAAGAAAAAATTCCCGGATTCTATGTTAGGTGCCTATTATTTGGGTATGTATTATGAAAAAGAAGGCAACTTTAAAAAAGCTTTGTTGCAATATAAATCGGGCTTGCTTTTACAGCCTTCACAGTTTATAGACAAAGAAATTATACTCGAAAAAATGTATGATGCAGAAGAAGCATTAAACGATTAGGTGTATTTCATCGAAAAAAATTGACAACTTAACGATAATTTAGTATGTTTGGAATCCCAAATCTAAACCTACTTTATTATGAGAAAAACTACCTTAGTTGTTCTTACTTGTCTAATCTACGCGTTTTCATTTGCGCAAGTATCTTATAAAGAGATATCCTCATCGCGCCTAAATTCTGAGCGTAAGTTAAAAATTAAATTACCAAAAGATTACGATCCTAAAGCAGATGTAAAATATCCTGTGATTATTGTTTTTGATGGAGATTATCTGTTTGAACCTGTTGCAGGTCAAGTTGATTTTCAAACTTACTTTGATGATATGCCAAGTTCAATAGTTGTTGGTATTATGCAAGGTGAAGATCGTTTTTACGATGCCTATTACGATCCGTTAACAGGTTTACCAACAGAATCGGGTCTTAGATTCCATGAATTTGTCTCAGAGGAACTATTGCCCTACATAGATAAGCAATACAATACAAGTAAGTTTAGAGTAGCTGTTGGCCATGATCGTATGGGGAATTTTATTAATTCCTATATCTTTAAAGAAGAACTAGCATTTCAGGCCTATGTTTGTATTAGTCCAGATTTTGTTGGCTCATTAAATAATTTTATTTCAAAACGCTTAGAACTTTTTAAAGACGATATCTTTTATTATTTAGCAACGTCAGAAAAAGATATTCCAGAAATTCGTGAGAGTATCCTATTTACAGATTCAAAAATAAAAGAAGTATCAAACAAGCACTTAACTTATTATTTTGATGATTTTGAAAGTGATACCCATTACACTTTAGTTACAGGTGCCATTTCTAGGTCATTTGATAAAATTTTTGATATCTATAATCCATTACGAGAAAAAGAACTTGAAGAAAAAGTATTGCCATACGAAGGTACTTTAGATCAATATTTAATAGATCGGTATAATAGGATAGACCGTTTATTTGGTATTGAAAAAGAGATAAGTGAAGCAGAATTAGAGAAAGTAGCAAAAGTAGCAGAACAACGCGAAGACTATAAATCGTTAGGTAAATTAGGAAAACTGGCCAATAAGCTATTTCCTGAGACACTATTAGGTACTTATTATATTGCTCATTCTACAGAAATGCTTGGAAAAATAAAGAAAGCAAAGAAACTCTACGAATCGGCATTAATACTAGATGATGCCACCAATATTAACAAAGATTATATCGCCTTAAAAATTGAGGAACTTACTGTTGCCTTAGTAGATGTTGAAGATGAAGAGTTAGAAGAATTAAAAGTAGAGGATGATAATGAAGAGAAATAAAAAATACATATCTACCGACTATTTTTTTGAAGCATTATATATAAAAGCAAAGGCATTTTTATTTTCAGATTTGTCTTCAAAATTAGTGGCATTAAAGGTTTTAGCGATTATGAGTTGGTTTAAAGACATCAACTAAAATTGTCTTAATTTTGTCATGTTTATAACTAAAGAAATTTTCGATTTCACGGAGCATTAATATGGCTAAAGTAAAAACAACTTTTTTTTGTCAGAATTGTGGTAGTCAATACGCTAAATGGCAAGGTCAATGTACGTCTTGTAAGGAGTGGAATACCATTGCAGAAGAAGTCATTCAGAAACCAGAAAAAAGCGATTGGAAAACCCCAAGTGCAACGTCAAAACGAGCCTCAAAACCATTGTTAATCAATGAAATTGATACTTCTCAGGAAGCGCGTTTAGACATGCAAGATGCAGAATTTAATCGTGTACTTGGCGGAGGAATGGTTAATGGGTCGTTAACACTTTTAGGAGGAGAACCAGGAATAGGAAAAAGTACACTTTTACTACAAATAGCCTTAAAACTACACTACAAAACTTTATATGTTTCTGGTGAAGAAAGCCAAAAACAAATAAAAATGCGTGCAGAACGTATTAATCCTAATAGCAATAACTGCTATATTCTTACTGAAACGAAAACCCAAAATATCTTTAAACAAATTGAAGCATTAGAGCCGGATATTGTGGTTATCGATTCCATTCAAACCTTACATAGTGATTATATAGAATCTTCGGCTGGGAGTATTTCTCAAATAAAGGAATGCACAACCGAATTGATAAAGTTTGCTAAGGAAACAGCAACACCTGTTTTGCTAATTGGACATATCACTAAAGATGGACATATTGCAGGGCCAAAAATTTTAGAGCATATGGTTGATACCGTTTTACAATTTGAAGGCGACCGAAATCACGTATTTAGAATTCTTAGAGCAAATAAAAACCGATTTGGTTCAACCAACGAATTGGGAATATATGAAATGCAAGGCTCAGGATTGCGAGAAGTATCTAATCCATCAGAAATACTTATTTCTGAGAAGGATGGTGAATTGTCTGGAAATGCTGTTGCTGCAACTCTTGAAGGGTTAAGACCATTAATGATAGAAGTGCAAGCTTTGGTTAGTACTGCTGTTTACGGAACACCACAGCGTTCAGCTACAGGTTTTAATGCAAAACGATTAAACATGTTATTGGCTGTTTTAGAAAAACGAGCCGGTTTCCGGTTAGGAGCAAAAGATGTGTTTTTAAATATTACAGGTGGTATTACTGTTGATGATCCTGCTATAGATTTGGCCGTTGTTGCAGCCATATTATCTTCAAATGAAGATGTTGCTTTAGAAAGTGATTTTTGCTTTGCAGCAGAAGTTGGTTTGTCTGGTGAAATTAGACCTGTGCAACGTGTAGAACAACGTATTCTTGAAGCAGAAAAATTAGGCTTTTCAACAATTTTTGTGTCTAAATACAATAAAATAGCTTTAAAAAATACGGTAATTAAAATTCAATTGATTTCTAAGATAGAAGATTTAGTTGGCTTTTTGGTATAACTAAACCCTTTGAAAAATGAAGTCTTAATAATAGCTTAAAATAAATAATGATAAAAAGAGATCTTTAATTCTTCTAGTATTGGAAGTTGAAAAGCTATGCGTTCATTTTTAGATATATAGAATACCATAATCATGAATTTAACCCAAAAATGGATCAAGGTAAATTATCTATCCTATAATGTTGTTTAATTCATTTTGTATAATCATGTTTAATTTGAATGTTTTAAACTTTTTACTTGCGGAAATAAAATATAGTACGTAATATTGCTTTTCATCGGATTTTATTAACACATCATCTGATTTTTTAATCCAAACAAATGTAATTTTAACCTTTGTACATAAATAAGATTATCTCCCTCAAATCTTATAGTAAAATATAATACATTTTTTAACCTACTTATGAAAACAAATAGCATTACCCCTTCTCGTGGTGTATTAGTATTGCCTTTTTTTGTGCTCTTTTTTCTAACAAAATTAAATGCTCAATATTGTGAGCCTGCCCATATTAATGGAGGGTACAATTGGACGTTTCATATCTCTAAAGTAGAATTAGGAGATATTCAAAATGAAAGTAATGGAGCTATAGGTGCGTATACTTTTTATTCAGATGTTTCACCAACAGATGTTATTGCTGGCGAAACTATAAATGGTAACATTACCGTTACTATGGATGGGTGGAATACGCAAAAGCACACTATTGCAGTATGGTTCAATTTCAATGAAATAGATGATGATTTTGACGATCCTGGTGAGCAATTTTTATTTACATTTAAAGATACCAGCAATGTTAATGGAGAAAAAGAGGTCCAAGTTCCTATAAGCATTCCTATCCCTTCAACAGCTCAAGCGGGTCTTGCAAGAATGCGCGTTGGTCTAATCAACGTAAGTAACGCCAATTTTACGGCGTGTGAATATAATTATAAAACAGGCGAAGTTGAGGATTATATGGTTAATATCATATCAGACAATGTCCCTGGAGATGTAGAACCTAACTTCTGTGAAACCATAAATGTTCAATCGTACAGTACACTTTTTATTTCTAACGTTTCTTTTGCTGGGATTAATAATAGTAGTACAGGCGCAACAGGAGATTTTACTAATTATTCTGATTTTTCATCAGAAAACATCCCAATTGGTCAGCCGCTTACAGGAACCATTAGCGTAACTCTAAACGGTTGGAACACGTCTAAAAATACCATTGCTATATGGATTAATCTCAATGAGAGTTTAGATGATGATTTTGACGATTCTGGAGAACGATTTTTATTTCCGTTTCAAGATACTAATAACGTAGGCGGAATTAAAGTTGTTGAGGTTCCTATTAGTTTAACCTTGCCAAGCAATGCGGATGAAGCACTTTCTAAAGTACGTATTGGTGTTAGAGGTGGTAGCGGAACAAACTTTACGGCTTGTAATTATAATTATTCTAACGGAGAAGTAGAAGATTATGTCATTAATATTGGTGGAGCGTTTACACCGCCAGCTCCCGATTCGGATAATGATGGTATAATTGATACGGTAGATCTTGATGATGATAACGATGGTATCAGTGATTTAGTAGAAAGTAATAACATAAACCCATCATTGGATGCTGATGGTGATGGTATTCCTAATTATAAAGATTCGGATTTTTGTACCTTAAATGCACATGGAGTTTGTGCCAATTTAGATGCCGATGGAGACGGTATTCCAAATCATCTAGATATTGATTCAGATAACGATGGTATTCCTGATAATATTGAGGCACAGTCAACATTTGGATATATTGAACCTAGTGGTATGGCTAATGCTATTTTAGATACTAACGGAGATGGTATTGATGATGTTTATAATACAGGTCTTGTTCCTGTAGATACAGATGGTGATGGTATATATGATTTTCTTGATTTAGATAGTGATAATGATGGCAAATTAGATATTGAAGAAAACGGAATGCTAAATGTGGTCTCTGGTAGTGATGCAGATTTAGATGGATTAGATGATAATTTTGAAGGTAGTGTTACAGCTGATTCACTAGATGTTAATGATGAAATTAACAATCCTGCTACATCAATTTTACCCGATACAGATAATGATTTGGCTTTAGGTGGCGACTTAGATTATAGAGATCATATTGATATTTATTTTTCTTCAGGAACTCTTAATTTTGATGGTGTAGACGATTATTTAGACACCAATCCTTTTATAACAGATTGGACAGAAGGAACTGTAATGGCTTGGGTGAAAATTGAAGCTAACTCTGCCGGAAATCTAAATACCAATTATAGTATTGCAGGTCAGGAAAATATGAGGCTATACATAACCAAAGGAAGAAAACCATCTTTTGTTGTTATTACTCAAGACCAAGTCACAGCTTCAAGTAATTATCCTAGCAGTAATATTAGTGTACAACCACTACCTTCAGACAATAGGCAAATAGAGAATGGTGTATGGTATCATGTTGCTGGTGTTTTTGACTCCGTAACAAACTCATTAAAAGTTTATCTTAACGGAGAATTATTAAATACGGTTATAGACCCTGATCTAAATTCAGAATTACTTACCAAAAATTATAACGGTAGTTCTCACGTATATGCTACAAGACCATTTACAATAGGACGTTATCCAACTAACACAAGTGTTTCTGGTTCTGCTCATTTTAAGGGGAGTATCGATGAGGTTAGAATTTTTCAAGATGCTTTGACTACTCAGCAAATACAGCAAATGGTATATCAAGAAATTGAAGATAATGGAGGTGCTGTTAGAGGGAAAATTATACCTAAAAACATTGAAGATCTAAAATCTTCACAACAAGTATCTTGGGATAAGCTACAAGCATATTATCCTATGTCTAATATTTTAAAATCAGAAATAGCTGATGAATCAAATTATGGACATACCTTAAAAATACATAATATAACTTCTGTTAAAGAACAAACAGCACCAATGCCTTACATTACTGGTGCAGATGGAGATTGGTCTCATTCTAATTCGTGGTTATATGGTAATGTATGGGATATTACAGCAGATTTAGGCGCCAGAGATTGGTCTATTGTTAAAATAAAACATAATATAACTACAACAAATTCCCATAAAAGTTTAGGTCTTTTTATAGATACCCATAGAACGCTTACAGTTAAAAATGATAATGCGATTTTTAATAATTGGTATCTAGAACTCAAGGGAACATTAGATTTAAAAGAAGATTCTCAACTTATTCAAAACGAGTATAGTGATTTAGTGACGTCTGTAAGTGGTAAAATTTTAAGACGTCAAGAAGGAACGTCAAATAAATATTGGTATAACTATTGGTCTTCACCTGTAGGAGTTCCTAAAAATACCCCTTTTATAGATAATAATAGTAGCGCTAACAATGTTAATAATTCAACGTATAATTTAGGGCTGCTCAAAGATCAGGATGGTAATAATTTTGCATTTACAAATCAATATGATGAAACAGGCAAAATAAGCAGATCTTGGCTCTATACATACAAAAATGGAGTCACATACTATGACTATGAATCCTTAGATGAAAATTCTAGTCTAAGTCCAGGAGTTGGTTATACGCAGAAAGGAACAGGTATTTCAGAAGCAGAACAACAATACCTGTTTGAAGGTAAACCTAATAACGGTACTATTCTTATAGATGTATTAGATAAAGGTGGTAATGGTTCTGTTCCTGCGACTTCAAAAACCGATTACTTACTAGGAAATCCGTACCCATCTGCTATAGATATACATAAATTTATTGATGACAATCAAGGGATAATTAGTGGATCATTATTTCTTTGGCAACAATGGAGTGGTTCTTCACATTATTTAAATGAATATAATGGAGGCTATGCACAAGTCACTAAAACAGGATCTACAAGAGCTTACCAGTTTGTTGATATTTATGGAGAAACAAATGGAGAGCAATTAGGGACTAAGATGCAGACAAGATACTTGCCCGTTGGACAAGGTTTTATGGTAGAGATTGTTGGTGATGGTAATGTGATTTTTCAAAACAGCCAAAGAGTGTTTGTTAAGGAAGATGATGCTAACGGCTCGTATAATAATGGAAGTGTGTTTTTTAGAAGCGCTAACTCAGTCAATGATACTATTGAAGACGATACAGATACAGAAGAAAGTTTAATGCAAAAAATTCGTTTAGAATTTAATTCTGTTGATGGTCCTTTAACCAAAAGAGAGCTACTTTTAGGATTTAGCGAAAATACATCAGATGACTACGATTATGGTTATGAAGCCGTAAACGTTGATGAAAATAATGACGATTTAAATTTAATTTTAAATGACGATCTCATGACTATTCAGGCTTATGCTCCCATAACTGATGATAAAACAATTCCGTTAAGTTTAAAAGCTTCAGGAAATTTTAATTATACTTTAAAGGTTACAGAAACAGAAAATATTCCTGAAGACCAAGACATTTACGTAAAAGATAATCTTACTGGAGACTATTTTAATTTGAGAAATGAATTGCCTTTTGAATTTTCTTCAGAAGCTGGTAAATACGACAATAGATTAGAAATTGTTTTTAGAGATAGCTCTCAAACACTTTCTCAGGTAGATAATACCATTTCATCACTCAAATTTTACTACACTTCAAGTAGAAATAAAATAGTAGTCTTAAATCCTACTCATGTTGAAATAAAAACCTTAGAGGTTTATAATATGTTAGGACAATCGGTTTACAGTATAGAGAACTATTTTGATGGCTCATATAATGAGTATCAATTAACCGGAGTTAGTACTGGGAGTTATGTTATTAAAATAACTACGAAAGACGGAATTTTAACAAAGAAAATTCTAGTCAACTAAATTGAATAGGTCTTGTTAATATTTAGCAAGACCTATTTTTTTTAAGGAGTATAAAGCCTGTTGCCATTTAGTAAAAATTTAAGTTATAAAAGTGAAAAATAAGCTTTAGGGACATAGCTTATAAAACTTTTAATTTTTCCCTCAAAATTCTGTAATTTCGCAGACTTATAAGAAAACAGAATAATGAGCACAAAGTTCCCTGAATACAAAGGACTTAACTTGCCAAACGTTGCAGATGAAATCGGTAACTATTGGGAAGCTAATAATATCTTCGATAAAAGTGTAACTACAAGAGAAGGAAAACCTCCTTTTGTGTTTTTTGAAGGGCCACCTTCGGCAAACGGTTTACCTGGTGTACACCATGTTTTAGCACGTGCGATTAAAGATATTTTTCCACGCTACAAAACCATGAAAGGTTTTCAAGTAAAACGTAAAGCAGGTTGGGATACGCACGGTTTACCTGTAGAACTTGGTGTGGAAAAGGAATTGGGTATTACCAAAGAAGATATTGGTAAAAAAATTACCGTAGAAGAATATAACGAAGCTTGTAAAAAAGCAGTCATGCGTTATACAGATATCTGGAATGATCTTACGCAAAAAATGGGCTATTGGGTAGATATGGACGATCCCTATATTACTTACAAGTCTAAATACATGGAGAGTGTATGGTGGTTGTTAAAACAGATTTACGAAAAAGACTTAATATATAAAGGCTATACTATTCAACCGTATTCGCCTAAGGCAGGAACTGGTTTAAGTTCGCATGAGCTTAACCAACCAGGAACGTATCAAGATGTTACAGATACAACAGTTGTAGCTCAGTTTAAAGCTAACGCAGATTCATTGCCAGATTTTCTTCAAGATGAAGGAGATATTTTCTTCTTAGCTTGGACTACAACGCCTTGGACATTACCGAGTAATACCGCACTAACGGTTGGGCCAAAGATTGATTATGTTTTAGTAGAAACCTATAATCAATACACCTTTAAACCTATGAATGTGGTATTGGCTAAGAATTTAGTCAACAAGCAATTTGATGGTAAATTTAAACGTGTTGAAACCAAACCAGAATTAATTGAATACAAAGAAGGCGATAAAAAAATCCCTTATTACGTCGTTAAAGAATTCGTTGGAAAAGATTTAGTAGGTATAACTTACGAACAGTTATTACCATACGCTTTACCAAACGATAATCCTGAAAATGCTTTCAGAGTCATTTCTGGAGATTTTGTAACCATTGAAGATGGAACAGGAATTGTACACACGGCACCAACCTTTGGAGCAGATGATGCAATGGTGGCAAAACAAGCCACGCCAGAAGTACCGCCACTTTTAGTAAAAGACGAGAATGGTAATTTAGTGCCATTGGTAGATTTACAAGGTAAGTTTAGACCAGAAATGGGCGAATTTGCAGGTAAATATGTGAAGAACGAATATTATGAGGATGGTGAAGCGCCAGAACGTTCTATAGATGTTGAGCTTGCCATTAAATTAAAAACAGAAAATAAGGCCTTTAAGGTTGAAAAATATAAGCACAGTTACCCAAATTGTTGGAGAACGGATAAACCAATTTTATACTATCCATTAGATTCTTGGTTTATTAAAATCACTGATGTTAAAGGGAGAATGCACGAGTTAAACACTTCAATTAACTGGAAACCAAAATCAACTGGCGAAGGACGTTTTGGAAATTGGTTAGCTAATGCAAACGACTGGAATTTATCTAGATCTCGTTTTTGGGGTATTCCATTACCAATCTGGAGAACAGAGGATGGAAAAGAACAAATTTGTATTGGTTCTGTTGCTGAATTAAAAGCGGAGATGGCAAAAGCTGTTGAAGCAGGCGTGATGTCTGAAGATATTTTTTCAGAATTTGAAGTAGGTAACATGTCTGAAGCCAACTACGAAACGATTGATTTACACAAAAATGTAGTAGATAAAATCGTTTTAGTATCGGCATCTGGTCAACCCATGAAACGTGAAAGCGATTTAATAGATGTGTGGTTCGATTCTGGTTCTATGCCTTATGCACAATGGCATTATCCTTTTGAAAACAAAAACTTAATTGATAATAACGAAGCCTTTCCTGCAGATTTTATTGCTGAAGGAGTAGACCAAACACGTGGATGGTTTTATACCTTACATGCTATTGGAACTATGGTTTTTGATTCTGTGGCTTACAAAAATGTTGTGTCTAATGGCTTGGTTTTAGATAAAAACGGTCAAAAAATGTCTAAGCGTTTAGGTAACGCCGTAGATCCTTTTGAAACCTTATCTAAATATGGTGCAGATGCCACACGTTGGTATATGATAAGCAACGCTAATCCTTGGGATAACTTAAAATTTGATAGCGAAGGTATTGCTGAGGTGAGTCGAAAATTCTTCGGAACACTTTATAATACATATTCATTCTTCACCCTTTATACCAATATTGATGGGTTTAGTTATAGTGAAGCGGATATTCCTTTAGAAGAACGTCCAGAAATTGACCGTTGGATTCTTTCTGAATTAAATTCATTAATTCAGAAAGTAGATGCCTATTACGCGGCATACGAACCAACAAAGGCTGCGCGAGCAATTTCAGACTTTACACAAGATTATTTAAGTAACTGGTATGTGCGTTTAAGTAGAAGACGTTTCTGGAAAGGCGATTACCAAACCGATAAAATTTCGGCATATCAAACATTATACACGTGTATGGAAACCATTGCAAAGTTAGGCGCACCAATTGCACCTTTCTTTATGGACCGTTTGTATTTAGACTTGAATGCTGTGACTAAAAAAGAAGCTTTTGAAAGTGTGCATTTAGCAGATTTTCCAAAGGTAAATGAAAGTGTAATAGATAACGTTTTAGAGCGAAAAATGGAGAGCGCTCAAACGATCTGTTCATTAGTCTTGTCGTTACGAGCTAAAGAGAAAATTAAGGTACGTCAACCACTTCAAAAAATTATGATTCCTATTGACAATAAAGAACAGAAGGAAGAAATTGAAGCTGTAGCCGACTTAATAAAACATGAGGTAAATATTAAAGAAGTTGAACTATTAGAAGATGCTTCAGATATATTAGTAAAACAGATTAAACCAAATTTTAAGGCCTTAGGACCTAAGTTTGGTAAGGACATGAAGTTGATTGCAGGTGCCGTAAATGCATTTAGTTCGGATGATATTAAAAAAATCGAGCAAAATGGTAATTTTGATGTTGAAATTAACGGAAAAATGATTAATTTAGGGCTAGAAGATGTAGAAATTACCTCGCAAGATATTGAAGGATGGTTAGTCGCTAATGAAGGTGCTTTAACAGTGGCTTTAGATGTTACTATTAGTGAAGATTTACGTAAAGAAGGTATTGCAAGAGAGCTTGTAAATCGTATTCAAAATTTACGAAAAGATTCAGGATTTGAGGTTACAGACAGAATTGATGTACAACTTCAAAGCGACGCACATGTCGTAGAAGCAGTTTCTTCAAATGAAGCGTACATTAAATCAGAAACATTGACTGAAGATTTAAAAATTATAGACCAAGTAGACAATGGTATAGAAATTGCTTTTGATGAAGTAAATACCAGATTGTTTATTAAAAAACATTAAAAAAATATGTCAACAGAAACCAAAAACAGATATTCGGATAAAGATTTAGAAGAATTTAGAGCAATAGTTCAAGATAAAATTAAAAAAGCAGAGCACGATTTAGAGTTGATAAAAAGTGCGTATATGAATGACCATGACAATGGTACAGATGATACGTCTCCTACTTTTAAAGCATTTGAAGAAGGTAGTGCAACGATGAGTAAAGAAGCGAACTCTGCCTTAGCTATTCGTCAAGAAAAGTTTATCAGAGATTTGAAAAATGCGTTAATTCGTATTGAAAACAAAACCTATGGTGTCTGTCGTGTAACAGGAAAACTAATAAACAAAGAGCGTTTAAAATTAGTACCTCATGCAACGTTGAGTATTGAAGCAAAGAATATGCAGTAACATTCCTGCGACAGCAGGAATCTCATTATATTGAGATTCTATTTTGAATAAAAACAAAATCATAAAGCCTTGTAATTGTATTACGAGGCTTTTTCTTTTAAAGTCTTTGAGGTATATAATCTGTATTGTTTTTCTGTTTAGCTTTTTAAGCATTCGGTCTCAGAATACATTACAAAAACAGTTGTCGGCAACGTCTATTAAAACGATAGCTATTAATGGAAATCAAATTTTTAATATTTCTGTTTCCACTTCAAAAACCGATAAAATAACAGTAACATCTATATTAGATGGTGAGTATCAGAATGATTTTCAAGTTGTTATTGAGGAAGAAAATCATGTGCTTAATTTAGGTTTAGAACATTTGTCGTTATTTGAAATTCCAGATGATAAGCGAAATGCGCACAAGGTTATAGCGGCAACGTTACGTCTAGAAATTCCAGAGCAGCTTATATTAACAATCCTTAGTGATATTGGCTCGGTAGATTTAAAAGGTGATTTTAAATCATTATATGTTGAATTGTTACAAGGGCAATGCCATGTTGTTGGTGAAGCAGAAACAGCAACTATAAACACTTTAGATGGAGATATTAATGTTGAGACGAAACACGCAAAAATTGAGGCCAGTTCTAATCATGGAAGCGTTGTTTTAGATCAATTTAAAAGTGTAAGGACATATTGGAAATTGACGTCTATAAATGGCAATATTAAGGTTGCCAAACAGGAATAATCGGTTATTTTTGTTTTAATACTATTATTTAACTTAAAATAGATTCTCGCTTTTGTGGGAAAAATTATGTCTTTAAAGAAAGCCACATTTGTTATTGTTGTAATTCTGCTGATTGACCAAATTAGTAAAGTGTATATAAAAACACATTTCCAATTGGGAGAAGATATTACTGTGTTTTCATGGTTTAAAATTGCTTTTATAGAAAATGACGGCATGGCTTGGGGTACAAAATTGAGCGATTTTGTGAGTTTTATTTCAGATGAAACTGCAAAATTAGTTTTAACCTTATTTAGAATTGTTGCCGTAACTGGTATTGCATTTTGGCTTATAGATGTAACGAAAAAGAAGAGATCTAAAACTTTGATATTTGCGATTTCTATAATATTTGCAGGTGCTTTAGGTAATATTATAGATTCAGTATTCTATGGTGTTTTGTTTAATGATAGTGTAATGCAAGTGGCTTCATTTTTGCCAGAAGAAGGCGGGTACGCTAAGGTGTTTCATGGAAATGTTGTAGATATGCTTCATTTTCCAATTTGGAGCGGTGTACTGCCAGATAATTTGCCGTTAATAGGTGGAAAATACTTTTCGTTTTTTGATCCTGTTTTTAATGTGGCTGATATGGCAATTAGTACAGGAATTGGCATTTTAATTGTGTTTAATAAGAAGGCTTTTGAAAATTAATATACTATTTTAGTTACCTTATATGAGAATTATGAAATACAAAATAACCTTTCTTTGCTTCATGTTTTATTTGATTACTAATTGTGGTTCTAGCGATAGTAATGATGATTCCGTAGAATCAAACTTTGAGATAGAATTGTTTTATACTGAAACGGTTTCTATTGATGAATTGTTTGAGTTAACAATAGTTGGTAGTGAGGGTTTTACAGAGGTAAAAGCTTCGCTTGATGATAGTTTTGACAACAGTTCTGGAACACTATTTTTTGAGCCAGAGACAACACATGTTCGTTATTTTACTTTTGATAAACTTGGAATAAATACCCTGTATATTAAAGCATACAATGAAGGAGGAATAGCATCTGTTAAAGAGCTTAATGTTAATGTTGTTAGAGGTAATTCGTTGAAAATAAATGCTGTGGAGATTGTTTCTTTCTCTAACATTGATAATACTTGGGATGAGGAGTTTGCGGAAACAGATATTAATCGTTTAGCTGATGTTTTCTTTATAATTCGAAAGTCTAGGGCTTTTTTTAGCGATGGAGCGTACAATTTTAATAGGGATTGGTTTAGATCGGAAGTTCTAGAAAACCAAGGTGATTTAACTTGGGATTTATCTGAAGAAGAGCTGTATGTAGGTTCTGGGTTTCCATTAAATTTTCTAGCTGCTGATATGGATGAAGAAGGTCTGGTAGGTGATTTGATGTTAGGAAAAGATTATAATTATTTTGGTTTTAACGAATTAGACGGTGTACAACCAGAAACATTTACATTTAATTTTCCGGATATAGACCTAGAATTTATAATTACAGTTGAATGGCCAGATTAAAAGCCTAATGAAGGCTATATAAATTGTATTACTTGCTCAGGCGTCACACAATAATCTAACTTAATATCATCTTCGGAAGCTTCAATGGTTTCAACTTCGGCTTCAAAAAAAGACAGTCCTATTTTTAAAGTATCAGGCTTACAATCTGCTAAAAAGCGATCGTAAAATCCTTTTCCGTAGCCAATTCTGTGACCTAATTTATCAAAAGCTAAAAGCGGAATAAATACCACTTCTAATTGTGAAGATTGAATTTCAATACCATCTACAGGTTCAGGAATGTTATAACTGTTTTTTTTAATGGTTGTACTATCCGTTAGCAGAACATGTGACATGCTGTAATCTTCAAAGTTACTTTTAGAAATCACAATGTGTTTGTCTTTTCCTGCTAAAATATTTAGGATAAAATCGGTATCAATTTCTTTTTGTTCTGCAATAGTTAGGAAAATATGATAAAAGGATTTATTCCAAATATCTAGTGTTAATAATTGATTAGCAATGGCCAAGCTAAAATTGTCAATTTCAGTGTTAGATAGCTGTTGGCGTAACTCTTTATATTTTTTTCTTAATAAAGGCTTTTTCATTAGTCTTCAATTTCGGTAGAAATATGGAAAATAGCATCACCTTGATATATAATAGGAGATTCATTTACATTAAAAATATAACCTGCATTTGGTGATTTTACAAAGTAATTAAAACTGCCATAAGGATCTGTAATATTACCTAAAACCTGCCCTTTGTTTACAAAGGCATTTATGTTTACTGTGGCTTTAAACATTCCAGAGTATTTAGCTCTTAGCCATTTGCTATCTTTAATTACGACAGCGTCTACCTTAGGTTGTGATACTTTATATTTACTTCTTAGCATTCCTAAGTGATGTAATACGCGTTTGGCTCCATTAACACCTGTGTTGGTAATAGTATTATGGATATTGAAAGATTTTCCTCCTTCAAACAGTAGCATAGGTATGCCTGCTTTATCGCAAGCATTTCTAAAGGATTTATTTAGATTTTGCGAATAATAAATAAAAGGAGCACCAAAAACATGTGCAAGTTCTGTAAGTTTTGGATTGTCTTTTACTATTCTAATTTGAGCCGCATTAAATCGGTCTGATCCTCCAGTGTGAAAATCCATAGCAAAATCAACATGTGGTACCAATTCTGTCATTACAAAATTAGCCACTCTACTTGCTAAAGAACCTTTAGGATTTCCGGGGAAAACACGATTTAAATCACGACCATCAGGAAAAAGGCGGTCCATATTTAAAAAGCCAAATACATTTATTACAGGCACGCAGATTGTTGTACCAATTTTGGGTTTGTTTATGCCTTTTGCTATAATTTGTCTTACAATTTCTACACCATTGACTTCATCTCCATGAATACCAGCAGTCATTAATACGGTTGGGCCAGGCTGCTTGGAGCGTTCAATTATAATAGGAACAGCCAAAGTATTTCTGGTGTGTAATTTTGCAACTTCAAAAGTTACAGTAGTACTTTTACCAGGAGCGACTTCAACTCCTAAAATATTTAAAATATCTTTTGGCATCTGTTTATCTTCTGTTTCGTTCTATAAAAGTAATAATGGCTTTTGCTATATTTCTTTGTGTTGCTGCTTCAATACCTTCTAATCCAGGTGTTGAATTTACCTCTAATAATAATGGGCCACGCGAAGATTGTAGCATGTCTACACCACAAACAGGTAGTTTTAGAACCTTAGCAGCTTTCATTGCTAATTTTAGTTCATCATCATCTAATTTTATAATATTAGCAGAGCCACCGCGATGTAAATTAGATCTAAACTCTCCTTCTTTACCTTGGCGTTTCATGGCGCCAACTACTTGGCCATCTACAACTAATGCTCTTAAATCTGCACCTTTGGCTTCTTTTATAAACTCTTGAACAATAACCCTCGCTTGTAAGCCATTAAAGGCTTCTAAAACAGATTCTGCTGCATTTTTTGTTTCGGCTAAAACCACACCAAGACCTTGGGTGCCTTCAAGTAATTTTATAATTACAGGTGTACCTCCTACATAATTAATAACTTCCTCTACATCTCTAGAATAATTGGTAAATACCGTTTTAGGCATGCCAATTCCAGCTTTACTTAAGCGTTGTAAGCTTCTTAGTTTATCTCGAGAACGTGTAATAGCATCAGAAGGAGCAATGGTAAAAACGCCCATTTCTTCAAACTGTCTTACAACAGCACAACCATAAAAGGTAATAGAGGCTCCAATTCTAGGAATAATCGCACCAACATAATCTAAGTAACGATCCTTATAATAGATGGTTGGTTTTTCCTTTTCTATAATAATATCGCATTTTAAGGGGTCAATAATTTCAATTTTATGACCTCTCTTTTCGCCCTCTTCAACAAGGCGTTGTGTAGAGTAGAGTTCGGCGTTGCGCGAAAGAATTACTATGTTCATTTAGTTATGGTTTGTTTATAGGATTGATTTTCGATATCGACATCGACTAAAAATTTGTGTTTTAAAAACTGGCGACCTATTAATACAGGGAATTTCATGTCTTCTCTGGTGCTTAAAGTTAAGTTAATCTTATAGCTTTTACCAAAAAACACAACTGTTGTTTTTATTTTGTAGCGATTTTCTTTATGTCCATTACTACTTTTTACGTCTGTGTAAGTGTAAGTGTCAAAAATAACTTCATCACTTTTAAAATTTGGATGTCCTTTACTTTCAAAAATACAATAGAGTTTATTGTCTACTTCTCTGATTTTAGAGCAATGAATAGCAGAAGTATAAGCTCCAGTATCTATTTTAACATCAATAGCCTTAAGTTTTAGTTCGGGAAAGTCAACTTTATCAACACGTCCCAAAATCTTTTTTGTCATAAATTAAAAATATAAAAAGAGGCACAAGGTAATGATAAAGTGCATTAATTATACACGAATATTTTTACGAATTATTACCTTTGGTTAAATGCCAGAATCGACCTTACAAATTCAGATAAAAACGCTTCCTCACCAACCAGGTGTATATCAATATTTTGATATAGACGAACGTTTAATATACGTTGGAAAGGCTAAAGATATAAAAAAGCGTGTAAGCAGTTATTTTAATAAGCATCACGACTATGGTAAAACACGTGTTTTGGTGAAAAATATTGCGTCAATAAAACACATTGTTGTAGAAACAGAAAATGATGCTTTACTACTTGAAAATAACCTCATAAAAAAATACAAGCCAAAGTATAATGTTTTACTCAAGGATGATAAATCTTATCCGTGGATTTGTATTAAAAAGGAACGATTTCCAAGAGTGTTTTCTACCAGGCGTGTTATTAAAGATGGTTCAGAATACTTTGGACCATACACAAGTATGAAAACGGTGAAGACTCTTTTAGGTTTAATAAAAGGCTTGTATCAATTGCGAACTTGTAATTATGATTTGTCTGAAGCTAAAATCGAGGCAGGGAAATACAAGGTATGTTTAGAATACCATTTAGGAAACTGTAAAGGAGCTTGCGAAGGTTATGAAAGCGAAGAAGCATATGCTGCTAATATTACGGCAATTAGAGAGATTCTAAAAGGAAATTTTAAAGATTCCTTACAGCAATTTAGAATACAAATGCGGCAGTATGCAGAAGCTATGCAATTTGAAGATGCCCAGAAAATAAAAGAAAAGCTAGAGGTTTTAGAAAATTACCAAGCCAAATCTACTATTGTAAACCCTAAGATTAGCAATGTAGATGTGTTTTCTATTGTAAGTGATGAAACTTACGCTTATGTTAACTTTTTGCAATTGAGTTATGGCTCAATAATTAGGTCACATACCTTAGAATTAAAAAAGAAACTGCAAGAGTCAGATGTTGATTTGTTAGAATTAGCAATTACAGAAATAAGACAGCGTTTTAATTCTAATTCTAAAGAGATTTATGTACCTTTTAAAGTAAATTTAGGAACGGAATTAAAGATAACAGTTCCGAAACTTGGAGACAAAAAAAGTATTTTAGATTTGTCTATTCGAAATGCAAAGTATTTCCGAATGGATAAACTCAAACAAGTAAAAATTGTAGATCCAGATAGGCATGCTAATAGAATAATGGCGCAAATGAAAGCCGATTTACGATTGTCTGAAGAACCAAGACATATTGAGTGTTTTGATAATTCTAATATTCAAGGCACAAATCCAGTAGCAGCATGTGTGGTTTTTAAAAACGGAAAACCGAGTAAAAAGGATTACCGTCATTTTAATATAAAGACAGTTGAAGGTCCCGATGATTTTGCATCTATGGAAGAAGTTGTATATAGGCGTTATAAACGTTTGTTAGATGAAGATGAGCCTTTGCCACAGCTTATAATTATAGATGGAGGAAAAGGACAGTTGTCCTCTTCGTTAAAAAGCTTAGATGTGTTAGGATTACGAGGAAAAATTGCTATCATTGGTATTGCTAAACGATTAGAAGAATTATTTTATCCAGATGATCCTATTCCGCTGTATTTAGATAAGAAAAGTGAAACTTTAAAAATCATACAACAGTTAAGAAACGAAGCGCATCGTTTTGGTATAGAACACCATAGGAATAGAAGGAGTAAAGGAGCATTGACAACAGAGCTAGAAAACATTCCGGGAGTAGGAGAGCAAACTATTATAGATTTAATGAAGCAATTTAAAACGGTAAAACGAATTGCGAATGCTAAATTAGATGAATTGGAAGCTGTTGTTGGAGTATCGCGAGCAAATAAAGTGTATAACTATTATCATAAAGAATAAATTAAAGAAACAAATATCTTGAGAGGTTCAGCATAATGAAAAATAAACATCTAATAGTATTACTATTTCTAATTGTGCTTTTTTCTGCAAAAGCACAAAATAGCACTGCTAATTCTGAACCAAAAGTAGGTCTAGTATTAAGTGGTGGTGGTGCTAAAGGGTTTGCTCATATTGGAGTCTTAAAAGTAATAGATAGTCTAGAAATAAAAGTAGATTATATTGCTGGTACAAGTATGGGGGCAATTATAGGATCGTTGTATGCGTCTGGATACTCTGGTAAGCAACTCGAAAAAATGTTTGAAGCTCAAGATTTTGATGAATTAATAAATGATGCATTTCCAAGAAGTTCAAAATCATTTTACGAACGCGAAAATTCAGAACGATATGCTGTAACCTTACCTTTTGATAATTTTAAAATCAGTTTGCCGTCAGCCTTATCTCGTGGACAAAATGTCTATAATTTACTATTTCAGCTCATGCTTCCGGTTAATTCTATTTCAGATTTTGATCAATTGCCTATTCCTTTTTTTTGCATTGCCACTGATATTGAAACAGGAGAATCTTTAATTATGGATAAAGGTAAATTGGCAGAAGCTGTTACAGCAAGTGGCGCTTTGCCTTCTTTATTTCAGCCTGTAGTAATTGGTGAGAGAATTTTAATTGACGGCGGAGTTACTAATAATTTTCCGGTCGAAGAATTACGAGCCAAAGGCATGGATATTATAATTGGAGTTGATGTTCAGGACGGTTTAAAAGATAGAGAATCTTTAAATTCGGCGCCAGATATTCTAATGCAAATCAATAATTTTAGGACTATAAATGCAATGAGAAATAAGTCGGAATTAACCGATATTTATATTAAACCTGATATTAGTAATTTTTCTGTAATCTCTTTTGATGAAGGCGAGAATATTATCGCTAATGGTGAAGCCGCAGCCAGAACTCAACTGACTAAATTACAAGGTGTAAAACAGCAGCAATCAACTTATAAAAAGCCAAAAGAAGTTAAGGTTTTAGATAGTCTTAAAATTAGAAATGTGAATATTGATGGTAATGAACGTTATACCAGAGCATATCTTCTTGGAAAATTAAAGTTAAAAGAAAAAGTAAAAATAAGTTACGCAGATTTTAAACAAGGAATAAACAACCTTATTGCCACTAATAATTTTGATACGTTTAGATACCAATTAGAAGCTACAGAAAATGAATCTGAATATAGTTTAGTAGGTAGTGTAAAAGAGTCCGGAACTAGTACATTCTTAAGATTAGGTTTGCATTATGATGAATTATACAAAAGTGCCATACTTGCAAATATTACGCAAAAAAAGTTATTGTTTAGTAATGATATAGCTTCATTAGATTTGGTGTTGGGAGATAACAGTAGGTATAATTTTGACTATTTTATAGATAAAGGGTTTTATATTAGTATTGGAGTAAAATCGCGTTTCAATCAGTTTAATAAAAATGTTAATCCTTTATTGGCCTTAGACGCAGATTCACCTTTTTTAGTAGGTTTAAATAAAATTGATGCAAAAATTTCAGATTTTACAAATCAGTTGTATTTACAAACTATTTTTAGAAAGGATTTTGCATTAAAGATAGGTGCAGAGCATAAGCATCTAAAAATAACTTCGGAAACTATTATTGATAACGTACGAGAAGATAAAATAACTTTTGAAAACACAGATTACTTTAGTGTGTTTGGAAATTTAAAGTTCGATGATTACGATAATGCACTTTTACCAAAAAGAGGATTTTACTTTGATGGAAACTTTCATTTGTATTTAAAAGCATCAGGATTAAACAAGAGTTTTGACAAGTTTTCAATAGCTAAAGCAGATTTTGGTTATGCCTTTAGTTTTAATGATAAATTAGCATTAAAAACGGAAGCAAGTGGTGGTTTTAAAATAGGAGATAAATCTACAAAAGCATTAAGTTTTGCTTTAGGTGGTTATGGCGAAAACCTTATAAATAGTTTTTATTCTTTTTACGGTTACGATTATTTAACCCTAACTGGAGATAGTTTTGTAAAAGGAACACTAACTTTAGATTATGAGATTTTTAAAAATCATCATATTCTTTTGGCTGGTAACTTTGCTAATATAGATGATGGCCTTTTTGAGTCGGGTGATTTTTTCTTATCGCCAAGCTATAGTGGTTATGCTGTTGGATATTCTTTAGAAACGTTTTTAGGGCCTTTGGAAGGTAAATTTACGCATTCGCCAGATACAGGTAAAAGCTATTGGCTTTTTAATCTTGGGTTTTGGTTTTAAAAACTTATTTTCTAGTGTTGAATTTATTTCAGCATCTCACATAAATTTTCGATATTTGTGTATTATGAAACCCTTCTGGCAAAACATAAAATTACATCTTCACTTCCTTATGAAAAGGAATCCAGAATAAATACACATTTTTTGTACCTTTAAGCATAGTTTGATATATACCAAATAAACGGATAATCAATTCAACTTTTTAAACCATTCAAAAAATGCCATTTTATCATAAATTAGGGAAAATTCCACCAAAGCGCCACACACAGTTTAAAAAACCAAACGGCGATTTTTATTACGAACAATTGTTCGGAACTATTGGTTTTGACGGTATGTCTACCAACAGTTACCATGAGCAACGACCAACTCAGGTAAAAGAAATTAAAAAGCAATATAGCGTAGCGCCCAAAATTGCGAAAGCTAACAATATACAATCGTATCGTTTTAGAGGATTTCAAGTAAAACCAGAAAACGATTATTTAGACAGTCGTAAAATTGTATTAACCAATACTGATTGTAATATCATTTTAGCTGCACCAAAAGAATCTACAAGAGATTATTTTTATAAAAATACGGATGCAGACGAGTTAATTTTTATCCATAAAGGCACAGGGAAATTAAGAACCATGTTAGGTAATCTCGATTTCAAATACGGAGATTATCTTTTAGTGCCAAGAGGAATTATCTACCAACTAGATTTTGATACAGAAGATAACCGCTTATTTATTGTAGAATCGTACAGGCCAATTTATACACCTAAACGTTACCGTAATTATTTTGGGCAATTGTTAGAGCATTCACCTTTTTGCGAACGCGATTTACGCCAACCTCAAGAGTTAGAAACCTATAATGAGTCCGGTGATTTCTTGATTAAGGTCAAAAAACAAGATGAAATTATAGAAATGGTCTATGCCTCACATCCCTTTGATGTTGTAGGTTACGATGGTTACAATTACCCATATGCATTTTCAATTCACGATTTTGAACCTATAACGGGGCGTGTACACCAACCACCACCAGTACATCAAACATTTGAAACTGATGCTTTTGTGGTTTGTAGTTTTGTGCCAAGACTATACGATTATCATCCGCTTGCAGTTCCTGCTCCATATAACCATAGTAATATAGACAGTGATGAGGTGTTGTATTATGTAGATGGTGATTTTATGAGTAGAAATGATATTGATGCAGGTCATATTTCTTTACATCCTGCAGGAATTCCGCATGGTCCGCATCCAGGAGCTATGGAGCGCAGTATAGGTAAGGTAAAAACAGACGAGCTAGCTGTAATGGTAGATACATTTAAGCCCTTAAAAGTAACGGAAGAGGCTTTAAAAATAGCTGACGAAGATTATTTTAAATCTTGGTTAGAACACTAATTATTACATTAAAAAAATCACTTAAAATAAATGAATCAAAACAAATTATCAGCAGACCCATTAGCACTTATTTTAGGTGTGCTAGCTCTAGTTATTGGTATTGCAAGTTGTTGCTGTTACGGAATAACAGCAATTGTACCATTAATTATGGCCATAATAGGTCTTGTTGTAGCAAATAAAAGCTTAAAAGAGTTTGGAGAAAATCCCGAAGCTTTTTCACCACAGTCTAGAAGTAACGTTAATACGGCTAAGATTATAAATATTATCGCTATTGTAATTAATGGATTAATAGTGCTTATGGCCGCAGCCGTTTTAATTTTTTACGGAACGATGTTGTCTTCGGGAATGTTAGATGGTTTTAATGATTTTGAAAATGATGATTATTACTATGATTCGGAAATGGAGTCAGACTCATTAAATACATGGGAAGATGATACTTATGAAGATGATACTTATATCATTGAGGAGGATTCTACAGAGGTAGATACAAGCGAAAAAGAGTTTTTTTAATAAGCAATAAAAGTTTTGATTTTAAAACATTAAATAAAATAGTATGGCAAAAGAAGTTAAAAGTGTAAACTACGGTTTAGAAAAAATATTTGAAGGAGCGCAAGATTTTTTGCCGCTTTTAGGAACAGATTACGTCGAGTTTTATGTTGGTAATGCAAAGCAATCAGCTCATTTTTATAAAACAGCATTTGGTTTTCAGTCGTATGCATATAAAGGATTAGAAACAGGTTCTAAAGACTCTGTAAGTTATGTGCTAAAACAAGATAAAATTCGTATTGTACTTACAACTCCGTTAAATAGTAGTTCTGAAATAAACAAACATATTGTTAAGCATGGAGATGGTGTTAAAGTTGTTGCACTTTGGGTAGAGGATGCACGTAAATCTTACGAAGAAACAACAAAACGAGGCGCAAAATCTTACATGGAACCAACGGTAGAAAAAGATGAGTTTGGAGAAGTTGTAAGAGCAGGAATTTATACCTACGGAGAAACAGTGCACATGTTTGTAGAACGTAAAAACTATACAGGAACATTTATGCCAGGTTTTGTAGAGTGGAAGACTGACTACAATCCAGAACCTGTAGGTTTAAAATACATTGACCACATGGTTGGTAATGTAGGTTGGGGACAAATGAATAAATGGGTAAAATGGTATGAAGACGTAATGGGATTTGTAAACTTTTTATCTTTTGATGATAAACAAATCCACACAGAATACTCTGCTTTAATGAGTAAGGTAATGAGTAATGGAAATGGCCGAATTAAATTCCCAATTAACGAACCAGCAAAAGCAGCTAAAAAGTCTCAAATTGAAGAATACTTAGATTTTTACGAAGATTCAGGAGTACAACATATTGCAGTTGCTACAGACGATATTATTAAAACCGTTTCACAATTAAAAGCAAGAGGTGTTGAGTTTTTACCACCTCCACCACAAGCCTATTATGATGATATTCCTAAACGATTAGGTGAGCATATGGACATGATGAAAGAAGATATTAGTGAGCTTCAAAAGTTATCTATAATGATAGATGCTGATGAAGAAGGCTATTTATTACAGATTTTTACAAAACCTGTAGAAGATAGACCAACATTATTCTTTGAGATTATTCAGCGCATGGGAGCTCAAGGTTTTGGTGCAGGTAACTTTAAAGCCTTGTTTGAATCTATTGAGAGAGAGCAAGCCAAAAGAGGGACATTGTAAAAAAAAAGCGCGTTTAACTTCTTACAAGTAAACGCGCTTAAAATTTTAATTTCCATTTCATATAATCTTAACTCAAATGAGGAGAAATGGATAGCTCTATACTAAGGTTAATTGAATTTAAGAAGGTAAGCATTAATCTAAAAATAGTTTTAAATTAACTAAGGTTTTTGCGTTGTGTTTTAATGATTTATTACATTTGGAATAGTAATTGTATTTAAGATAATTGTAACAGAAAAAATCCGTTACATTAATTACATTTACAAGCTAAAGGTTATAAGGCGAGCATTTAAAAAAATATATTGCCAAACAGAAAACTAATAGTGGACTACATGTGACTTAAAACAAAAATATAAACACATGAAATATTTTTTTACAATCATATTATTCTTAGTCGGATTTCAAACATCAAATATTGAAAAGGAATCCGCATTTCAAGATGGAGAGTGGTTTAAATTCAAAATGAGCTATAGTGGTTTTCTTAAAGCAGGTAACGCAACACTATCTGTAAAAGATACTAATTTAGACGGAAAACCTGTTTTTCACGTTGTAGGTAAAGGGTGGACTACTGGAGCCATAAAATGGTTTTTTAAAGTTAAAGACCGTTATGAAAGCTATTTTGATAAAGAAACAGGAGCACCTTATAAATTTATAAGAAAAATTGATGAAGGTGGTCACACAAAAAATATTGAAATTAAATTTGATCATGCTAAACGAATAGCAGAAGTCAATAATAAAAAGAAAAATGAAATTAAGACCGTAGCTACAGAAAAGGATGTACAAGATATGGTTTCAATGTACTATTATCTAAGAAACAACATAGATGTAGCTGCTTTAAAAGTTGGTGACGAAATAAAAACCAACATGTTCTTTGATGCAGAAAATTACGGATTTAAACTCAAATACTTAGGCGAAGAAACTATTAAAGTAGATGTTAATGATTCTGATGTAAAAGTAAAAACTTTAAAATTTAGACCTTATGTTATGGCTGGTCGTGTTTTTAAAGAAGAAGAAAGTTTAACACTGTGGGTCAGTGCCGATAAAAATAAAATCCCTTTAAGAATTAAAGCAGATTTAGCTGTAGGTTCTCTACGTGCAGATCTTGTGGAGTTTAAAGGATTAAAACACTCCTTTCAAATAGAATTTTAAGATTAACCAAATATATGTCAGATCAACCAAATTACGACGAAATTATAAAAGCACTTCAAGAGAAGTACGAAAAAATAGACCAAGATACAGACGACCATTTATACGGTTTATTGTATAGCAAACCAATAACGTATTGGGATTATATTCAGACAGATGCTTTGTTGAACTTACAAATTCAGCGTACAACACTTCCTGATGAAATGGTGTTTATCGCTTATCATCAAATTAATGAGTTGATTTTTAAAATGATACTTTGGGAAATTTCTCAAGTAGCAGAAAAAGAAAATATGGATGTTACTTTTTTTGAAAGTAAACTCATGAGAATTAGCCGCTATTTCGATATGTTATCAACCTCATTTAATATTATGAGAGAGGGTATGGATGTTGAACAGTATATGAAATTTAGATATACCTTAACTCCTGCGAGCGGTTTTCAAAGTGCACAATATAGATTTATAGAATTTGCATCTACAGAATTGATTAATCTTATTGATTATAGGTTCCGAAAAAATATTGATAGAGATACTCCTTATACACATGCGTTTGAACATTTATATTGGCAAGCTGCAGGAAAAGACTATAAAACAGGAAAAAAATCCACACTTTTAGTTAATTTTGAAAAACGATACAAGGATGAGTTTTTAAGGTTTATGAAAACCTATAATACTAAAAATCTTTGGACACGTTTTAAAGAATTACCAAAAGAAGATCAGGAAAACGAAGAGCTTATTAAAGCTATGCGTCATTACGATTATACTGTGAATGTCTCTTGGGTAATGGCACATTATAATGCCGCCAAACATTATATAGATAGTGGTATTGGTGATGGAGAAGCAACTGGCGGAAGTGATTGGAAAAAATACATGCATCCAAAATATCAAAGACGTATTTTCTTTCCAGAATTATGGAGTGCAGAAGAATTAGAAAATTGGGGAAATAATTTATAATTAGCTTAATTAATGCAGTTAAAACGATTAATAACAATTGCTGTAATTGCAGTAAGTGTATATGCTTGTAAAGAAGATAACTCAGCAGAAGTAGCATACGAAAAAGAATTAGCAGAAATAGTTGAAGAAGAAAAAATTCTAGAGTTTGGTTTTGATATCAATAACTATATTGTAAAACGAGATACCATTCAAAAAGGAGATAGTTTTGGCGAAATTTTGCAACGAAACAATATAGGATATCCAGATATTTTTCAAATTGCCGAAAAAACAAAAGATACTTTTGATATCAGAAAACTTCATCCAGGTAAACCTTATACATTATTATTTTCAAAGGAATCAGAAAAAGATAGCCTGCCAAGTCCAGAAACGTTTATTTATCAAACAGATCAAGTAGAGTATGTTGTGGTAAATTTAAAAGATTCTATTCACGCCTATACAAGTAAAAAACCAGTAACGTATATTGAAAAAATAGCGACTGGTGTTATAGAGAGTAGTATTTCTAAAACATTAGAAGATAAAGGACTGAGTCAGCGATTAGCTTATAAAATGGCTGATGATATATATGCATGGACTATAGACTTTAGAAGACTTCAAAAAGGAGATCGCTTTAAGGTTATTTATACAGATAAATATATTGATGATAGCATATACGCAGGAGTACATGATGTAAAAGCGGCGTATTTTGAACATAATGGAGATTCTTTGTATGCTTTTCGGTTTCAAACAGATTCTGTAAAAGGGATTGTAGATTACTTCAATGAAGATGCAAAAAACCTAAGACGTGCATTTTTAAAAGCTCCTGTTCAATTTAGTAGAATATCATCGCGCTATAATTTAAAACGCCGTATTGCGGTTTATGGTTATAAAGTGCGCCCTCACAAAGGAACCGATTTTGCAGCACCAATAGGGACACCAATTATGGCAACAGCAAATGGAACAGTTGTAGAGTCTACAAGACGAGGAGGGAATGGTAAATATGTTAAAATAAGACATAACGATACCTATTCTACACAATACCTTCACATGAGTAAACGCTTAGTTGAAAAAGGGCAATTTGTAAAACAAGGAGATATTATTGGTAAGGTTGGAATGACAGGAAATACAGGTGGTCCTCATGTGTGTTACCGCTTCTGGAAAAACGGACAACAAGTAGATCCATTTAAACAAAAACTGCCAGAAGCTAAACCAATTTCAGACAGTTTAAAAGTTAAATTCTTAGAGCATATTAAGCCTATAAAACAAAGATTAGACAATATCTTTTTCTTGGAAGCAGATCCAATTCAACCAGAAAACACAATCACTGAAGATACTAACGTAGATATATAATAATGGCATTAAAAGCAACCAACCCAACCACTACAAAAGCGTGGAAACAATTACAAGCGCATTTTGAATCTATTGCGTCTCAGCATTTAAAAGATGTATTTAACTCTGATGCTGAAAGAGCAAATAAACTAACTGTACAATGGGAAGATTTTTATGTTGATTTTTCTAAAAATAGAATCACTACAGAAACAATTGATTTATTGGTTGCGTTAGCAAACGAGTTGGATTTAAAAGGTGCAATTTCAAAATATTTTGAAGGAGACGTCATCAATGCTACAGAAGGAAGAGCTGTTTTACATACAGCGTTAAGAGCACCTAAAGATGCAGCGGTTTTTGTAGATGGTGAAAATGTGATTCCTGAAATTTATGAAGTAAAACAAAAAATAGAAGCGTTTACCAATTCAGTTGTAAGTGGTAAGCACAAGGGCTTTACAGGTAAAGCTATTACAGATGTTGTAAACATTGGGATTGGTGGTTCAGACCTTGGGCCAGCAATGGTTGTAGATTCGCTTCAATATTATAAAAATCATCTAAATACACACTTTGTAAGTAATGTAGATGGAGACCACTATCAAGAGGTTATTAAAACGTTAAATCCCGAAACAACATTATTTGTAATAGTTTCAAAAACATTTACAACACAAGAAACCTTATCTAATGCCAATTCAATTAGAGCTTGGTTTTTAAAGTCGTTACCACAAGAAGCAGTGTCTAAACATTTTGTAGCGGTTTCTACAAATATTAAAAGTGTAAAAGCATTTGGAATAGACGAAGCTAATATTTTTCCTATGAAAGATTGGGTTGGTGGTCGTTTTTCATTGTGGAGTGCTGTTGGTCTTTCCATAAGTTTAGCTTTAGGCTACAAGCATTTTGAAAGCCTTTTAGAGGGAGCACATCAAATGGATGAGCATTTTAAAACGACAGATTTTAACCAAAACATACCTGTTATTTCAGCATTATTGACGGTTTGGTATAATAATTTTTTTAATGCCGAAAGTGAAGCTATAATTCCATACACACAATACTTAAATCAATTTGCGACTTACCTTCAACAAGGTATTATGGAGAGCAATGGAAAAAGTGTAGATAGAAATGGGAATAAGGTAAACTACCAGACAGGAACCATAATTTGGGGAGAGCCAGGTACAAATTCGCAACATGCGTTTTTTCAGTTAATACATCAAGGTACAAAGTTAATTCCAACAGATTTTATTGGTTATGTTGAGTCGTTACATGGTAATAAAGATCATCATAATAAATTAATGTCTAATTACTTTGCGCAAACCGAAGCCTTAATGAATGGTAAGACTGAAGAGGAGGTCTTGTCGGAATTAAAAGGGCAATCATTGTCGCAAGAAGAGATGTCTAAATTGCTGCCTTTTAAAGTGTTTGAAGGTAATAAACCAACAACGTCATTGTTAATTCAAAAGTTAACACCAAAGAGTTTAGGGAAACTCATAGCTATGTACGAGCACAAAATTTTTGTACAAGGTATTGTTTGGAACATTTATAGTTATGATCAATTTGGTGTAGAATTAGGTAAACAACTCGCTAAATCTATACTAAATGAGCTAACTGATGTTAGTACAGACGCTAATCATGATGCTTCTACGCAAAATTTATTGGCTTTTTATAAGAAAAATTGTTAAAAATTGTTAAAAAGTTTTAGTAATTTTAACTGTTAATGCGCTAAAGTTGTTGATTCTATATTTATCTTCGTAAGGCTTAATTGTTAACATTGAGTTAATGTTTTAGCTATTGTAATGCGTAATTTTGCGCTGATAAAAACCAATTAACTGAAATTTTATATGAAAAAATTTAGTCTTTTTTTATGTATTGTTGTTTTAACCAGTTTAACAACGTTTGCATATGCCCAAAGCTCTATCAAGGGTATTATTATTGATAGTGACATGAACTCACCACTTCCTGGTGCTAACATTATTGTTAAGGGAACAACAAATGGAACAACTACAGATTTTGAAGGCAGCTTTGCTTTAAATACTGATTTAAATTCAGGTGAAGTAGTTATTTCTTATGTAGGTTATGTAACTCAAACGATAGCGTTTAGTGGAGATACCGATTTAGGTACTATTACACTGATGTCTAGTAATGTAGGTTTAGACGAAATTATGATTGTTGCTTCTGTTGCTGTAGACAGAAAAACACCGGTTGCTGTGTCAACAATTAAAGCCGAAGAAATTGCTATAAAATTAGGAACTCAAGAGTTTCCTGAAATTTTAAAAGCAACTCCAGGTGTCTATGTAACAAGACAAGGTGGTGGTTACGGTGACAGTAAAATAAATCTAAGAGGGTTTAATTCTGAAAATGTCGCAGTAATGATTAACGGTGTTCCAGTAAATGACATGGAAAACGGAGCTGTGTATTGGAGTAACTGGGCTGGTTTAGGAGATGTAACATCGACTATGCAAGTTCAAAGAGGATTAGGTGCTTCTAAAGTAGCTGTGGCTTCTGTAGGTGGTACAATTAACATTATTACAAAAACAACAGACGCAGAACAAGGCGGTAATGTTAAGTCTAGTGTTGCTAATGATGGTTATTTAAAATACGGAATGACGTATTCAACGGGTTTAAGTGATAAAGGTTTTGCTGCTACTGTTAGTGCTGCAAAAATTTCTGGTAATGGTTATGTAGATGGAACTGAATTTTCTGGATACAATTATTTCTTAAGTTTATCTCAACAAATAAATGATGCACATAGAATATCATTTACTGCTTTTGGTTCTCAACAAGAACATGGACAACGTTACAATCGTTCTACAATTGATGAATTAAAGGATACAGATTCAGGACCAAGAAAAGCAAATAAAGATTGGGGTTATAAAGATGGTGAAGTTTATCACCAATCTTATAACTTTTACCATAAACCACAAATGTCTGTAAATCATTTATGGAATATTAATGATGAATCAGTATTATCAACAGCGTTATATGCATCATTTGGTTCTGGAGGAGGACGCAGAGATGAAGGTTCTAAAATTGGATCTGATGATTATAGAATTGGATCTTCAGGATTAACTCCTATTGATTTTGATAGAATCGTTGCAGAAAATAGAGCTAATGGAGTAAATGGTTCTTCTGATATTATTTCGTCTTCTAGAAACTCTCATGAATGGTACGGGATATTATCTAGTTATAAAAATAGAGTAAATGATAGGTTAACAGTTTCTGGTGGTTTTGATGGTCGTTATTATATCGGGTCTCACTGGTACCAAGTAGATGACTTATTAGGTGGTCAATTTTACTTAGATAATGAAGTGAATACTTTTGCTTATGGTAAGCCATTAAAAGTTGGTGATCGTTATAATAAAGACTACGATGGTATTGTTATAAGATATGGGCTTTTTGGTCAAGCTGAATACCAATATAATGATAAGTTAAATTTCTTTGTGGCTGCAGATGTTTCTAATAGCAACTATAAGCAGAAAGAATATATGAACAGAACAATTACAGGAGATAGAACATCTGATGCTAAAAACTTTGTAGGTTACGGTGTTAAAGGTGGTGGTAACTATAACCTAGATATGAGTAATAATGTTTTTGTTAATGTAGGTTACTTCTCTAAAGCACCATTCTTAGATGCGGTATTTATAAATGAAGATGGTATTGATGCTAACCCAGATGCTGTTAATGAAAAAGTTTTTAGTGCTGAGGTAGGATACGGTTTTCGTGGTGAAAAGTTAAGTGCTAATGTTAATGTGTACTATACACAATGGTTAGATAAAGCTAATGCAGGTAGAGTTTCTACTAACGATGATGTTTATTTTTATAACTTAAAAGGTATTGATGCTTTACACCAAGGTATTGAAATTGACCTTAGGTATAAAGCTACTGATCATTTAACAGTAACAGGTATGGCATCTTTAGGTGATTGGAAATGGACTAGTGATACTTCGGGTCCTATAAGAAATCAATCAGGAGATGTTTTAAGTATCGTTGATGTTTTTGCTGACGGATTAAAAGTTGGTGACGCAGCGCAAACGACATTTGCTTTAGGTGCGAATTATAAATTAGCAAATAAATCTAATGTTTATGTAGATTATCATTTTGCTGGTGACAATTATGCATCTTATGATGTTACAAATAGAGGTACAGAAAATTTACCAGATGTATGGAAGATTCCTGATTTCGGTTTATTCGATGTTGGTTTAAGACATACTTTTGAAATGGGAGATTTTGATGCCGTATTAATAGGTAAAGTAAATAACGTATTTAATACTGAGTATGTTTCAGATGCTAATGATGTAGGTGGTACTGCTTCAGGTGCTCAAGTTTATTTTGGTCCTGGTAGAACGTATAGTGTAGGATTACAAGTTAATTTTTAAAAAAATTTAATATGAAAAGAATATTTTATTGTTTAGCAATTTTGGGTATAACCTTTGTAGGTTGTAACCCAATGGAAGACATTTACGAAGATCTAGATACGTCAGCAGATCCTATCGTAGGAACTGACTATTATACAGTAACTAGTGACGATTACGACGATTTAAATTTAACTTACGGAAACTTTAATTCAGAGCAGCAAGCTAAGGATTCAATTCCTCAATTATTAGAAAGCAACTATCCTTTTTGGGGTGAAGGTTCAACCGTATTCGTGACTTACGATTTATACGTAGGAAATGCAGAAGGACTTAGTGATTACACATCTGCAGACACATATGAATTAGAAATTTTAGATTACCCTCAAGGAGCTTTAAATGCTATCGCATTTTACCCTAATGAAAACCCAGAAGACTTTATTCCAGGCCTTCTTGAAGATCAATACCCTACTCCCGAAGAAGGACAGGTTGTATTAGCATCTTACAAGCAATATACGGAGGAGCCAGTAGAAGGTATTGCTACTATTTATGAAGCTGATTTTGCATCGGCTGGTACACTTTTAGATTATACTGCTGTTAGCGTAACTGGAGATCAAGTTTGGGAAGGAACTAGTTATGGATCTAAAATGTCAGGTTATGCAGATTCAGAAAATAACGTAAACGAAGATTGGTTGATATCTTCAGAAATTGATTTAACGAATCAAGTAAATCCTTTGTTTCAAGTTACTCAGATCTTAAATTACGCTAATGAGTCTGATTATTACAATATCTTAATCTCTACAGATTATGATGGTGATATAGTTGCAGCTAATTGGGATACTATAGAGGTGAGTCCGGTACCAGCAGGAGATAGTTGGACGGCTGTAGAATCTGATGATTATTTATTATCTGCTTACGAAGGAGAAACCATTCATATTGCTTTTAAATATGAGTCTGATTTAGATGTTGGTGCAACTTGGGAGATCGAAGTAGCTAAAATTAAAGTTGCTGGTGTAGAAGGTGCTACAGTAAATAAAGAAGTGTATTATACATATATTGATGGTGAATGGGAATTAGCTGAAGGTGTTTATATCTTAAGTGAAGAAGATTTTGAGTCTATGGGCTTAAGCAACTTTGGTAGCTCTATACCTGCGGATAATTATTTGCCTACATTCTTAGATATTAAATATCCATATGCACAAGAGGAAGATGAAATTTTAATTATCTATAAGTATGTATCTAGTTCAAGTGGAGCTCAATTAAGAGGTAATCTTTATACTTACACTAATGGTCAATGGTCAGGCTTTGAGTCAACTATTACTACAATGTTACAGTTTGGTTACGAGGATGGAGCATGGTTGCCAGATAACACAATTAAATACACCTTAACTAGTGACGATTATACATTAATAATATCTGAACTTGGCGCAGAATATCCTACAGCTACTGATAGTATGGAAAACTATGGTAACATGGATAGAAGATCTGGTAATGCCGCTGAATGGACTAATGATATGGTATTAGATGCTATTAGAGTAGTTTTAAATGACATAGATCCTTCTGCTGAAGAAGAGCAAAAGTATGTTATTACTATTGAAGTTTATAACGGTAGTAATACAACAGAAGATTTTGCTGTTATAAAAACAGGAGGAGAATGGGTTTACCAAAGTTAAGGGTAAATTATATTTTCTAAGGATAAAAAATGCTTATCGAGTTTTCGATAGGCATTTTTTTATAAAGTATTTTATTAAGGTTATTCGTTTTTCCACTGAACGGATTCCATAATACGCTTAATATCTTTTTTTAGATACTCTGAAGCTGGATAAATAGAATCGTAATTTGGTTTAGCATAGAAATAAAGCGAACCACTTAAAAAATGATTGGTGCTATCTGTAACATAAAATTGAGATTGTGATGCAGCATCGCCTCCAATTTCATAAAACATTCCATAAACCTGCTTTTCAGCATTTACAAATTCACCTTGTGCAATCTCATCTGCTTTCATGGTGTGTTTTTGAGTAAGGTTTTGAGCATCTCGTAACAACTTCTCTAAGTTTCCATCTTTTACTTCTTTATAGGTGAGATAAATTGTAGCCTTTAAAGAAGGATAATTAACATCAATGCCTTTAATGTCTGCCGTAGATTTTACAAACTTTATAGGATCCGAAAGTTCATTTTTTTCAAAAGAAAACGGTAATGGAACTGTAGCTTTTTTATAGACGGCTTTTGGATATTCGAGTCTTAAATAGCCTTTTGGTTTTGGTAATGGATCATCTCCACAGCTTAACATTAATAAACTTAAAATGGGAAGAACTATGCGTTTCATGTGTTTGTATTTATTGTTTTTGTAGGACACGTATTATTTTAGTTATTATCACCTTATTGGATAATGTGTAATGTGCTCGTTTTAAACGTGTGTCCCTAATAACGTAAGTTTTATTTGTTTAATACGCTTACGTTCTAAAGCTTCTACTGTAAAAACGTAATTTTCAAAATTTATTTTACTTCCTATTCTTGGGAAGCCACCTGAAATTTCTAAAACAAAACCTGCAAGTGTTTCTGCTTCTCCTTTCCGAGCTTCAAAAAGTTCAATATCATCTTCAATACCAACTATTTTATATACATCTTTAAGAGGAGTCTTGCCTTCAAAGCTATAATTGTTATTGTTTAATTTGGTATAGATTAAATCGTCATCATCATATTCGTCACTAATATCTCCAACAATTTCTTCAATAATATCTTCAAGAGACACCAATCCAGAGGTACCTCCGTATTCATCAACAACCACAGCAAGATGTACTTTTTTGGTTTGAAATTCTACCATTAAATCATCTAATTTCTTGTTTTCTGGTACAAAGAAAGGTTCTCGTAAAATGGTGGTCCAATCAAATGTTTTCTTATTTAAATGTGGTAATAAATCCTTAACGTAAAGCACACCTTTAATCGTATCGATGTTTTCTTCATATACCGGAATACGAGAGTAACCATTGTCAATAATTTCTTTTATAATGGTTTCATAAGGCGTGTTTATATTTAGAGCAAACAAATCCATTCGAGGTCGCATTACCTGTTTGGTATCTGTGTTTCCAAACGATACAATACCTTGTAATAGTTTTTGTTCTTCCTTTGTGGTGTCTTCGTCGTTGGTCAATTCTAGGGCTTGAGACAACTGGTCTACACTAAGATTAGAGCGTTGTTTCCCAAATTTATTCTGAATTTGAATGGTTACAAAGCGCATTGGTAAACTTAAAGGAGAAAAAACCACATCTAAAAAGCGTAATGGTCTTGCCATAAAAGAAGAAAATTTTACACTATTTCTACTTGCGTAAATTTTAGGAATAATTTCTCCAAATAATAATATTAAGAATGTTGCCGAAACAACTTCAACTAAAAACCTAAACAAGGTACTTGTAATACTGCTAAAAAGCGTTTCTCCTATATATGCAAACAATAGAACAATAGCAATATTTATAAAATTATTAGCAACTAATATGGTGGCTAATAATTTTTTTGGGCGTTCTAAAAGTGTTGCAATAATTAACATTGCAGGAGATTTTTTTTCTATACCTTCATCTATATTAGATTTGGTAAGTGAAAATAAAGCAACTTCAGCTCCAGAAATTAAAGCAGAACACATTAATAAAATAATAAGAATGATAATACTTGTTATAAACGAGCTATTGATAACTACTAAATGTGAAATTAAAACCGTGGGTTCTGGGTCCAAGATAAGGTTAGTTTAAAAGTTGGTTAGAATGGTAAATCATCATCTCCCTCTGGTTCTGCATTTGTTGGTGCAGGTTGTTGTGGTTGAGGATTGGTATTTTGCGTGTTAGGTTTATTGGATTGTTGTTGGTCATTCTTAGGTGTTAAGAATGTAAATTCATCACATTGAATTTCTGTAGAATAACGATCCATACCTTTATCATCTGTCCATTTTCTAGTTTTTATTCTACCTTCAATATAAACTTTATCACCTTTAGTAAGGTATTTTTCACAAATTTCAGCCGCTTTATTTCTAACCACAATATTGTGCCATTCTGTATTGGTTATGCGTTCGTTTGTTTGCTTATTTACGTAAGATTCGCTAGTGGCAATAGGAAAACGACCAACACAATTTTTATCATCAAAATAATGCATTTTTACTTCGTCACCTAAGTTTCCGATGAGCATCACTTTATTTAATGTTCCAGCCATAATTATTTATTTTTTGTAAAGTTAGTCTTTTTGAAAGTACTCCATTAAAAGTAATAAAAAAATGTGATTTCTTTAAGATTCTAAAATGTGAACTTATGTAAAAAGTTGCTAATAAGCACTGGAGCAGGATATTTTGTTAGTGATTCAATAGAAATTGCTTCTTTTGGTAAGTGTTCTGTTTCAATAATCCAGAATTTAGTATACAGATGTTGGTGAGATAATTTGTGAACAATATCTGTTTCATTATATAAAGAGTAATCGAAGGGGGTTGTTTTTAAAAATGTGTTTTCAATATCTAGTAAATCAAATTCATTAATACTTAGACTTTTTTCTGATTCAATTAAAGGAAACTGATAGAGGTTTTGCCAAATTCCTTTTTTAGTACGTTTTTCAAAAAGAACCTTTTTATTAGGGTCTATACAGACTAAAAAGTTGAAATATTTAGTGGTAACTTTAGTTTTTTTCAATTTTACAGGAAGCGTATCGACTAGTTTTTTCTGAAGTGCTACACAACCCGATGCAAGTGGGCACGTTGTACAATCGGGATTTTTAGGTTTGCATTGCAGCGCGCCAAACTCCATGATAGCTTGGTTGTATGTGGCAGGTTGATCTTTGCTTATTAGAGAAGCTGCTAAAGACTTAAATTCTTTAATACCTAAAGTTGAATTTATAGCAGTATCAATTCCAAAATAACGAGAGAGTACACGATATACATTACCATCTACTACAGCAGCAACTTCACCAAATGCAATAGATGCAATAGCACTTGCTGTATAATCTCCAACCCCTTTTAACTTAAGTAAGTCTTTATAAGTGTTTGGAAATTGACCCTCTAATTCATTAACAATATATTTTGCTGCTGTATGAAGATTTCTAGCTCTAGAATAATATCCTAATCCTTGCCATAATTTTAAAACGGATGTTTCAGAAGCTTCAGCAAGGTCAAAAATTGTAGGATATTTGGTAACAAATGCGTCATAATAAGGTAATCCTTGCTTAACTTGTGTTTGTTGTAAAATTATTTCTGATAGCCAAATGTAATACGGATTACTAGTTTTTCGCCAAGGTAATTCTCTTTTTTTGACTGAGTACCAGTTAATTAGTTTGAGGTTGAAATCCATTTAGTGTTTTTAATGAAAAACAAAATTAAATGTTTATTGTGTTAAATTTTAATTAATTACGTTTGAACTATTGAAATTAAATTACCTATATTTGCAATCCCTTAGAATTTAAAGTAACCCTAAAACTAATAACAATGACAAAAGCCGATTTGGTAGCAAAAATATCTGACAAGTTAGGTATTGAAAAAGGTGACGTACAAGCAACTGTTGAAACCTTTATGGAAGAAGTAAAAACATCTTTAGAAAGCGGAGATAACGTATACTTAAGAGGTTTCGGAAGTTTCATTATTAAAACAAGAGCTGAAAAAACAGGTCGTAATATTTCAAAGAATACTACAATAAAAATTCCTGCTCATAACATTCCTGCATTTAAGCCAGCTAAAGTATTTTTAGAAGGTGTTAAATCTAATGTTGAGGTTAACTAAGAAAGCATTTAAACAAAATATTAATTAAAAAGAATTATTTATTATGCCAAGTGGTAAAAAAAGAAAAAGACACAAGGTAGCGACGCACAAGCGTAAAAAACGTAGACGCGCTAATCGTCATAAAAAGAAATAAATTGTTAAAAGTAGTTTTATAACTACTTTTTTCAGTTTTAAAGAAACGTTCTTTGATATAGAATCTGGTGTATTTAATAGAGTATGCCATGGTTTGTTGGATATTACATCCTGTGTCAAATAATTTAGTAAACTCCATCTAACTCAATGAAGAGCTAGATATAAATTAACATTATGAACAAAGAATTAATCGTAAGATCGAGTTCAGATATTGTTGATTTTGCCTTATTAAAAGATGGAAAACTTATTGAATTACACAAAGACGAAGAGGACAATGACTTTGCGGTAGGCGATATTTTTATTGCCAAAATCCGTAAAGTTATGCCTGGTCTAAACGCTGCGTTTGTAAACGTAGGGTATGAGAAAGATGGTTTTTTACACTATCATGATCTAGGACCGCAATTGCCTTCGCTTTTAAAATTCATTAAGCGTGTAAGCACAGGGAAATTAAGGGATTACACCCTTAAAGACTTTCCTATGGAAAAGGATTTAGATAAAAATGGCAGCATTGCGAATGCCATAAAATCGAATCAATCCATATTAGTACAAGTAGTAAAAGAACCAATCTCTACAAAGGGACCACGCATTAGCTCAGAATTGTCTATTGCAGGAAGATACATTGTCTTGGTACCATTTTCTAATCGTATTTCAATTTCACAAAAAATTGAATCGCAAGAAGAAAAAGACCGCTTAAAAAGACTCGTAAAAAGTATTACACCTAAAGGGTTTGGAGTTATTATTCGTACCGTAGCAGAAGGCAAAAAAGTTGCCGAGCTCGATACTGATTTACAAAATTTGCTGGATCGATGGACAGCAATGTGTAAAAAACTGTACAAAGCACATCACCCAACAAAAGTATTGGGAGAAATGAATAAAGCATCCTCAATTTTGAGAGATATTTTTAACGATTCATTCTCTGGTATTGTTGTAGATGATGAAGAAATGTATGTACAAGTAAAAGATTATGTGCAGCAAATTGCACCAAAAAAAGAATCTATAGTGAAGTACTATAAAAATGGTGTTCCAATTTTTGAAAAATATGGCATAGAACGTCAGATTAAAACATCATTTGGTAGAACTGTCTCTATGGCAAAAGGCGCTTACTTGGTAATAGAACATACCGAAGCCCTTCATGTTGTAGATGTAAACAGTGGTAATCGCTCTAATAAAGAGAAAAACCAAGAAGACACTGCTTTAGAAGTCAACATGATTTCAGCCCAAGAAATTGCTCGCCAATTACGATTACGTGATATGGGAGGCATTATCGTTGTCGATTTTATAGATATGGGCAAAGCAGAAAATAGAAAAAAGCTTTATAATTATCTTAGAGATGAGATGAAAGATGATAAAGCAAAGCACAAAATATTGCCGCCGAGTAAGTTTGGATTAGTGCAAATCACCAGACAACGCGTTAGGCCAGAACGCAATATTAAAACGAAAGAAGAAAATCCGAATTTAGTAGGAGGAGATGAAATCGAAGCACCAATTAAAGTGGTAGAACGTATTAATCAAGATTTACAACGTATTTTCAAAAAAGACTATAAAAAGGTAACACTTAATACACACCCTTTTATAGCAGCCTTTTTAACCAAAGGGTTTCCATCAGTGCGTTCAAAGTGGTTTTTTGAACATAAAAAATGGGTAAAAGTTTTACCTAGAGATGCTTACACTTATCTTGAATATCATTTTTTTGATAAAAATGGTAACAAAATCAAATAATATCTATTAGAAAAGCCCAACTAAAATTTTTAGTTGGGCTTTTTGTTTTAATATGAGTTTGTATTTATTTGTAACGTCTTTTCGTATTCCAAACAATGGCACTTGAATTACTAAATTTTAAAGTTTTTGTTCCTACTTTACTTTCTGCTACTGTTCTGTTACTTGTTTTCATAATCTTTATATTTATCTATCTTGGGCTTTTTAAAGCGGGTGCAAATTTACGGCACTTATAGAGTATAGAAAACAACAGGTTTAATAACATTGTATGGTATATTACCATTTGTTTCGCTTTTTTAATAAAAAACAGGATAAAATAAAATATGTAACAATAAAGCCTAACTAAAATTTTTAGTTAGGCTTTATTGTTAGAGACCATTTTAAATTAATCTCTAGACATAAAAATTCTAAGGATATACCAAAATAATAACATTAAAGACGCAAATAAGCCTAAGGCTGCAGGAATGTAATCTTCAACACCATAAGTTTTTACTAAATTAGATGTTTGGTATAAGATAGATCCTCCGGCTAATAAACACATACCTACAGAAAACCATAAGCCTAAGTCAAAACCAAATAAGGAACCTGCAATTATTAATCCAATAGCAATAAAGAAACCAATGGTTAATCCTGTTTTTAGAAATGAAAAATCAGTTTTTGTCATTAGTACGGTTGCAGATAATCCTGTAAATAGGGCTAAGGTTACTATAGAGGCTTGGTAAAGAAGATCTGAGCCCTCAGGTCCCATTAATTCTGTAACAATATATAGCATAGGTACAAAAATTAAAGCTTCAAAAAAGATATAAATTCCGTAAGCTAAATATTGTTTGTTTCTATCTGTTGTACGCATTGCCATACCTTCGGCATAATTGGTTGCTAGCATAAAACCACCTAACATTAATAGCCATTTATAGCCTTGTGTCATAGATAACATAAACTCAACTACAGTTTCACTTTGTAAGAGTAAATACTCAAATAACACAAAGACAAGTACACCTGCGGCAACATGTGAATATGTTTTTTTGTAAAAAGCAACACGATCAACTTCTGAAAGGCTATTGACCATTATTTTTTCGGGGAATTGATTTTCCATTTTAAATTTAAAAATTGATTAGTTTAACTAATGTATGTAATTTCAGTTGTAATTCAAATAAAAAAGCTCTGAGTAATCAGAGCTTTAATTGTGTTTATATGTTTTAAGCTGTTAGTCTCTACCTCCAAACACCTGAAGTGCCCAATATAATAAAGAGGCCAATGCTCCAATAGCAGCCACCAAATATGTTCTTGCAGCCCATTTAAGTGCGTCTTCAGAACCTTTATATTCTTCTGGTGTTACCATGTTTTTATTTTTTAACCATGCTAAAGCTCTATTACTTGCATCATACTCTACAGGTAAAGTGATAAAGCTAAATAGCGTTGCAAAGCCCATAAAGACTAATCCAGCAACGGCTACCCAATAACCTAAACCAACTCCTGCTGCAGCTCCTAAAACTAAACCACCAATAACTAACCATTGCGACATTCCAGACGTAACGCTTACAATTGGTACTAATGCAGAACGCATACCTAAAGCGCTATAAGCTTGTGCATGTTGTACGGCGTGTCCACATTCGTGGGCAGCAACAGCAGCAGAAGCCGCATTTCTTTGGTTGTAAACAGACTCACTTAGGTTTACAGTTTTATTTTTTGGATTGTAATGATCGGTTAATTGTCCTGGTGTAGAAATTACTTCAACATCATAAATTCCATTGTCAGCCAACATTTTTTCTGCAATCTCTCTTCCAGATAAGCCATTTCTTAGTTGTACTTTAGAGTACTTAGCGAATTTACGTTTAAGTTGGCTACTTACTAACCAGCTCACTAAAGCAATAGCACCAATTAATATGTAATATCCTAGCATTCCACTCATAATTTGAAATTTTTAATTCATGTAAATTTACTAAATGAATAGCAAATAGTAAGCCAAATTTGAGTTAAGAAATTTTGTCAGGATTATTTATGACAGTATTAGTTTATACGGCATCAACAGACCAATTGAAAGCTTCGGCTATTTCTTCGTATACAATTCTACCATTTACAATATTTAGACCTTTAGCTAGCATAGGATCCTTTTCACAAGCTTTTTCCCATCCTTGGTTTGCTAGACGCAACACATAAGGTAAGGTTACATTCGTTAATGCTAAAGTTGATGTGTATGGTACAGCACCAGGCATATTAGCGACACAATAATGCACCACATCATCAATAATATAAGTTGGGTCTTCGTGTGTTGTTGCTTTAGTTGTTTCTATACAACCGCCTTGATCAACGGCAACATCTACCAAAACTGTTCCTGGTCGCATATATTTAAGCATATCTCTAGTAATTAATTTGGGGGCTTTTGCGCCCTTAACTAATACACCGCCAATAATTAAATCGTGATCTTTTATACGCTTTCTAATATTGTATTCGCTCGAGAATTCTGTCACTACATGACTAGGCATTACATCATTCACATAGCGCAACTGTTTCATGTTAATATCCATAATAGTGACATGAGCACCTAAGCCAGCAGCCATTTTTGCTGCTTGAATACCAACGATGCCAGCCCCTAAAACTAAGACACGTCCTGGTGGTACACCTGGAACTCCTCCTAATAAAACACCACGTCCTTTAATAGGTTTTTCTAAATATTTTGCACCTTGTTGTATTGCCATTCTTCCAGCAACTTCAGACATTGGTGTTAATAATGGCAGAGAACCATCTTTGTCTTCAACAGTTTCGTAAGCAATACAAACAGCTTTACTTTTTAACATGGCTTTTGTTAGTGGTTCGCTAGAGGCAAAATGAAAATAAGTAAATACCACATGATGCGATTGTATTAGAGGGTACTCTTCAGCAATAGGTTCTTTTACTTTTACAATCATGTCACTAGAAGTGTACACGTCTTCAATAGTATCCAAAACAATGGCACCAGCGTCAATATAGTCTAAGTCTGAAAAACCACTACCCAATCCGGCCGATTTTTGTACGTAAACAACGTGTTTGTTTTTTGTTAATTCAAAAACACCAGCTGGTGTCATTCCAACTCTATTTTCATTGTTTTTGATTTCTTTTGGGACTCCGATTTTCATTTTTTAATGATTTATAAGATTAATAGCTTTTGAAAATTACTATTAATAAATCTGATGTTCCAAATCTGAATGTCAATTTGAAATCACTTTTACGGATTTACTATTTTGAAGCTTTTAATTTATAAATTTCTAAAAATAGGGTTGATTTTGAGGGTAATATGATATTGAGATAATGCAAGAAACTTTTGATGAAGTGCAGTTATGATTAGTGATACTAGAGATAAAATTACAAACAATGAGGTTTAAGCTGACGCATTAGTAGTCGTACAGTGTTAAAGACACTTTAGAAACGGTCTCATCACTAAACTCAATATATAGATGTTCTACTTGGTCGCTGTTAAATTGTGGCGCTAAGCCAAGCTCATATAACATGATGTCTTTTGTAATAGTGAAACTTGGTTGGCCTAAGTATTTTATAACATCAGGTTTCGATTTGTTTAATAAAACGTGAGAGTCAATAAGATCATCTACAATTTTATGGCGAGTCATAGGTCTTGTCTTCCATTGCTCTTCTGTAAAGCGTTCTTCAAAAAAGAAATGTAAAGAGGTGCTAATTATAAATGCGGAAAAGAGTATTAAACCAATTTGATTGACCTGATTATTACGAAAATCAAAATAATCTTTGAGCGATTTGTGCTTCTTTTTAGTTGTAGGTTGGTCTAAAAACATAGTATTAGAATTTATTTAAATTCCCTATGTAAATAGTTGGTAACAGTACCAACATAACTTTGCGACCAACCTAGAATTGGCAACAAAGTTATGATGATATGTTTTAGAAGTTTAGCCAACAATATTTACAATTTTACCTGGCACCACAATCACTTTTTTAGGTGTTCTGCCATCTAATTGTGCTATGGTTTTTTCGTGAGCCATAACGGTTTTTTCAATATCATCTTTGTTCATATCCATTGGTAGTTCTAACGTAAAACGCATTTTACCATTAAACGATATTGGGTATTTTTTGCTACTTTCTACTAGGTGACTCGCCTCAAATTCTGGGAATGCTGCAGTAGAAATAGATGTGCTGTTTCCTAATTGACTCCATAGTTCTTCAGCAATATGTGGCGCATAAGGCGAAATTAAAACCAATAATGGTTCTAAAATAGCTTTGCTTGTACATTTTTGTTGTGTTAACTCATTAACGGCAATCATAAAGGTAGATACCGACGTATTGAAAGAGAAATTTTCAATATCTTCTTGTACTTTCTTTATGGTTTTATGTAATGTTTTTAAGTTGTCTTTTGTTGGTTCTGCGTCATTGACTTTTAAGCCATTATCATCTACATATAATTTCCATAGTTTTTTAAGGAAATTATGTACTCCTGTAATACCAGCGGTATTCCAAGGTTTGTATTGTTCTAATGGTCCTAAGAACATTTCGTACAATCTTAGGCTGTCTGCTCCGTAGTCGGCACAAATACTATCAGGATTAACAACGTTGTATTTTGATTTAGACATTTTTTCAACATCTCTACCAACTTTATATACACCGTCTTCAAGAATGAATTCAGCATCTTTAAAATCTTCACCAAATTCACCATCCGTTTTTAAACCTTCAATATCTAATTCATCGGAAGCATTTACATATTGTACTTTTACGTGAATAGGTGAAAATTTAAGTCCTTCAATAATAGCTCCTGTATTCTGACTATATATATCTTTTTGAACTGTTTCAAACAATTCTTGAAAAGCATTTACGGTTTCTTTTTGCTCTTCATTTAATAAATCAAAAAACACAGTATCTTCAATAATACTAGCTAAACCTTTGGTTAAACCATTACCATTGGCAAATGTGTTCTTATCCTCTGCAGAAATTTTAGAATTTAGTATAAATTTATATAAGTCTTCATACTTCTTGTAGCTGTCATAAGAAACGTAAATAGCTTTACTTAAACTAGGGTCTTTAAAATCTTTTGATGTTGTAGATGAATGAGATAAAAGATCAACTCTATAAATAAAAGCACTAGTCCCCAATATCATTCCTTGGTTAATCAGCTTTTTAAAAGGCTCTTCCACATTCACAAAACCGCGATCTTTTAATAATTTTACCCAGAAACGCGAGTAGAGTAGGTGACCTGTAGCATGTTCGCTACCACCAATATATAAATCTACATTTTCCCAATACTTAAGCGCGTCTTCACTGGCAAATACACCATCTCTATTGGCAGCCTCTTCCATATAACGGAAGAAATACCAAGAACTCCCTGCCCAACCTGGCATGGTATTCAATTCTAGAGGATGAATGGTTGTATTGTTAATTTTATCATTAGAAACTACAGTATTACTTTCGGTATCCCAAGCCCAAACGTCTGCACGTCCTAAAGGTGGTTCGCCTTCTTCGGTTGGTAAGTATTTTTCAACTTCAGGCAGTACAATAGGTAAATGTGCTTTGTCTATCATTTGAGGCATCCCGTTAACATAATAGACAGGGAATGGTTCTCCCCAATAACGCTGACGAGAAAAAACCGCATCACGCAAACGGTAATTGGTTTTACCTTCGCCTTGGCCTAATTTTTCTAACTCAAAAATAACGCGTTTAGAGGCTTTTTTATAGTTCATGCCATTTAGGAAATCGCTATTGGCAATTTTCACATGGTCTTTAGAGGCGTAAGCTTCTTCAGAAATATCGGCACCTTCAAAGATATTTGGAATAGGAATATCAAAATGCTTTGCAAAATCGTAATCGCGTTGATCACCACAAGGCACCGCCATTACAGCACCTGTTCCGTAGCTTGCTAGTACGTAATCTCCAATCCAAATTGGAATAGGTGCTTTAGAAAACGGGTGTTCAGCATAAGCCCCAGTAAAGACTCCAGAAATGGTTTTTACATCGGCCATACGATCGCGTTCGCTACGTTTTGCTGTTTTTTCTATATAGGCTTCAACGGCTTCTTTTTGTGCTTCGGTTGTAATTTTAGTCACTAATTCGTGTTCTGGCGCTAAGGTCATAAAAGACACACCAAAAATAGTATCTGGTCTTGTGGTGAAGACGTCTATTTTGTGAGACGTCTCGACTGCGCTCGACGAGACAGCAGGAATGACATTGAATGTTACAGAAGCTCCAACCGATTTTCCAATCCAGTTTTTTTGAATGTCTTTTAATGCATCGGTCCAATCAACCGTATCTAGTCCTTGAAGTAAACGTTCTGCATAAGCTGAAATACGCATGCTCCATTGGGTCATTTTTTTTCTGACCACAGCATGACCACCACGTTCTGAAACGCCATTAACGATTTCGTCGTTAGCTAAAACGGTTCCTAGTTCTGGACACCAGTTCACTTCGGTTTCTGCTAAATAGGTTAATCTGTATTTTAAAAGGATGTCTTGCTGTTGCTCTGAGGAATAATTATTCCAGTCTTCCGCAGTGAAAGTAGCAATATCATCATCACAAGCGGCATTTACCGTTGCATTTCCCTCTGCAGCAAATTTTTCAACTAAAGTATCAATATGCTCGGCTTTATTGGAATCGTTATTATACCAAGACTCAAATAATTGAATAAAAATCCACTGGGTCCATTTGTAATATTCCGGATTAGAGGTACGTACTTCACGACTCCAATCGAAAGAAAACCCAATTTGGTCTAACTGACGACGATACGTTTTTATATTCGCTTCTGTAGTTACTGCGGGATGCTGACCAGTTTGAATGGCATACTGTTCTGCAGGTAATCCAAAAGAATCATAGCCTTGCGGATGTAAAACATTAAATCCTTTATGACGTTTGTAACGCGCATAGATATCACTAGCAATATAACCTAAGGGGTGACCAACGTGTAAACCTGCTCCAGAGGGATAAGGAAACATATCCAAAACGTAGTATTTTGGTTTATCACTGCTGTTTGAGGCTTTAAAAGTTTCGTTTTTTGCCCAGTAGTCTTGCCACTTTTTCTCTATGTCGTTGAAATTGTATGTCATTGTCTTGTTTTCCTTGTAATAATGGCGCAAATTTAATAATAACCATCTAAACTGCCTATTTTAAAATCAATAGGTATTAGAAAAGAAAACGCACCTTACTAAAGTGTAAGATGCGTTTTAAAAATTAAGGCTTAATAGCTTAGAATTTATAGCCTAAAGAGACTTGAAAGACACTATTCTTAATATCTGGATTTTCGGCAACCGTTGAAATACCAAAATTATAACGCGCTTGGACAAACATATTAGAGTTAAGGTTATATCCCAAGCCTACATTAGCTCCAACATCAATACTAGAAGCATCTGTATCTTCATCAGGAAGGTCGCTATCAATATATTCGCCTTTATCGTTTACTAGAAACGAAAATTGTGGACCAACTTCTAAGCTAAAATCTTTTGCTAAATAATATTTTGCCATAATTGGAATGGCTAAATAATCGACTTTTACTTTAATGACATCTTGTACTTCTGATCCTTGTCTTGAGTATAAAAGTTCGGGTTGAAGCGAAAATTTTTCACTCAATGGGATTTCAGAAATAAGGCCAACATGAAATCCGAAGAGGCTATTTCTATCTGCATCTCCTCCTGTAAAATTAGAGATGTTAAGTCCTGCTTTGGCACCAAATTGGATGTCTTGAGCATTTGTTTTTTGCATTAACCCTAAAGTTGCAAGTACTACAATGATGTAAATTTTTTTCATAATAATTGATTTTAAAGATAAATTGATTAGCCTAGAACTAGACAATTATTGTGCCAACATAAAATAGAAATGACTTAGATTGTAAATGCTTATTGTTTGACATCTTTTTTACATCGTTTACAACACTATAAAAAGTTAGCCGTTGTAATAGTTATCATAAGCAAATTCTTTATTATTTTTACAACTTAAATTCGCATTTATTCATGGCATCATCTTTTGACAAATATCAAAAACGTAAACTCATTTCATCTTACGTCTCTGTAGTGATAAGTATCGCTTTGGTATTGTTTCTTTTAGGCTGTTTAGGGCTTTTAGTGATTAACTCTAAAAAAGTTGCCGATCACTTTAAAGAGCAAGTGGTTATGACTATTTATTTAAACGACACGGCAAAATATGTTGAAGTGAATCAGCTAAAAAAGAGTTTAGCGATGGCAGATTATACTAAAGATGCGGTTTACGTCTCTAAGGAAGAAGCTGCTGAATTTATGAAAGCCGAAACCGGTGAAGACTTTATGGATTTTGTGGGTTATAATCCTCTTAAAAATTCAATAGATGTGCATTTAAAAGCCGATTTTGTTACCACAGAACAGCTTGCCGAAATTTCCGAAGGCTTATCTAATAAAGCTTTTATTGAAGAGATCAGATACGATAATGATTTGGTAGAGTTAATGAATGATAACGTTAAGAAAATTACATTTTGGGTGTTAATTATTAGTGCATTATTTACATTAATAGCTGTTTTATTAATTAATAGTTCTATTCGTTTAGCAGTGTATTCTAAACGTTTTATTATTAAAACGATGCAAATGGTTGGGGCTACAAAACGTTTTATTCGCAGACCATTTGTATGGAAAAGTGTACAGCTTGGTATTATTGGCGCGTTAGTTGCTTTAGCAGGAATGGCTGTTGTATTGTATTATTTAGATCTTACATTTCCAGAATTAGAATTATTGAGAAATACTGTATTAATAGGAGCACTTTTTGTTGGAATTTTTCTATTAGGTATTTTAATTACTTGGATTAGTACGTTTATAGCTACGCAACGTTTCTTGAATTTAAAGACAGATCAGTTATACTACTAGATTTTAAATTCACAATCTCTTAACGTTCCAATTATAAATAAAACTGTTACTTTGCAAAGAACTAATTAATAGCTGAAAAGACCATGGGAGAACAAAAACGTAAAGAAGAATCGAAGTCTGAGTTCATTTTTGGAAAGAAAAATTATAAATTCTTATTTATAGGTTTAGCCTTTATTGTTGTAGGTTTTATTCTGATGTCTGGTGGCGGAAGCGATGATCCTAATGTTTTTGACGAGTCTATTTATAACTGGAGACGTATTAGATTAGCACCAACTTTAGTATTAATTGGATTTGGTATTCAAGTTTATGCCATTTTACTAAACCCAAATAAAGGTTCCAAAAAATAACACTCATTTTACTTAATTTTGTATCGTTTCATTATTCTAAAATGATACTTTTGTCCCATGGAAATTATTGATGCTATTATTTTAGGAATTATCCAAGGGCTTACAGAATTCTTACCTGTATCTTCTAGTGGTCATTTAGAGCTTGGCGAAGCGCTTCTAGGTAGTGAAGCTATTCCACAAGAAAGCTTAATGTTTACCGTAGTTCTTCATTTTGCAACGGCATTAAGTACTATGGTTATTTTTAGAAAAGATATTATTGAAATATTTCAAGGCATATTTAATAGTATTAAAAATTTAGAGTGGAATGAAGAGTCTAAGTTTTCTGTAAAAATTATCATATCAATGATACCAGCCGTTATTATTGGTTATAAATATGAACGTGAATTCGAACAACTTTTTGGTAATAATATATTGCTAGTTGGATCTATGCTTATTGTTACTGCACTATTGCTGTTTTTGGCTGATAGAGCTAAGAAAACACATAAAAAAGTATCTTTATTAGATGGTCTTATAATTGGTGTTGCTCAAGGTATTGCTATGTTACCTGGTATTTCTAGATCAGGCGCAACAATATCAACATCTGTACTTTTGGGAATAGATAAAACTAAAGCGGCACGATTTTCATTTTTAATGGTTGTTCCTCTTATATTTGGTAAAATAGCAAAAGACGTTTTATCTGGCGAATTAACTTATAATAGTACAAGCTTTGGATATTTAAGTGTTGGTTTTATAGCTGCTTTTATTTCTGGTTTATTTGCATGTACTTGGATGATTGCCTTGGTAAAGAAAAGTAAATTAACCTATTTTGCTATTTATTGCGTTGTTGTTGGAATTACGGCAATAATCTGGACTCAAATTTAATGCACACTAAAGACGATTTTTTAAGCGGACAAGTTTTATTAATAGACAAACCGTTAACGTGGACCTCTTTTCAAGCCGTAAATAAATTGCGTTGGGAGATTCGTCACGCCTTTGATATAAAGAAAATTAAAGTTGGTCATGCAGGTACATTAGATCCATTAGCAACCGGTTTGTTAGTGATTTGTACCGGAAAAATGACTAAGCAAATTAATGTTTTTCAAGGCCAGGAAAAGGAATATACGGGGACTTTTATTTTAGGAAGTACAACCCCTTCTTTTGATTTAGAAACAGAAGTTGATAAATCTTTTCCTACCGAACATATCACAGATGAATTAATTCATAGCACTACGCAACAATTTATAGGACAGATAAATCAATTTCCACCAGTGTTTTCAGCTATTAAAAAAGATGGTAAACGTTTGTATGAATTTGCTAGAGCAGGCGAGGAAGTTGAAATAAAATCGAGACAAGTAGAAATTACTGAATTCGAAATCACTAAAATTAATCAACTAGAATTACAATTTAGAGTCGTTTGTAGTAAAGGAACTTACATTAGGTCTTTGGCGCACGACTTTGGAAAAGCCTTAAAATCAGGAGCTCATTTGTCGTCTTTGCGTCGTACTAGAATTGGCGATTTTAAAGTTGATGATGCCTTAACTCCCGAAGCATTTATAGCTAATTTACCTTCGAAATAAGAATTTTACATCGGTTTTTAAACTATTTCTACGTTATATTCGTATATAGTTATACACCTAAAAATCTTTTTTTCTGAAATTAATTGAACAACATAAAGCATTAATCATTACTGTTCTTATCGCAGGAATAATAGTCTTTGGCTTGTTTAGTATTCAAATAAGACAACACAAAGATTTAATTACCGAAAGCTATTACCTGCTTGAGCCAGAACCTGAAAAACCTGAAGAAGAACTTCAAAAATTAGAAGATTTAAATGCAGAGTCTACCAATAAAGCATTTAACGAAGACCAAGAGTACAAAGAGATGATGCGTAATTTTAGAACCGTTGACGCAAATGATTTTGAACGTACGACGAAAGCGATAGAAGCGGCTAAAACAAGTGAGTCACAACTAGAAGAACAAGAAGAAACGAATCTCAATTCTTCTTACACTAATAGTAATGCCTATGCTTTAAATTCAAATGAAACAGAGTCTTATAAAAGACTTCAAGAGGAATTAAGTCAGCGACTAAAAAATAAAAAGCTAGCAGACGAACATGCCAAAAATAAAGGGACACTTACATATTCTTTAAAAGGTAGAACTTTAGTGAATTACGAAATACCACGATATCTATGTGAAATTGGCGGAAAAATCATCGTAAATATTACAGTAAACAAAACTGGAGATGTAATTGAAGCCTATGTTAATGGATCGTCAAACTCTAATAATAAATGCTTAATTGATCATGCTATTGCATATGCAGAATCTGTACAATTTGATAGCTCAAACCGAACAGACCAAATAGGTACAATTACATTTTTGTTTAAAGGAAAAACCTCCTTTTAAATTAAAGATTGTTTATCCTAACAGATGTATTAAATCTTCAATTGTAGACTGTCCTTTGTCTTTATTGTACCAACGTTGTAAATCTTCTTTAAATTCAGGCGTTAACATACCATGTTCAGCTTTATAGGCCTGTACTAAATTTGTAGCTACAGTTGGTCGTGGACCAAACGTGTTTAAAACAGTATTTGTTTCAGAATCTAGCATAATTAACTTTGGGATGGCTTTTCCGCCATTGGTTAAAAACTGATTCATTAATGCCTCGTTTTCGTCTCTAAGCACCACTTTATATTCAATATTTTCACTCAATTCAGCGACCTTATTAATAATTGGCATAATGTGAGCGGCATCACCACACCAACTCTCTGAAATAACCAACCAGGTTACTTTTTTGTCAAAGTTTTTAAGCTTAGATTTGATATCTTCAGAAACTTTAGCTGTTTTATCCCAACGTCTCATTCGTCTATCGTTAAGCTGAGTATATTCTACTAAATTTTCAGATTTATCGACTCCTGTGGTTGATTTTTCTTCAACTAATTTTATAACTAAATTTCTATATTCAGCATAAGTCATACTGTTTTTTAGACTTTCTGAAATGATACTATTTATTGTAAGTGTGTCTGTTTCCATAGAACAAAAATAAGATTCTATTACATTTTTTATGCAACTGTTGTTACATTAGTGGTGTTAAAAATAATTCCTTACAAATGAGTAAAAATAGATGTGGTTGGTGTGTTGGTAGTGATTTGTATGAAGCGTATCATGATGAAGAATGGGGAGTTCCTGTTTATGATGATGCTACTTTATTTGAATTTTTAATATTAGAAACTTTTCAGGCGGGTTTAAGTTGGATTACTATTTTAAAAAAGCGAGACAATTTTAGAAAGGCGTTTGATAATTTTGACTATAAAAAAATCGCCGCATACAAACCTTCAAAAATTGAAGATTTGTTACAAGATGCTGGTATTGTTAGAAATAAATTAAAAGTAAATGCTACGATAACTAATGCGCAGGCCTTTATAAAAGTCCAAGAGGAGTTTGGATCGTTTTCTCAATATATATGGAATTTTGTTGATGGTAAACCTATAAAAAACAGGCTTGAAAATTATAAAAACGCTCCAGCAAATACTCCATTGAGTGATGCTATAAGCAAAGATCTAAAAAGGCGTGGTTTTAAATTTGTAGGTTCAACCGTTATTTATGCACACATGCAAGCTACTGGAATGGTGAACGATCATGAAGTCTCTTGTTTTAGATACCACGAGGTTGAAGGTAGCTTATAAAATCTGCTCTAGATATGTTTATAGCACCCAAACTTTCCAAATGTTTGGTATGTAGTTGGCAATCTATTAGTTTATAATTGCTGTTTTTTATAAATGTGATAAAACCAACCTTACTCGCATTACTTACTTTGGCAAACATACTTTCACCGCAAAAAACATCATCATTAATTGCAATACCATATAAGCCGCCAACAAGTTCGTCGTTTTGCCAAACTTCAATAGATTTAGCATAACCAAGTTGGTGCAATTTGAAATAGGCTTCTATCATTTCGTCCGTAATCCATGTACCATGTTGCTCTGGACGTTTGGCTTGAGCACAATTTTCTATAACAGCTTTAAATGCTTGGTTTGTTGTGACTTTAAATAGATCCTTTTTTAAAATTTGTTTCATGCTTTTAGAAACTTTTAAATCTTCAGGAAACAAAACAAAGCGAGGATCTGGTGACCACCAAAGAATTGGTTCTGCAGTGTCAAACCACGGAAAGATGCCATTGTTGTAGGCCTGTAACAAACGTGCTGTAGACAAGTCGCCTCCAATGGCTAAAAGACCATCGGCAGAAGCTTCAGTTACATTTGGGAATTCTATTTTATTAGTTAGAAAGTGCATAGCATTTTGCTATTAAAAGGTGTTAATGTTGAATGATAACTAGGAGTTTTTAATTTACGTATTAAATAGAAAAAGACCTGTTTTAAAATTAAAACAAGTCTTTTATATCAGTTTACAGTTTCCTTTTTAGAAAGGTAAATCGTCGTTATCACCTTCGTTTAAGTTATTAACTGGCTCAAAAGCTTCAGTTGGTGGTACAGGTGGCATATCTCCGCTTGCAGCTTGTGCTTGTACAGCTTCAATTCTCCAACCTTGAATAGAGTTAAAGTATTTAGTTTCACCTTGTGGGTTTACCCATTCTCTTCCTCTTAGGTTAATATTTATTTTAACCTGCTGACCAACTTGGTAGCTGTTTAATAAATCTGTTTTGTCTTGAACAAACTCTACCATAATATGTTGTGGGTATTGCTCCTCTGTAGTCACTACAATCTCTCTTTTTCTAAACCCATTACTACCAAAAGTTTGAGTCTCTCCTACCATTTTAATACGTCCTTGTACTTCCATTTTCGCTTAATCTATAATTTATTTTATACTTATTTTTTTCAGGCTACGAAAGTAATAACTTCCAAGCACTTTTTACGTCTCCATAGCTCAAATAATTTCGAGCTAATTTATGTTTTTCTCTATGTGATGCGGTTTTAATGTCTGGATAACGTTCACTAATATTTTCAACAAATTGATTAACTTCATCTTTAGTAGGTAGGGCATCAACGTTGCCTAACATTCCAAGGTTATTTCCTGTTAAAATCATACTGTTTCTAACATGTTCTGGCATATTATCTACACCAATTCCTTTTGTTGCTAATGGTTTAGGGATTTCAAAAAAACCTTTTTTAGCTCTGCTATAATAGCTTCCGCCTGCTCTAGCAACTAAATCTAAAGCTTCTTGGTTTATCGTTTTGTCATCATTTAAAACCTCTTCTGAAATATGAAGTTTTACCACTTCGCAAATCACTAAATTTCCAGCTCCTCCCTCAGTACCTAAATGTACAATATCATTGACTTTACATTCTAGTTGTATAGGTGATTCTGCTACTCTAAACGGTTTTACTTTATCCGAAGGTAACATTGTTAATCCTGCTTTTTCAAACTCGTTAACTCCTTCAGGATACTCTGTGCTCGATAAAGACGCTTGATGTACCATATCGTAATTTACCACATTTATAACCACTTCTTTGGTAATTTCAACATTTTCTAATGTGTGTTTAGTGGTATTGTCTCTAACGCGCCTTGCTGGTGAAAAAATAAGTATAGGAGGATTAGCACTAAAGACATTAAAAAAACTAAAAGGCGATAAATTTGGATTGCCTTTTGCGTCTATTGTACTCGCAAAGGCGATGGGCCTTGGAGCAACGGCGCTTAATAAATAACCGTGTAAAATGCCTGTTGTAAGATCCTGTGGATTGAATGATACCATGTATTAGACTGATTTTCAACAAATATAATTATATTGATTTGCTAACGAAAGTATTTTCTACATATTAAAGCGCAATAATATCAACATATTTACATTATATTTAAAATTGAAATAAATAAACTAATGACATTCAGCTTAAACCGAAATGTAATCCGTTGGATTATAATTGCGTCTTCCTTTATTATTATATCTCTCATTTTATGGAATACTTATACGTTTTTTCAAAATTTTAAAGCTGAAGAGCGTTCTAAAATGAAAACATGGTCTTTAGCTCAAAAAGAGTTGAGTAAAACGTTAGATTTAAATACAGATATTGGAGAATTGCCATTATCTATTTTATCAAGCAATTCAACAACACCAATGATTAATGTTTCAAATGATGGGAGTTTGGGATATAATAATATTGATGAAGAAAAAGCGCAAGATTCACTTTACCTTATTAAATTAATTGAAAAATTTAAAAGTGAAAATGAACCAATTCAAATAAGATACAAGGATGAAATTTTTTCTACGGTATATTACGGCAACTCACCTTTGTTGAATAAATTAAAATACTATCCATTAGCTTTACTACTCATTATTTTGCTCTTTGCAGCTGTTGTCTATTTCTTTTATCGTAGCTCAAAAATTGCAGAGCAAAATAAACTCTGGACAGGTATGGCAAAGGAAACGGCACATCAAATAGGTACTCCTTTGTCTTCATTAGTGGGTTGGACAGAAATTTTGAAGACTGAAAATGTAAATCCAGAATATATTGTTGAAATAGAGAAAGATATTGACAGACTTCAAACTATAACCGAACGTTTTAGTAAAATTGGTTCTGCTCCAACTCTTAAAACAATGGATATTGTAGAGGTGACTAAATCATCTTATGAGTATCTTAAATTACGATCTTCTAAACTTATTAATTTTGAAATTATAATTCCAGATAGAGAAATACAAGTTAACTTAAATGAGCAGCTTTTTAGTTGGACGATTGAGAATTTAGTGAAAAATGCCATTGATGCCATGAAAGGTAAAGGGGATTTAAAACTTGAGTTAACACAATTAGAAAACCAAGTATTTATTAATATTTCTGACACAGGAAAAGGCATCCCAAAAGCGTCATTTACTAAAATTTTTGAACCAGGCTATACTACAAAAAAACGTGGTTGGGGACTTGGACTCTCTTTAGCCAAACGTATTGTTGAAGACTACCACAATGGAAAAATAAAAGTGTTGACTTCAGAATTAGGAAAAGGAACAACGATACAAATTATATTAAAACAAGTTTAGATTATAATTTATTGGTAAAAAAGAGGAGTGTAGTTTCTAGTAAACAATAAGTTAGCATTTTTATTTTAAATTAAAAATATCAAAATTTTAGTTTAAATTTGGGCATGAATTCGTCACGATTTTTCACTTTAAAAGAAGCTAGAATAGGTAATAACTGTCCAGAATGTTATTCTAATGATAGTTTAGAACTTACGTTTAAGCAAAAATTAACAGAAACAAGGTTCTATAAAGCGATTACAGATGAGACAATAAGTGAAATTCGTTGTCTTAATTGTGATGTGCAAATTTTTCCAATTCGATGGACAGATGAAATAGAGCAAGTTGTAAATTACCATAAAAGAGCACTTAAAACAAAATCTAAGTCTACTAAACTAAAACCCATTGCTTGGGGTTTAATGGCTTTTGGAATTATTGTATTAGTTGCAATTATTTTATTTGCAACAGGAGTATTTTCATAACTAAGTATTACAAATAAGATCCAATTTTTTCGGCAATAGCCTTAAATTCTTCAGGTGTTACTTTTTGTTTGTTTGTAAAACGTGCATCGTCCATAGTATGCAACGGAATTAAATGCACATGTACATGCGGTACTTCTAAGCCAATTACAGACATACCCACACGCTCACAAGGGATGGCTTGTTCTAGGGCAATTGCAACACGACGTGAAAATTTCATTAAGCCTAGGTAAGTTGCTTCGTCTAAATCAAAAATTTTATTGACTTCTTTTTTAGGAATACATAAGGTATGTCCTTTAGAATTTGGATTAATGTCTAAAAACGCAAAGAAATCTTCAGTTTCGGCGACTTTATACGATGGTATTTCACCTGAAATTATTTTTGTAAAAATAGTGGCCATAATCTAGTAATTATTGTCTTCTATAAATATAAAAAGATTCCTGTAATGAGGAATCTTTTTTATAGTATTAGTTTGGTATTTTAATTAAAACATGATTATTGTTACCTAGAAATTTCTAGAATATCAAATTTCATTATACCACTTGGCACTTGTATTTCGGCAGTATCTCCTACAGATTTACCTAATAAACCTTTTCCAATAGGCGAATTTACTGAGATTTTACCACTAGCTAAATCGGCTTCACTTTCGGCGACCAAAGTATAAGTCATTTCCATGCCATTGATTTGGTTTTTAATTTTAACTTTTGATAGGGCTAAAACTTTAGTTAAATCTAATTGCGACTCATCAATAACTCTTGCACCAGACAAAGTTTCTTCCATTTTAGAAATTTTCATCTCTAGCATACCTTGCGCTTCTTTCGCAGCATCATACTCTGCGTTTTCACTTAAATCGCCTTTGTCTCTAGCTTCTGCAATTGCTTGTGATGCCTTAGGACGTTCCACATCTTTAAGATGGTTTAACTCTTCTCTTAATTTTTTTAAACCTTCAGCTGTGTAATAAGATACTTTACTCATAATTTAATCGTTTTAAATATAACGAATTCTAATTAGCAGATTCCTTATCATTTTTGAGCCTGTCTGAAAATCAGACAGGCTCAAAAATGACTGTAGATAATATACTTCTTAGAAGCTCGTTATTCTATAATTATAATGTTAGCATAAAAAAAACCTCGCGCTGACGAGATTACTATGCAAATATATAAAATATTTACTGTATTGTTGAATTAATAGTAAATTGCGAATCAAAAATTGAAGTTAGAATTCATGAAAAATGTTAATAATTTAAAAGCTGAATAAGAAAACGAGTGTTCTCGTGGCTTTAGACGATTTTGTTTTTCAATTCACTAAATTTCAAACTTTTAAAAAAAGAATTAAAACTGTGAAGAAATTATTTTTAATCCTAAGTTGTATTGTTATTTTAGGTTGTAGAGAGAAAGATCCAATATATAATTGTAACTATTTGCTTGATGTTGGAGTGAATCTAACAGTAAACCTTAACCTTCCTCAATTTAATCAGCTTTTGTTTCCTGTAAATGCTATTAGAGTTGATGGTTATGGGAATAACGGAATTATTTTGGTGAGAACTAATGCGAATTCAATTTTAGCTTGGGACGGTTCTGATCCTAACCATACAGCTTCGTCTTGTTCTAAACTAACAATTGTAGGTTTAAATGCCGTTTGTGGTTGTGATGACGGTAACGAGTATAGCTTAGTTACTGGGACAGCAATAGGCGATAATCCTCAACCCTGTACGTTAAAGCCATACAGAGTTGAGCCTATCGGTAATAATACATATTTAGTTAGTAACTAAAACTTTAAGGTTACTCCCACTAAAAAGTTAGTGGTTGCTTGCGGGTAAAAACCAGCTCCTTCAATAGTAGTAATACTTCCTGGGTTAGACCAGCTGTCATCATACGTGTAATAATAGCCATTAGACACATATTTTACATTGAAAATATTATTGACTAAACCTGAAAATACAATAGCATCAAAAACAGATGCTGTTTTTAAAGTATAATTAATGTTGAAATCGTTAATAAAGAAACTGTCTAGCTTTGATAAGTCTGCTTCAGTATTACTCATAAATTGTTCGCCAACATATTTACTTAATAAAGACATTTGTAGATTCTCAATAGGTTGAAAAACGATGGCATTAGCCGCAACAAAACTTGGTGAAAATGAAATGTCTGTATTGTTTAAATTTTGTGATTCTCCATCAAAAGAGAAGCTTAACTCATCTACTTTATTAGCGCTGATTGTCATATTTGGTTGTAACGTTAATTTAGACGTTATAGGAACAATAGCTTCTAGTTCCAAACCTATACGGTAACTCTTATCTACATTTTGTCTTATAGGATTTCCTACATCGTCAGATTCTCCGGTGAGTACTAACTGATTTTTGTAAAACATAAAGTAAGTGTTTGCACTAAAATTAAAATTGTTCTTTTTATGTCTCCAGCCTAATTCAAAATCATTAAGCTGTTCTGGTTTTATACTTTGATCAACTTCAAAATCGGTTCGGTTTGGTTCTCTGTTGGCTCTAGCATAAGAGAAGTAGAGGTCATTGTTCGTATTTAAAGAGTAGGTGATTCCAGCTTTTGGATTAAAAAATGTAAAATCTTTATCTACAGCAAACTCTACAAGATCAGACGTTGTACCCGTTGTTTTGTAAGTAACATTTCTAACTTGTAAATCTCCGTATAAACTTATTTTTTCGTTGAGTCTGTAATTGGCTTTAGTAAACATAGATAAATCGTTTTTTATACTATTTCCATCATAATAACGATCTCTAATTTCAGTTTGACTGGCGTATTCTGCCCAAATCACTTCACCAAAATGGTCACCATCGTAATGACTATAAGAACCACCAAAAATTAAATTAAGATTGTCGTCTTTATAGCTAGCGTTAGCATTGATAACATAAAAATCATTATCTAACCAACGTCTTCTAATTAAATCGGTTTCATCAATGATTTCTCCATTGAAATCTATAGGTTCAAAACCATAATCGTCAAAGCTTTCGTCTTCTTTGTATTGTTCAAAATACCCTTGACCTTTGGTGTAGTTTAAGCCTAATGTGGTTGACCATTGGTTGTTGTAGCGCTGGTTCCAATGTAACTGGTAATGATCTTGGCTATAATTATCGACTTCATTATCGTAAAATTGTATAACACCATTGTCATCGGTGTATTCACCTGCCGTATTATACGTACGGTCGTCTTTTAGTTTTTCTAAATCTTCTAAGCCATTCCAAGACTGATACGTGACTTCCTTACCACCAAAAGTGATGGCTTTAATTAAGGTGTTGTCATCTACATAAGACCCTTGTAAAAAATAGGATTTTAAATCTGCCGAAGCACGATCAATATAACCGTCTGAGGCAATATTAGACAGACGACCAGCAATTTCAATGTGGTCATTGATTAAACCTGTGCTGAATTTTACAGTATGCTTTCTTGTGTTATAACTTCCAAAAGAATTTGCAATTTCCCCTGAAGCTTCTTTTGAAACGGCATCGGTTAACACATTAATACTAGCTCCAAAAGCACCAGAACCATTGGTAGAGGTCCCTACACCACGTTGTAATTGTAGACTTTCTGTAGAAGACGCAAAATCTCCTAAATTAACCCAAAACGTTCCTAATGATTCCGCATCATTATACGGAATACCGTTGATAGTAATATTGGTAGATTGTGAGCTTACACCACGAACTCTAATACCAGTGTAACCAATTCCTGCACCCGCATCTGTAGTCGTTACTACCGAAGGTAAGAAGTTCAATAACATTGGAATGTCTTGTCCTAAATTACGTTTAGCTAAAGCTTCTTTGGTCACATTAGAATGCGTAATTGGCGATTTAGCATCAACCCTGACAGCTCTTACCAGAACTTCGTCTAGTTTTTCAACTTTAGTAGAGTCTTGTTGTTTTTCTTGTCCATAAACTGAACAAATACCTAAAAATGCAATTGAAAGTGTTAATCTCTGCCTACTTTTTTTTGAGAGATTGTTGAATAAAATTTTCATACGACTATAGTATTATAATCGAATAAAAAGAGGTCATTATTCTTGGTTAATAATTAATTATTGTGAGCTTATAACAGCTGTTATTTGGCCTTGTTATTTCTTATTTTGAATTTTTTTTGCGCAGCATTAGGCGATATTAAATTCAGAAGTAAAAAATAAACATTGAAAACCTTATAGCACCTGCCAAAAACATCCAAAAAGGACATTTTCTTTGCGCTCGTTTCCTAAACAGCATTACCTGTTCTAGGTTCAATGGGTATGATCTCAGCCACTTATTGGCACCCCTTTATTGAGAACGCGGCAAAGATATAACGGATTTTAGAATTACGAATGAGGAAATTTGATTTTTTTTTTGACACAAAAACGTCGGGTAAGATAGTGCAAACGTAAAGCTTTGAAACTCTAATATTTTAGTGAAAAGAATTGAGCGTTTACTCAAGTGTTGGAGGCTTCCGATTTGCTTTTTTATCAGCATGGATACGCTTATTTTTTAAGCGTTTCTTTTTAACTCCTCTAGGAATTCTTGTTGGAATACGTATTTTCTCTTCTTTTAAACCTTCTTCAATCAATTCTATAAAGCGTTGTGTGACTAAAGCTTTGTTTCTAAATTGACTTCGACTTTCGTCACAGGCTAGAATTAAAACACCATCTTTGGTTAAGCGATTATTGAAAAATTCGAAAAGCTTTTGTTTTTCTTCGTCATTAAAAACGGATGAGTTTTCAAGATCAAAGTATAATTCAGCTTTTGAAGATACCTTATTTATATGTTGTCCTCCGCTTCCCGAGCTTCGAACGTATTTATAGGTTAATTCAGATTTAAGTAAGGTTACATCCACTATTCTTTAATTTGATGTGGTGATTTTAATAAATCGTTTACTGTTTTTACTGGGTTAAAAGTAATAATGGGAACTTCAACAAAAATAGTATTCCAATGTGCCATACTTCCATTCCAAAGTCCAGGTAATTCTAAGGCTTTTAAGTCCTTACCATTTTTAGTTTTTTGAGTTATAAAAGCGGCATTGTGATCGACATAATTTTCTAAATTAAACTTTTCACCTTTGTAGTTTTTTACGCCACAGACTAAATCTACAGGATTAAAATGCGTAGCGTTTTTAAGAATTTCTTCTTGTTTTGGATCTTTTAAATTGATTTGCGCCGACTCTACTATTTGAAGTGATTGGTTAGATTTATGATCTTTTACCCAGAAAGGACCACCTCCAGGCTCTCCTTCATTTTTTACCATACCACAAATTCGGATCGGACGGTTTAGTTTTTCATGTAAGTATTCAATTTTATAATAATCAGTATATTTTTTATACTCATCAGATATTTTAATACTTAATTCTTCCGTTATAAAATGTTCAATAGCAGCTAAATTATCTTCCGTAATGTTTTCAGAATCTAAATCGTGTAAATATTCAAATGCTTTAGATTGCAATTTTAAAAGAATTCCCGCGAGTATTTTTTTATAGGTAGCAACCTCTTCTTTATATTTATAAACAACAACATTATCTATGTTTTTAACAAAAATAATATCAGCATCGAGTGCATTTAGATTTTTTAATAAGGCTCCATGTCCAGAGGGTCTAAATAATATTGAGCCATCTTTGTCCCGAAAGGGTTTATTGTTTAAAGTTACAGCAATTGTATCTGTTGATTTTTGTTGATATGAAAAAGAAATATCGAATTTAACTCCTGTGTTTTGTTCAATATCTTGTTGGATTTTTTTAAATTCTTTTTTGAATTTGTTTTGATGATCTTCTGAAATGGTAAAATGCAACTTAGCTAAGCCGTTACTTGATGCATACAAAGCAGCTTCGTATAAATGTTCTTCAAAAGCTGTAGATATATGATTTTTTTTATACTGATGAAAAGGTAATAAGCCTTTAGGTTGATTTCCAAAATTTAATTGATCTTGATCCAACATGGCCTTTGCAAATTGCCATACTTTTTCTGTATTAGGCAAGGTTTTAAAATCTATGTTTTTAGATTTCAACAGTTTTAAAACTTGATTGTAAAACGGAAATTTTTCCATTCCAACCATAAAAAGAGATAATTCTCTAAGGTTATTTCTATTGATGTAAGAATTGAGCGATTGCTCATTGGAATTATATTGATTAACAAATTGAAATAGAAATTTAAACATTCTAGTTGCTGCTCCAGATGCTGGAACAAATTTTAATAACGATTTGTTGTCTTTTTCTTTTTCAAATAAGGAAATATATTCTTCAATTAAAGTATCGTTTAATACCGTAATGCCATTGTTAATAGTCGCGGCCTTTGAAATGTTTGTATACGGAATTCCAGTTTCGAAAATTTGAATCTGTTTTTTTACAACATCTAAGTTTAAATCTTTAGATTCAATTTGTTTTATGTCTTTTTTGGTAAACTTCATAATTTGTTCAATAGTAGGTTGTCAATATGTTGTATTGCAATTTTAAGACGTTTCTCTTTACTTCCTTTTAATAAAATATAAGGTTTATTATGCGTTTTTAGAGTTGTTTCAAAAGCATTAAACATACGTTCGCGTTCATTGGGTTTGTCTCTTAGGTCATCAGCTTCCCACGGGGTGTCAATATAGGTTAAAAAGTAAATATCGTAAGAGTTTTTTAGAGCATGTGCTTCTAAAATCGGGTCACATGTTCCTGAGTAATAAACTTCGCTATAAACTTTAGTTTCAAGTAAATCGGTGTCGCAAATTAAAACAGAATCTGTTTTTTTAGCTAATTTGTTTTCGAGATTCATCTGGCCAATTGCAATGGGCAATAAATCTTTAGGTTCGCATGTTTTGCGTTCGTTATTCCATTTATCTTGTAAATATTCACGAGCATATTCTGGCACCCAAACGGAGTTATAGTGTCTGGCGAGTTGTTGAGATAATGTTGTTTTACCTGTAGACTCTGGGCCAAATAATACTACTTTTATGCAGTTGCTAGCTTGTTGTTTAAGCTTTTTTTCCATGCTAAATAACCAAATATTGCTATAACTGTAAATCCTAAATATTGAAAACTTGTGAATGTGAATCCTTTATACAAATATAAAGGTACAGAAATCACATCGCCAATAATCCAGAAGATCCAATTTTCTATTTTTTTCCTTGCCATTAACCACATGCCTACAAAAAATATAGCTGTTGTTATGGTATCTACATAAGCTACCCAGCCATTCCATTTGTTAAAGCTTTTATATACAATGAATACAAACACTAAGGTTGCTATGAATATGGCAAGGCTTAGTATTTTTTCTTTATTAGTGGTTTTTGATATTTGAGTAACGTGTGTGGCATCTACTTTACGTGTCCATATATACCAACCATAAACACTCATACAGAAGTAGTAAGCGTTGATCATCATATCTCCAAGGAGTTCCCATTTTAGTAGTAGGTAAACAAAAATCAGCGTGCTTATCATTCCTGTTGGGAAAACAAGAAGTTTATTCTGTTTGGAATACCAAACCGATAAAAAACCAAAAATAACGGCTACAATTTCTAAAACAATATCAGTGGTTTCGTAATCAGAATATTGCGAAAAAAGAAAATCAAAAATGTGGTTCATAGTCGCTTCGGTCTGTTTTTACAATTTTCATTTGTAATACGGCAATATCAATTTCTGAAAATGAACGTTTTATTTCTTGAGTTAAAAACGGCATTAATGTATCGTAATCGCCATAAATTTGAGTACTCAAAGGGTTTTCTAAAACCGTGAATTCTGAAGCTCGTAAGTGTTTTATAAAATCAATAATATGAGGTTCGTAATCGTCTTTTAATGGTGATAATTGTAATTCGATGGATATCTTCATTGTCCTTGTCTTAACTATTTATTAGTTGTGTATTTGCTGTTTTTTCAATTTATCAAAAAAGGCTTCGTTATCTTCAAAAGCAGTTCCAATTACGACGATATCTGCTCCAGATTTGTAGGCAGCTTCTATTTCTGTTTTGGTTCTTATACCTCCACCAACGATTAGAGGAATGTTTAATTGTTGTTTAACTTCGGAAATAATATGAGGCTCAATAGCATGTGTTGCTCCACTACCAGCTTCGAGATAGATAAGTTTCAGGCCTAATAATTCTCCTGCTTTTGCGGTATCTTTTATGGTTTGAAGGTCTTTTCGTTGTATGGGTTTTGTTTCACTTACACGTTGTACAGCCGTTTCTTTTCCATTTTCAATAAGCAAATAACCTGTTGGAATAATTTCAAGATTGGTCTTGGCCAGTTTTGAAACAGCTTCTACTTGTTTTCCTATTAAATAATCAGGATTTCGACCAGAAATTAAGGATAAAAATAAGATTCCATCGGCTTTGTCTGTTATTTGAATGACGTCACCGGGAAATAAAACTACTGGTAGATTGGTGTATTTTTTTACCTCAATAACTAAGGAGTCTGTTAAGCCTTCATCAACTTCACTTCCTCCAACAAAAATATGAGTTGCTATCGATTGGTTTACTTTAGAGATAAAACGAGAAGCATCATTAAGATTCATCTTATCAGGATCAATCAAAACGGCTAACAATTTTTCATCTTTAGCTTTTGAAGCGGTTATATTTTTATAAATACTATTCATTAAGGAATGACATAAGCACAAGTAAAACCTTCAAATTCTAAAAACGCTGTATGGTATCTATATTTTTTGTTTTTATAATCTATCCACGCTACTGTACAACCATCTTCTAGCATAAACGGGATGACTAAAAAATGTTCTTTAAATAACATGCCAGGAGTAGCAAAAAGTTTGTAAAGGGATTCTTTTATTCCCCAAATGACGGTAAGTCTATTAATATAATCTTCGTCCGTAGGTTTTACATAATTAGATTCGTAATCGACAAACTTATGTGCAATAATTCCTATCTTTTCACGCTGTTTTTCAATATCAATACCAACCTCAGCATCACTTATAATGACTCCAGAAAATGTAAATGAATGTGTTATAGAAATGTGTTTACCATCGTTAAGATGCGGTTTTCCGTTTTCGTCATAATATAAATCCTGATCTGTGTATCCAAACTCGTGCAATAAATGTCTAACACTTAAAAAACCACGTTGATGTAACTCACTTTTCATGCTTAACACACGTTGTAAACTTTGTGGTTTTAAATCTAAGGGTTGAAATAATGCGTCGTAAGATTCTTCAATCTTCCAGATTTTAACAGTAGTTTGTGAATTTACACTAATGGATTTGTATAGTGGCATTTAGAATTATGAATGTTATTGATTATCTTTGCATCGCCTAAGGCGGATTAAGCGTTTTTTAGATAAGCGAATTTAACTATTTAAGTGTTAACCCCAAAGGTGTTTCAAAATATATAAACAAAGAAAATAATATGAGTACAAAAACAGTTGCTTACGTACCTAATAAGGTAAAGGATATGTCGCTTGCGGCTTGGGGAAGAAAAGAAATTGAATTGGCTGAAGCAGAAATGCCAGGCTTAATGAGTTTACGTGAAGAATATAAAAATGAGCAACCTTTAAAAGGAGCACGAATTGCTGGTTGTCTACATATGACAATTCAAACGGCAGTTTTAATAGAAACGTTACAAGCTCTTGGTGCTGAAGTAACTTGGAGTTCTTGTAATATTTTCTCTACGCAAGATCAAGCTGCTGCTGCAATTGCTGCTGCAGGAACTGCGGTTTATGCATGGAAAGGATTAACAGAAGAAGAATTTGATTGGTGTATTGAGCAAACATTATTCTTTGGTGAAGATCGTAAACCATTAAACATGATTTTAGATGATGGAGGTGATTTAACCAATATGGTTTTAGATAAATACCCAGAGTTATCTGCTGGAATTAAAGGTTTATCTGAAGAAACGACAACGGGAGTTCACAGACTTTACGAGCGTGTTAAAAATGGTACATTAACAATGCCAGCAATTAACGTAAACGATTCTGTAACAAAATCTAAGTTTGATAATAAATATGGTTGTAAGGAATCTGCAGTAGATGCTATTCGTCGTGCAACAGATATTATGTTAGCTGGTAAACGTGTTACTGTTTGTGGTTATGGTGATGTTGGTAAAGGTACAGCGGCTTCTTTTAAAGGTGCTGGTTCTATTGTAACTGTTACTGAAATTGATCCTATTTGTGCTTTACAAGCTGCTATGGATGGTTTTGAAGTAAAGAAATTAGAAACTGTTGTTGCTAATTCAGATATCATTATTACAACTACTGGAAATAAAGATATTGTACGTGCAGAGCATTTTGAAGCCATGAAAGACAAAACTATTGTTTGTAACATTGGTCATTTTGATAACGAAATTCAAATGGATTGGTTAAATAAAAACCATGGTAACACTAAAGATACGATTAAGCCACAAGTAGATAAGTATAACATTAATGGGAAAGACATTATCATTCTTGCAGAAGGTCGTTTAGTAAACTTAGGTTGTGCAACTGGTCACCCAAGTTTTGTAATGAGTAATTCCTTTACAAACCAAACTTTAGCGCAAATTGAACTTTGGAAAAACAGTGATAAGTACGACAATGACGTATACATGTTACCAAAGCATTTAGATGAAAAAGTGGCTAAATTACATTTAGAAAAAATAGGTGTTGAGTTAACGGAGTTAAAAGACTACCAAGCAGAATACATTGGTGTAACAGTTGAAGGTCCTTATAAGCCTGAGCATTACAGATACTAATAAATTCCTGCGCAAGCAGAAATCTTATAATTGAAAAATCCCAAGCATTAGTGTTTGGGATTTTTTTATTATAGTTACCTTTCAATAAAAAATTAAAATGAGTGCAGTTAACAGTACCGTTTTGCAAAAGAAATTAGATGTTTTAGAAGGTTTAATTCCTAAAAGTAAAGCTATAAACACAAGTGTTTCAAAAGCGAATGTGGCATGGCATATAGATCATAGTTTAAAAGTGATTAATACTGTTGTGAAAAATATGCAGGATTCAGATCCAGCCTTGTATAAGGATAATTTTAGTTTGGTAGGTAAGTTGTTATTGAAATTTAGATTCTTTCCAAGAGGAAAAGCAAAAGCTCCAAAATATGTGACACCGCCTGAAGTCATTTTAGAAGCTGATATTATATTACAATTAGCAGAAGCGAGAGCGCAGATAAAAACAATATCAAGTTTAGACAACAATGCTTATTTTAAACACCCTTTGTTTGGCAATGTAAATAAATCAAGAGTTGTACAATTCTTAGATGCGCACACCAATCATCATTTAAAAATTATAAAGCAGATATTGAAGTAAATAGTTTTAAGGCTTATAGATTTTCGATGCAGTGTAAAGACAAATCAAATGTGTTAGAACGGTATAGAGAAGCTTATATCAAGCTATAAAAAGTCCTCACAAGTTTAAACCTGTGAGGGCTTTTTAATTATATAAGTCGTTAAAGACCTACAGAAGACTAAAGAACTGATTACTTTTTCTTCTTCTTTCTTTTCTTCTTTTTCTTAGAGTTATCGGTTTTAGGGTGAACCAATTTCATCTCATCAATCAGATGTTTTGCTCCAGCATATTTATCAACAATAAAAAGTACATAACGTAAATCTACCATAATGTTTCGGCAAATTTCCGGATCGTAATTCATGTCACTCATGGTCCCTTCCCAAACTCTGTCGAAGTTTAAGCCTACTAAATTCCCATGAGCATCTATCGCAGGACTTCCTGAGTTTCCACCAGTTGTGTGATTCGTTCCTAAAAAGCAAACAGGTACTTTTCCGTTGCTGTCTGCATACTGTCCGTAATCTTTGGCTTCGTATAGTTCAATTAATTTTTGAGGTACATCAAATTCGTAATCATCTGGAATGTATTTTTCAATGACACCATCTAAATAGCTTACAGGATTGTAATACACAGCATCTCTTGGTGAATAGCCTCTTACTTGGCCGTAAGTGACACGAAGTGTACTATTTGCATCTGGAAAATAACGCTCGTTAGGTAACGCTTCCATAAGTGCTGTCATATATTGTGTTTGCAATGCTGTTATAGGAGCATTTTTTTGTTGGTATTCAGCATCAATAGTATTGAAAAATTCTTCGATTATTGGTTTTGCATACGCATAAGCAGCATCGTTATTTAGATTTTTAATTACAGTCTCTGTATCACCTTCAAGTAATTGTAAAGCCGATTCTAAGTTGGTAAATGCTGTTTTATCGTAAATTGAGGCATCTACAGATTTTCCGTATAAAGGCATTACATTTTGATACACACCTTTGTCTAAATTAACATCGTAATTCTTATGAATGCTTTCTAACTGACCTGTTAAAACGGTTTTTCCTCTTTCAAGATTTTCAGGATTGGCAATTAAGGCTTGCTCAACCTGGTAAGCTCTAAAGGTCATTTGCATAAGCTCATTAGTTACTAAAAAGACTTCAATAAAGTTTCTGCGTTTAATATTAATTGGGGCAAAATCTTTATAAAGTTTATCAAATTCAGGAAGAATATTTCCGTATTTGTCTTCAAGTCCTTTTTCTTTTAAAGCTTTAGTGAATGTTGCTTCAAATTCGCGACGTTTTTCAACAGCATTACTTCTTTTAATACCTAAGTTTTCTCCAATCCATTTTTTCCATGCGTTAGCAATTCTCGCTTGTTTAGAGGCATATTTAATTCTAACGGCATCGCTTTCTTTCATTTTTTGATCAATGACTTTTAAAGCTGCTTCACGAATTGCAATGTTCGTAGGGTTGTAATCTTTTGTGATATGTTCTATGGCAACAGCTGGTAAATACTCACTTGTGGTTCCAGGGAAACCAAACACCATAGTAAAATCGCCTTCTTCAACACCATCTAAAGAGATAGGAAGAAAATGTTTTGGCTTGTATGGTTTGTTGTCTTTGCTGTATTTTGCCGGACGATTATTAGCATCGGCGTAAATTCTGAACAAAGAAAAATCGCCAGTATGTCTTGGGAATACCCAGTTGTCGGTGTCACTTCCAAACTTACCAATACTACTTGGCGGAGCACCAACCAAACGAATATCATCAAAACGTTCTGTAACAAAAAGGAAATATTGATTTCCTTCGTAAAAGGCTTTTGTTTTTACATCTTGCCACGATTCTCTTGGCCATGTTTTCATGGCTGCATTACTGTTTTTAGAAATTAGAGATTGCTTTTCTGTTTCAGTCATGGTATCGGTAATACCTTTTAAAACCACTTCTGAAACATCGTGTATACTCACAATAAATTCAATAAATAAACCATTATTTGGTAATTCTTCTTCCAAATTCATGGCCCAAAATCCATCTTTTAAATAATCGTTTTCTAATGATGAATGGGATTGAATTTGACCATAACCACAATGGTGATTGGTAAGTACTAAACCTTGGTCAGAAATCACTTCACTAGTACAACCACCATTAAAATGACCAATGGCATCTTTTAAGCTAGAATTGTTAACATCGTAAATATCTTGAGCGGTTAATTTACTGCCCAAATTTTGCATTTCGTCTTCATTCATACCTTCTAAAAGTGAAGGAATCCACATACCGCCTTGTTGAGCAGAAGCTTGAAAAACAACGAAAAGAAAAAGAATTTTTAATAAGCGCATGATTAATATTTTATTAGTTTTTGTAAAGATAGAAAAGCTTGTTTTATATCTTTAATGTTTTTGTATATAAAGACTACTTTTTATGAAACAACATGTGAAAAGTTTCAATATCCTAGCAAATGATTTTAACTACCAGCATGTGACTCTTAAAAGATAATACATATAAACACATGAATTTCAATTCAAAATTACCCAATGTTGGTACAACCATTTTTACTGTAATGAGTGCTTTGGCAAAAGAACATCATGCCCTAAACTTATCACAAGGGTTTCCTAATTATCCAAGTTCTCAAAAATTAAATGATTTTGTTACCAATGCGATGAATAATGGTTATAACCAATATGCACCAATGGCAGGCAATTTAGAGTTGCGTATGGCTATTGCTCATAAATATGAATTATTGTATAACAGCTCTTACCATCCTGAAAAAGAAATTACAGTTACAGCCGGAGCAACCCAAGCCATTTATACAATCATTTCTGCTTTTGTGAGGCCAAATGATGAGGTAATTATATTTAAGCCCGCCTACGATTGCTATGAGCCTGCTGTTGAAATTAATGGTGGACAAACGATTCCGATTCAATTATCTGCACCTAATTATAAGGTGAATTGGGAAGAGGTGGCTTCAAAAATTTCGTCTCAGACAAAAATGATTATTATTAATTCGCCACACAATCCAAGTGGAACGATATGGTCTAAAGAGGATATGCTGCAACTTCAAAAATTAACTAATAACACTAATATTATTGTATTAAGTGATGAAGTTTACGAACATATTGTTTTTGATGATGCACAACATCAAAGTGCTTGTCTGTTTGAAGATTTAAAGCAACGCAGTTTTATAACGGCTTCTTTTGGAAAGACATTTCATAACACAGGATGGAAAATTGGCTATTGTTGTGCGCCAGAAATATTAATGTCTGAGTTTAGAAAAGTCCATCAGTTTAATGTGTTTTCTGTACATCATCCATCTCAAAAAGGGATTTCAGATTATATGCAAGACTCCAAAACATACCTTGGGTTAAATGCTTTTTTTCAGCAGAAGCGTGATTTGTTTTTGAATTTAATTTCAGAATCTAGATTTAAGTTTCAACCATCACAAGGGACTTATTTTCAGGTATTAGATTATTCTAAAATTACAGATGATTATGATGTAGATTTTGCAAAACGCTTAACTAGAGACTTTAAGATTGCAGCCATTCCATTATCCGTTTTTAATGATAATGGTAAGGATGATAAGGTATTGCGATTTTGTTTTGCCAAAACAGATGATACTTTAATCAGGGCTTCTGAAATTTTATGTAAAATTTAAGTTACTTTTTATAGATTTCTGTGTCTTAAACTATGAACATAAAATTTATATCATGAAATATTATATGATCTTATTATTCTTAGGTTTATCGCTTTCTACTTTTGCACAAGAAGTAATTAAAGATGGAAAAACGTATGAAGTAAAAAATGAGAAAATCTATTTAGGAGGACAAGATGTTACTGAAAGCTTAACTTTAGAAGAAAAAACATTGATTTTTAAAGAAGCGGCTGTAATTACAGAAAAACTTAAAGTAGAAGCCGCGGCAAAAGCTAAAGAGGTTGAAGCAAAGGCAAAATTAGAGGCAGAAACAGCAAAGGCCGAAGCCGTGAAATCTGAAAAAGCAGCTGCAAAGCTTAAGAAAGAAGAAGAGAAGGCATTAAAGAAAAAAGAAGATGTAGCCGAAAAATTAGAAAAAGAGAATAAAAAAGCAGAGAAAGCTCAAAAAAAAGCAGAAAAAGCACAGAAAAAGGCTGAAAAGGAAATAAAGAAAAAAGAAAAGCTTCAAAAGAATTTTCAAAAAGCAGAAAGCAATCTTGAAAAATCGCAAAAGAAATACGAAAAGCTAAAAAGAAAAGGTAAGCTATCGCCTCAAGACGAAATCAAGTGGCTTGATAAATTGGATAAGCTAACTAATAAAGTAGCTAAGGCAAAAAGTAAATTATAGAAGTCAGCTTTATTAATTTATTAAAGCAATCTAAAACGTAGATAGATTATTGTATCTACTTTTTAGGTTGCTTTTTTTTGAATTCAAATTTGTAATTTTAAGCTATGAATTCAGAATTGAAAGTTGCGATTGTTCAAACGGCATTAGTTTGGGAAAATCCAGAGGAAAATAGGAGGTTACTAAGTTATAAGATAGCTGCTATTTCAGCAGACGTTGATCTTGTAGTATTACCAGAAATGTTTACCTCTGGTTTTACAATGAATCCTGCTGAGGTTGCCGAGACTATGGAAGGAAACACCATAGTTTGGCTAAAAAAACAAGCCAAGGTAAAGCAAGCTGTAATTATGGGAAGTCTTGTGATTTCTGAAAATGGTAAGTTTTATAACCGTATGGTTTGTGTAGAGCCATCTGGCACAATTACCACATACAACAAGCGTCACACCTTTACTTTAGCGGGAGAACATAAGGTTTATACTGCAGGAACAGAGAAGGTAACTTTTAGCTATAAAGGTTGGAAAATTTGTCCGCTAGTTTGTTATGATTTGCGATTTCCTGTTTGGGCAAGAAATGTTGAAGATTACGATCTAATAATTTATGTTGCCAATTGGCCAAAAATTAGAATAGGCGCATGGGATGCTTTGTTAAAAGCAAGAGCAATCGAGAACATGGCTTATTGTATTGGAGTGAATAGAGTAGGACTAGACGGAAATAATTTTGAATATTCTGGACACTCTGCAGCTTACGATGTTTTAGGAAATAGGCTGGATACTATTTTAGAAAACCAAGATGTTGTTGAAATGGTCTCTTTAGATAAAGCGGCTATTAAAAAATACCGAGAAAAATTAAATTTCTTAAACGATAGAGATAATTTTACTCTTGAAATTTAAAATCAATAACAAAATCAAAGTTAGAACGGACAGGGTCTATGGGTTCTGAATAACTAACCCGTTCTGGTTGAATACCTAATAAGAAGTTTCCTGTATCGTATTTGCCATTGCCATTGGTGTCAAAAACAATACGTAATGCATATTGGTTTGGTGCTAAATTTGTGAAATCTACAGCAGGAGCGTCAGTAGTGTATTGTTCATACATCACTTCACCTTTATTGTCTACCAATTGAACAATTAAAGGGAATTCAGCATTTTTTAAGTTCACTCTTATGTTTCCGTATTCAGATTTCATCTTTGTTTTTACGGAATAATTTAGCGTGTCTTTATTCGTGTTATCGTAAAAGTCAGTAAAAGTACCAGGCAACATGGTAAAGTCGTATTTTTGTCCTTCTTGTTTATTAATAGCAAATAAATAGGTATTAAAAATGGAGTCGTACTTCACTTTATAAGGTACAGAAAGCGAATCGTTAGTTGTTAATTTAATTTTTGTGGTATCAATTTGAGTTAATGGAATGTTTGCTTCAATAGCAAAATCATCGTCATAATTTATAGTTCCTTTAGTTAAGGCTGTTATTTTTAAAGAATCTGCCTTTATAGTTCTAAAACGATGTTTAAAAGTGTCTACATATTTTTCATTTGTAACAACGAAAAATGTGGTGTCTATTTCAAATTTTGGTTTATACCAATAATATAAGGTATCTGTTTTTTTATCTTTAACGATTCGGGTTTTATAGCCTTCGGGTTTGTCGCTTAAGACTTCAATTCGCATGTTTTCGTAGTCTCCTTCATAAGGAAAAATAATTCTAGTTTCTCCATCTTGCTTTGGCTTTAAGGCTTTAAAGTTTACATTTTCCTTAAACAATGTTAGTTTGTGAGAAGTGGAATCTGCTGGCACTGTTATAAAACCTTCTTTAAACCCTATTTTGTCGTTTTTTTGATCAAACTTATAGTTCGAATTTTGGTCTTTTAAAGCAATCAATTTATAAGTGCCTGCCTTAATATTTTCAATATTAAAGGTCGTGACACTATCGAGTGTATTTGTGATATATCTTGGTTTCTGCTTATAAACTATAGAGTCTGTATAGGTAGAATCTGCCTCGTAAAGCATTACAGAAACAAATGTGTCTGGTTCTTTAAGTAAAGCATCTTCAATATGTCCTTTTACAGATAATGAATCTATGGTGTTTCCTGTTGAAAATACATAGCGGTAATAAGGGTATGGATTTTCTTCGTTGTTATCTACAATACTTTCACCAAAATTAAAAGCATAAGTCGTATTGTCTTGTAAAGTATCTTGAATGGTGATAGAAATATATTTGCTTGCTCCGCTTGCAGGTGTTACAATAGGATCTAAATCCATTGGAGGAGAAATAATAAGTTGTTTCCTAAGATCTTTAATTTTAACGTATTCGTCAAAATGAATTTTAATCGTTTTTCCTTTAAAGTTTGTAGAATAATTCTTTGGATTAGATTGCGTTATTACAGGTGGTTCTGTATCTTTTTCACCACCTGTTGGTGTACCACGATTGGCACAGCTAATAATGCTTATTGCAATTAAAATCAGACTTAAAATTCGCATTAAATGTAAACGCATCTATCAAAATAATTTAGCACAAAGAAACAATATAAATGTCTTTACTCAAAACATATATGCTTTGAGTGTTAAAACGAAAAAATCAATCGGCAATTGCCATTGTAGCAAGACTTAACTTAATTTTATCAATTTTTAACAAAACAGAAGCACAGGCTTCAATTGTAGCGCCAGTTGTGATAATGTCATCAACCAATAAAATATGCTTTTTTGTTAAAGATTTGTTTTCAGAAATATCAAATAATGCTCCGTCATCGTTCCAACGTTTTATACGGCCTTTAAAAACTTGTGTTTTGGATGCTTTTGTTTTTATTAAAACCCTATCGTTATAGTCTATATTTAATGCTTTAGCTATTTCTTTACCAAATTTAGCGACTTGATTATAACCGCGTTTTCTCAATTTGGATTTATACAATGGTACAGGCACAACAACATCAATAGTTTTGTAAGCTTCAACAGTTGCTAATTCGGAGCCAAGCCATTTGCCAAAAAAACCTCCAATAGCTTCATGGCCTTTGTACTTTAAATTATGAAGCATTTGTTGTACAATTCCTTTTTTAGAAAAATGTAGTAATGCTGTTGCATTTTCTAATTTTACTCTGCCGTAAAGAACCTTTTTTACGTCTTCAGCATTATCAAAATGAAAGTTGGTAATAGGCAAATGGTGTCTGCAAGATGTGCAAATAACCATCTCATTATCGCTTAAAACATAATTACAGGCTTCGCAAACCTTAGGAAAGAACAAGTTTAACAAGTTTTTCATCACTTAATCGAATAAAATAAAATCGCTGTACAATTAACTCTAATTTCGCATTAAATTAAGAAAAATAATAATGATAGTTAACCCTCAATTATTTAACTATAGATTAATTATAGGTTCTTTATTAGTCGTTTTAACTGTTTTAGGAATATATAGCTTTAATAAATATAAGTCAAATGAATCCTATGAAGAATTCTTAAAACAAGAAAAAGTTTTGATAGAAACCGAACTATCAGACTTGTTATTAAGTTATGACGAACTGAGCCAAGACTATGATCTTATGGCTTCTCAGCTCCAAGAAGCAAAATTAGAGACTAAGGTTGCCTTAGATTCTTTAAGATTATTAAATAGTGATTTATCCATTATCACTAAGTTTAAAGAGCAGCTTGTAGTTTTAAAATCTAAGAGTAAAGTGCTACTTCGCACCATTGACTCGCTAAATTCTGCTAATATTAAATTGCAGAATGAAAAACGTTATGCTCTAAATACTATTAAAAAAAATAAAAGTACTATTAATGAATTAGTAGTGGTTAATAGTGATTTGGAAGAAGTCAATGACTCATTACACAAATCTATTTATAATGCAGCGATTTTAAAAGCGAGTAATGTTAATGCAACATCTTATAAATTAAAGTCTGGTAAAAAACGTTTTACAGATAAAGCAAAACGTGCCAATGCCATTGATGTGTGTGTAACGTTGAATGAAAATCCACTAGCATTAAAAGGAAAAAAAGATATTTATATTCAAATTGTGAGTCCACAAGGAAACGTGATTTCTGATAAAGGAGAAGTGGTTTTTGGTGATGCATCATTAAATTACAGTAAAAGAGAAATTGTAAATTATGATAACGAAAATCTAGAAATTTGTACTGCAATTATTGCAGATAAGGATGAGCAACCTTTTCAAAAAGGACATTATTTTATCAATATCTTTCACAGAAATATAAAATTAGGGAGTACAAGTATTATTCTAATATAATAGAAGTAAATAAATAACGATATAATTTTTGAAAAACCGTTCTGTTAATCAGAGCGGTTTTCTATTTTTGCAGTATTATGGCAAACGAAGATCAATTTAAAAAAGTAATCTCTCACGCAAAGGAGTATGGTTACGTGTTTCAGAGTAGTGAAATCTACGATGGACTTAGCGCAGTATATGATTATGCTCAAAATGGAGTAGAATTAAAGAAAAATATTAGAGACTATTGGTGGAAAGCCATGGTACAAATGCATGATAATATTGTAGGAATTGATGCTGCAATATTTATGCATCCAACCACATGGAGGGCTTCTGGCCACGTCGATGCATTTAGTGATCCTTTAATAGATAATAAGGACTCTAAAAAACGGTATAGAGCAGATGTTTTAGTAGAAGATTATTGTGCTAAAATTGAAGCGAAAATCGACAAAGAAGTTAAAAAAGCAGAAAAACGCTTTGGAGAAGCTTTTAATAAAGAAGAATTTGTTTCTACTAACGGACGTGTTGTTGGTTACCAAGAAAAAATCGATACTATTTTAAAACGTTTAGGGCAATCTTTAGAAAAAGAGGACTTAGCAGACGTAAAAGCGTTAATTGAAGAATTAGAAATTGCTTGTCCTATTTCAGGAAGTCGCAATTGGACCGATGTTAAGCAATTTAACTTAATGTTTGGAACTAAACTTGGCGCATCTGCAGAATCTGCAATGGATCTGTATTTAAGACCAGAAACGGCACAGGGTATTTTTGTAAATTTCTTAAACGTTCAGAAAACGGGACGTATGAAGATTCCTTTTGGAATTGCACAAACCGGAAAGGCATTTAGAAACGAGATTGTGGCGAGACAATTTATTTTTAGAATGCGTGAGTTTGAACAAATGGAAATGCAGTTTTTTATTAAACCAGGGACTCAAAAAGAATGGTTTGAGTATTGGAAAGATGCACGTTTAAAATGGCATAAGTCTCTTGGTTTAGGTGAAGATAATTACCGTTTCCATGATCACGAAAAATTAGCACATTACGCTGATGCTGCAACTGATATAGAATTTAAATTCCCATTTGGATTTAAAGAATTAGAAGGCATCCACTCGCGTACAGATTTCGATTTAAAGCAACATGAAGAATTTTCTGGTAAAAAGCTTCAATATTTTGACCATGAAGATAATGCGAGCTATACACCATATGTTTTAGAAACTTCTATAGGTTTAGATCGTATGTTTTTAGCAGTGTTTTCAAATGCTCTAGTGGAAGAAGAATTAGATAATAATACGACGAGAACCGTTTTAAAATTACCAGCAGTTTTAGCACCTACCAAAGCCGCTATTTTACCATTAGTAAAAAAAGATGGCTTACCAGAAGTAGCAAAACAGATTGTAGACGATTTAAAATGGGATTTTAACGTGACTTACGATGAAAAGGATGCCGTTGGAAGACGTTACAGAAGGCAAGATGCTAATGGAACACCTTTTTGTATTACGGTAGATCATGACACTTTAGAAGACCAATCTGTTACGATTCGTCATAGAGATACTATGGAACAAAAACGTGTTAAGATTGAAGACTTAAAAGCTATTATAAAAGCTGAAGTAGATGTTAAACATTGGCTTCAACGTATGTAAATTGCTTTAAAAAAAGAATTACAAATATTCATATTTAGCGAAAAACACCCAAACCTATAACGTTTGGGTGTTTTTTTATAAAAGACCATGTTAATAATAGAAAAGAATTAATGGCTGTGTCCACCTTCACTTTCATTAAGTAACATGCCAATACCTTTTACTAAGATTTGTTTGTTTTTTAAACCTTCCGAATTCAAAATTTCTACAACGTCTTCTGTTGCTTTTCCAATAGTTACTTTTACTTTTTCGAGATGAAATTCATTGTTTTTTTTCGTTTTTAAAACCAGAACATAATTAGCCTCTTCTAAGCTAATTATCGCTTCTTTTGGTAAACCTACGCGTTTTGTACTATCAGTAATAATTTCAGCATCTACAAACATGCCAACAATAAAATGATCTTCGTCGTTATCTATATGACCATGAACTTGAACTCGTCTACTCTCTCCGTCAATTGTGGTGCCCACTAAATGAACGTCTGCATTAAAGGTTTTATCTGAAGCTTCAGGAATCTGAAATCTAATTTTTTGTCCTTTTTTAATAGCCATTATATCCTTTTCAAAAACCGATAATTCCAAATGAACATGATGTGTGTCCACAATTTCTAAAATAACATCACTTGGAGAAACATAGGTGCCATTACTCACGTTTACTTTAGTTACAAATCCGTCAATTGGTGCATATAAATTAATGCTTGACGAAATAGTGCCTTGTTCTACACGTTGTGGATTAATATGCATCATCTGTAATTTTTTACGTAAGCCGTTGTAGTGTGCTAAGTTGCTTTTATAGGTGCTTTCTGCTTTTAAATAATTTTTTTCAGACGTAATTTGTTCATCAAATAGGGTTTTTTGTCTGTTAAATTCCGATTTTAAGTAATTTAATTGCTCGGCGACTTCTAGATAGTTTTGCTGAATTTCGACATATTCAGGATTTTCAAGCGTAACTAAAAGTTGGCCTTTTTTTACTTCGCTACCAATTAATAAAGGTGTTTTAGTAACGTAGCCACCAATAAAAGTTGAAATACTCGATTTGTTTTGTGGTGGCACATCAATCATGCCGTTGACTTTTATGCCTTCGTTAAAATCAAATTCCTCTATACTTCCAAAAGCCATGTTTTCACTTTTAAATTGTGCTTGTGTGACGGTTATATCCTCATGAACCTCTTCAGTTGGTGTAACTTCCAATACATTGTTTTTTTCTTTTCCGCAAGCTGTGATAAGCAGCGCGAATATTATAATATGTAGATATTTCATTTTTAAAATAGTTTTAAAATAAGGTAATTAATGTTGATGACAGTTTGGTTGTAAGCGTTTAAATTATCTAGATAAGACAGCTCAATATCTTTAGCTGTTTCTAAACTTTGGATGTATTGAAAAAAGTCAATTTCACCTTCTTTAAACGTGCGGTTGGCTGTTTTTATAATTTCATCTTTTAAACGTTTTCCTTGTGTATCGTAATAATTTACAGCTGCGTTGTATTTGCTTAGTGTGGTTAAAAGTGATTTATATTCGGCATTTAATTGCACTTCATAATCTTGTTTTTGTTCTGTAATAATGTCTTTAGCAATTTTTAAGGCTTTAATTTTTGAAGAATTTCCAAAGAACAGTAGCGGAATTTTTATGCCAAATTGATAGCCTTTTATATGGGTGTTCAATTGGTCGTTTGTTCCTTGAAAATATTCAAAATTAAGGTCTGGCAATAGGTTTTGCTTTTCAGCTTTATAACGTGCATTTTGATACTTTTTAGCATTTTCAAAATACAATAAACCAGAATTATCTTGAAGCGAAGGGCTTTGTAAGTTAAGCTTTACTAAGTCTTTGTCTACAATGTCTAAAGTGTCTACTTGTACAATGGCTTTTAATTGCTCTTTAGAAAACGCTACATCTTGCAAAGCCTGTTTATACAAGGTTTCAAGTTGTTTCTGTTTAGACTCTGCAGTAATCGTTTCTAGGTAATTGGTTTCGCCGAGCTCAAAACGGCGTGCCGATTTTTTAGCAAAGTCTTGATATAAACTATCTAAAAACCGATAGGTTTCAGCCTTCTGCTTCATATAACTCAACTGATAAAAAGCCGAATAAACTTGCTTTTTAATGTGCTGAAACTGTATGTTGTGTTTAGATTCTTCTAAATTAACCAAGGCTTTATTTACATTTTTTTCAGCAAAATAAACCGTTGGAAATTTGAAATTTTGAGCAATACCAAACACTTTTAAGGGCTCATTATTTATAGCCATATTGTTTTCGTCATAATTATAATAGAGCTCTGTTTTATCAAAACTAAAGGCGCTTCCAACAAAAGCAGCGCTTTTTTCAATTTGTAATTTAGACGCTTTTAAGCTAGCGTTGTTTTCTATTGCTAAATCTAAAGTTTGTGTTACGGTAAGTTTAGATTGTGCATTGCCATTCCACATGCATAGAAAACCAATAATGGTAACAACTGTTGTTTTATTCATTTTTAAAACTGTTTTTTGTTTAAACCATGTGTATAAAACGGGTAAAACCACTAAGGTTAAGATGGTTGCGGTAAATAAGCCTCCAATTACCACAGTAGCTAAAGGGCGTTGCACTTCTGCGCCAGCATTGGTTGAAATGGCCATTGGTAGAAATCCTAATGCGGCTGCCAAAGCAGTTAATAATACAGGTCTTAGACGTTCAGTAGTTCCTCGTTTTACTAAGGATTCAATCGTTTCATTCGCATTTTCTTCTTGTAAGGCTTTAAAATGTTCAATTAATACAATGCCGTTAAGGACAGCAATTCCGAAGAGTGCAATAAACCCAACTCCTGCCGAGATGCTAAATGGTAAATCGCGTAACCATAATAATAAAATGCCACCAACTGCAGCGAGAGGAATGGCAGAATATACAATTAAAGCTTCCTTTACTGAATCAAAAGCAAAATACAAGAGTATAAAAATTAAAGCCAAGGCAATTGGAACAACAATTAATAATCTGTCTTTAGCACTTTGTAAATTTTCGAATTGACCTCCGTAAGTAATCGTATAGCCAACAGGAAGTTTTAATTGGGTGTTGAGAATTGATCTGACATCATCTACTACCGATTCTAAATCTCTATTTCTAACATTAATACCAACAACAATGCGACGTTTAGTATCGTCTCTAGAAATTTTAGCAGGTCCTTCTGTATATGTTATATCTGCTAATTCGCTTAATGGAATTTTGTTTCCGTTAGGCACATCAATATATAAGTCTTGAAGGCTAGCCAAATTTTTTCTGCTAGGTTCATCTAAACGCATCACTAAATCAAACCGCTTTTCTCCTTCAAACACATTACCAACCGTTCCTCCTGCAAATCCCATTGAAATCAAATGATTTATATCTGAAATATTAAGACCATAACGTGCTATTTTTTGCCGATTGAAAATCACACTCATTTGTGGTAAGCCCTCAACTTTTTCAACTATAATATCGGAAGCTCCTTCAACATGTTCAATTAAGGCTTTAACGTCATCTGCTTTTTTTGCTAAAACGGATAAATCATCACCAAAAATTTTAATGGCCACATCTGCTCTAACTCCTGTAATGAGTTCGTTAAAACGCATTTCAATAGGTTGGGTAAACTCGACATCCATGCCAGGAATTATGGCGAGTGCTTCTTTAAATTTATCTGCCAATTCATCTTTGCTCGCTGCAGAGACCCATTCCGTTTTAGGTTTTAGTTTTATAATAACATCACTTTCTTCCATAGACATTGGGTCTGTTGGGACTTCAGCCGCACCAATTCTTGTAACCACTTGATCTACTTCGGGGAAATTGTCAAGTAGAATCTGTTCTATTTTTGTAGTAATTTCTATGGTTTTTCCTAATGAAGTTCCCGTTTTAAGTACGGGTTGAATCACAAAATCTCCTTCATCTAAAGTCGGTACAAATTCACCTCCCATTTTACTGAATATTAAAACACTAATTGCTAATAAAAGTGACGATACTATAATGACCACTTTTTTATGGGCTAAGGACCAATTAATAATAGGTTGATACCCTTTATTAATAATATTCATTAAACGTACCGAAACGTTTTTTGATGATTGTTTATTAGGTTTTAGAAATAACGAAGCTACCACAGGAACGTAGGTTAAACACAACAACATGGCACCAATTAAAGCAAAACTAAAGGTCAAAGCCATTGGTCTAAACATTTTGCCCTCCACACCGCTTAAAGCTAAAATAGGAATGAAAACAATTAAGATGATTAATTGTCCAAAAATGGCAGAATTCATCATTTTAGAGGCGCTTTTTAGTGTAATAGCATCAATTTCTGTCTGTTTTGCTTCTTTATGGAGTGCTTTTAATTTATCGCTTTGCGAAATAATTTGAAAAGCAATAAACTCTACGATAATAACAGCGCCATCTATAATGATTCCAAAATCGATAGCACCAAGACTCATTAAGTTGGCGTCAACGCCAAACACATTCATCATAGAAATGGCAAACAATAAACTTAAAGGAATTACAGAAGCGACTACTAAGCCTGAACGCAGATTTCCAAGTAACAAAACCACCACAAAAATGACAATGAGTGAGCCCAGAATTAAGTTTTCTGAAACTGTAAAAGTCGTTTTGTTAATGAGTTCGCTACGTTCTAAAAAACCATTGATAAACACACCTTCTGGTAAGGTATGTTGTATGGATGCTACGCGTTCTTTTACGGCATCTATGATGGCTTTAGAATTTCCATCTTTAATCATCATTATTTGCCCTAAAACTTTTTCGCCTTCACCATTTCCAGTTATAGCTCCAAAGCGTGTAGCGCTTCCAAAACCAACTTTGGCAACATCTTTAATGTATATTGGTGTCGTTACATTTTTAACTACAATATTTTCAATATCGTCTAAGGTTTTCACTAAACCTTCACCGCGAATAAAAAAAGATTCATCATTTTTTTCAATATAACCACCACCAGCAACACTGTTATTTTTTTCTAATGCATTGTAAATTTCAGAAATCGAAATGTTCATAGCATGTAATTGCTTCGGATTTATGGCAACTTCGTATTGTTTTAAAAATCCGCCCCAAGTATTAACTTCAACAACCCCAGGAATTCCAGAAAGTTGGCGTTTTACAACCCAATCTTGGATGGTTCTTAGATCGGTTGCAGAATATTGGTTTTCATAACCCGGTTTTACATCTAAAATGTATTGATAAATTTCACCCAAACCTGTTGTGATTGGTCCCATTTCTGGACTTCCAAAACCTTCTGGGATTTTTTCTGTTGCCGATTTTATTTTCTCGGCAATCAGTTGTCTAGGAAGAAAGGTGCCCATATCATCTTCAAAAACAATGGTAACTACAGAAAGGCCAAATTTTGATACGGAACGGATTTCTTCTACACCTGGCAAATTTGCCATTTCCAATTCTACAGGATAGGTAATGAATTGTTCAACATCTTGCGTCGATAAATTGCTCGATGTGGTAATAACTTGTACTTGGTTATTAGTAATATCTGGAACAGCTCCAATAGGAATTTGGGTTAAGGATAAAATACCAAAACCAATAATAAATGCTGTAAACAGGAAAATAATCAGCTTGTTTTTTAAGCTGAACTTTATAATGTGTTCTAACATAATTCAAAAAGATAAAATTTAATAAATGCCCGTTTTAATAAACAGGATTAAAAATCTAAAAATGAATTATGCGTGTTTGGGTGGTTGAAAAACAGATAGTTTCTCAAAATTAGTATGAGAATCTGTGTAATAAAAGTTGAAAGGAGTTTTTATAAAACTTTGAGGAGTAAAATTAAAAGCAATTATAGGATTTATAAAAGGGATGCTCATGTGAGAACATAATTGATGTGCATCTTTAAATGGTAAATCCTGATGTTCATCATGCTCATTATCGTGATCAACCTTGGCATCTCCATAATGTTCTGCTAGAAACTGATAAAAGGTGTCTCCGTACATTTCTTTATGAAACTCAGCATGCTCCAATAATATTCTAAACTTAGAAAGATCTTCTATGCCTATATTGAAACTTTGAAAAAGTATCAAAATTGAATATGTAAAAGCTACTATTTTGTTCATAACGATTACGAAGATACAAATTTTCGTATTTAGACTATGTAATAATGGTTACATATCGCTTAAAAATAAGCCTTTAACTGAATTGTTCCGGTATGTATTACTTTAGAAGTTTCCGATTTACGTCCAAAGTAATTCAAATTTAAATCTAAATATTTGGTCAGTTTTTTCTGTGCTAATAAGCTCCATGTAAAGTTTTTTCCTGGTTGTAAACCTTCGAGTATTTGGTATGCAACAGGCGAATTAGAGTTGCCTTCAAATTCATTTTGAAAGAAGTTAAATTCACCTGTTAAAGCAATTTTCTGTGCGTTGTTATAGGTAAAAGATAAGCCGTAATTATTCTGTGCTAGACTTTCTAAACTTCCAATAGTGTTTTCTTTAGAGGTGTATTGGTAAAATATATCAAACTGTGCATTCTCACTAAATAAATAGCTCAATTTTGGTTTTAATTGATATTCTTCAATGGTGTAATTTCTATTGGTGAAATTCTGGCTTTTACTGTCGTCTTTACCTAAACTAGCCAATGTGTTTACGAGCCAATTCACATTAAATTTATGGTTAAAATTAAGCTGATGACTGTTCGTTTTATTTTGTTGTAAACCTGTAGAAAGTAAATTTCTACTCTTATTAGTTAAAAATGTATATGAGGTGGTGTAGTGTTGTTTTCCTCTATTAAAAAACAATACATTTCTAACACTGTAGTTTAAGGATATAAATTCTTCAGTATCTAAATCATCTTTTAAGGCTTCAAAAGGATTTAGATTAAATGAATTCCCATTTTTAAATTTTTTACTATCTACAATAAAGGATGTTTGGTCATAAAAATGAGACCAAAATTGCTTCGATTTATTTTTTGAGACATTCCAAGATTGCGGATTAATAGTAATTGTTTGTCCAAACCTATTTTGATGTGTTTGCACAAAAACCTGATTGGGTAATAGTACTCTAATATAACTGCCTTGGTCTGTAAACTGCGCAATTTCAAATTCGTTTAATTCTTGAATGCCATTTTCGTTATAGTCTATCCATGTGTAAGCTCCTTGTCCTGCTTCTACTTCAACATAAGTAAAATCTTGTTGAGGTGATGTTCCTGAATTGGTTTCAAAACTGGTATTTAAAACCAGAAGGTTGTTGAATAATTTTTGATTATAATTTAAGCGACTATTTAAACTTTGCTCATCCTTTATACTACTATCTTCGGATTTTAAATCTCTATAATTGACAAACAACTGAAGCGTTGTGTTTTTGTTCTGAATTAATCGCGATTTTAAATAATAGGTGTTAGAACTGTTTACACGTTCTAAATTATTAGTTCTTAAACTATCATTAAATCGTTTAATGTATCCAACTTCTGCAAAAACCTTGGTGCTGTCTCCTATACCAACAAAAGCTTCGTAAGCTTTAAATTTTTGACTCAAAGGTGTTAAGGAATCGGTTGCTATAACACGTTGCTCATTGTCTTCAGTAGCAAATTTTACACCAGTCCATTTGTTGTTTTTACCGTACACGACACGATTAAAAGATCTTAAAAAAGTAGAGCGATTAATGGTGCTTTCATTATTTAAAATACTAGAGTTTGAAAAAATAGTAAAATCTCCTAACTTCAAATTAGTTGTGATTTGATGTCGGTTGCCATTGAAGTTTTCTGAGTAATTTAGGTGTTCAAAGTTGTAAGTAGCTGTGCCTTTTTTTAAATGGGATAATTTAAGTCCTGTTGTAAATAACAGTTGGTTACCGAAGTTAAAATTTCCTTGGTCGGTTTCTGAAGTGTCTAAGTTCCAATCTCTATTAAATTCAGCCCTGTACAAACGTTGAATAGTTCTAAAATCTTTTTGAATAAAATCGGCATCAATTAAAGCTGATAAATTCCAAAGGCTATCCGTTTTAATGATCTTTTGTTTTAAGGTAAGTTTTCCAGCAAAACCATCATTATCGCTATCATCCAATTTTGAAAATAAATTTTGATCGGCTTTACTTCCTGCTAATTCAAAAAAGACATCTGTTTTTTCACTGGGTTGGTATTGCCCATTAACAACCGCAATTTGCAAACGCTCAGGTGCAATAAGCTTAACAATAGGTTCGTAATTTCCTTGAGGAACACCAGCAATTGGAGCTACGTATTCAAAAATATTGTTAATGGCATTAGAATTACTCAAGATATAATTACCTTGATTTGTGCCAACTAAGGTAAAACGCACACTAAATAATTCGTCTTCAGGATTATTAGAAAACACAAAAATTTCTTCAGACCCAAGCAATTCTTTTCGGTATAAAATACGATTTTCAGAAAACGAAGTTGGTGTAGCAGAAGACGCTGTCATTAACTCTTGGTTGTCGCCAGCATCTGCTAAAATTTGAGTTTGTTCTGTAGATAAATTTTGTTGCAAAGGTTGGTTTTTAGCATCGCTTTCAGAATATACAGAGACATTTAGGTTTAGTTTTTCGGTCTTAAAATTTCCACCTCCAAAGATGGTAAAACGCGAATAGTTCCGCTCACTAAATTGATAATCTACTGTAATACGCATTTCGGAAGTGATGGGAAATGTAGAATTAAAGATAATCTCGCCAGCATTATAATCAATAATATAATCGTTGTTTTCTCCACGTTCTAAAGGTAGTCCGTTAACGTAAACTGTTTCGCTTCCAGATACAATGAGTACATACAGTTCATTATTAGAACCACGTAGTTTGTATGGACCTTGGTTGCCTTCTTGTGCTGTAAATTGCGTGGTCGTAAATTGGCCTCGTACTAAAGCTCCAGATGCAAAAACAGATGTTTTATCACTTAAATTAGCACTTACTAAAAGTCCTTGTACACGTTTAGAAAAATTAGCAAAATAACTAGTTGTGTTTTCCAAATCGATGTCTCCAGCGCGAATGTTCCAATCGTCGCTAAATAATTCAATAAAAACTTGGTCAAATTCATCTAGTCGTTGTGAATACCCGCTTTCTTGCAGTGGAATATTAGCATCTTGAATAGAGGCTCTTAATGAGACTTTATTACTCAGTTTTCCTGAAATTTGTAAATCGAGTTCACTATTTAATACGGAATTTTGATTGTTGCCAATGGTAACACCTCTAGAAATACTTCCCGAAGTTGTTAAACCGTCAAAAGGAGTAAAGGTGTCTTTTGAAGTGGTATTTTGTAAGGTATAAAGTTGTTGAAATTGTGACGAACGTTCTACAATAACAGCATCGTCCAATTGCCTGTAAACCTTAGTCAAAAATTTAGGATAACGTAAATAATCTATTTGAATGGTGTCAAGTTCACTAGGCTGTTTAAAACGTAAGATGGCTTTAGCAAAATCTACAGTATATAGTGTAGAGTCTATAATTTTATTGTCTTTGGTCTTTACAAGAAAACGCGATGGATTAACACTTACAGAATCAATATGAATAATATCTTTAACGGCTACTTTTTTTTGTCTAAAATTATTGTCCTGTTCTTGGGAAAAGCCCCAAAAAGCAGTTAGAAATAATAGAAAAAGTAACGAATGTTTCATGTAGAATAATAACTGTTTTAAACTTAAAATATTTTATCGTTAAATGAAGCTTAAAATAATGGTGTAAAAGTAGCGTATTATTTAATTTAGCAGTTCATCAAAAAAATGATGATAAGGGAACAGGCATGCTTAAACTTTTTTGTTAAAAGAGTGATAAATAGCAAATCGTATGTGACCATTGGAAAACAATAAATATAAATACATGAAAATAGTTTCTTATAATGTAAATGGTATCAGGGCAGCATTAAATAAAGGTTTTATAGAATGGTTAAAAGCAACAGATCCTGATGTGGTTTGTTTACAAGAAATTAAAGCCATGGAAGAGCAATTAGACCTCAATGTGTTCACTGAAGCTGGTTACGATTATAATTATTGGTTTAGTGCTCAGAAAAAAGGGTATAGTGGAGTTGCTATTTTATGCAAAAAAAAGCCTAATCATATTGAGTTTGGAACAGGAATAGAGTCTATGGATTTTGAAGGGAGAAATATCAGAGTCGATTACGATGAGGTTTCAATAATGAGTATGTATTTACCATCTGGGACTAACGACGCTAGATTGTCGCATAAGTTTGAATATATGAACCTTATTCAGGAGTATTTGAGCGCATTACAAACTGAAAAACCAAATTTAGTGGTTTGTGGAGATTATAATATTTGTCATGAAGAAATCGATATTCATAACCCAAAAATGAAAGGGGTTTCAGGATTTTTACCAGAAGAGCGTGAGTGGTTAGGAGCATTTATAGATAGTGGGTTTATAGATAGTTTTAGATATTTACACCCTGAGCGCCAGGAATATTCATGGTGGAGCTATAGAGCAAATTCTAGAGCAAATAACAAAGGTTGGAGATTGGATTACGCCATGGTAAGTTCACCATTACAAGAAAAAATAAAACGCAGCGTTATATTAACGGAAGCGGTTCATAGTGATCATTGCCCGATTATGCTTGAATTAGATATATAAGGTCTTAAGCAATTACAAAACGATTAATAAAAATAAAAATAGCCTCAAAATCATGATTAAAAAACTTTCAATTTTAGCATTAACAATTACATTGTTTTCATCTTGTGTGTCAAAGAAGATTTACACAGATCTTGAAGATAAATACGCGAACCTTAAAAAGGAAAATCGCAGTATGTCTGATGAATTAGAAACCTTATCTAAAGATAAAACGAAACTAAGTAACGATTTAAATAAACTTCAAGCAGCTTATGATGCTGCTGTTGCTGATCGTGATAAGCTTCAAGCAGATTATGCTGCAGCCAAAACAAATCTTGAAACTTTAAAAGCATCCTACAAAGCTTTAGAAGAAAATAGTTCGGCTTCCATTGCAAAAAATGCTCAAAAGAATAGAGAACTTTTAGCGCAGTTAGAAGCTAAAGAACAAGCTTTAGCAGCGGAGAATGAACGTTTAAATACTTTGAAACAAGAATTAGAAAGTCGTTCGCAACGTGTTGCAGAATTAGAAAATGTTATTGCCTCAAAAGATGCTGCAATGCATAAACTAAAAGATGCTATCTCTAAAGCCTTAACTAATTTTGAAGGTAAAGGATTAACCGTGGAGCAACGCAATGGTAAAGTCTATATTTCTATGGAAAACAAATTGTTGTTTGAATCTGGAAGTTGGTATGTTGGAGCACAAGGAAAGCAAGCGGTAAAACAATTAGGTAGTGTATTGGCTGAAAATCCTGAAATCTCAGTTTTAATTGAAGGTCATACGGATAATGTACCATATAAAGGCAACGCGCAATTGAGTGGTAACTGGGATTTGTCTGCAAAACGTGCTACAGCCATTGTAAATATTCTTAGAGAAAATGACGCGATTAATCCTGAAAACTTAACAGCAGCAGGTCGTGGAGAATTTGCGCCAATTGCCACAAATGATACTGTAGAAGGAAAAGCAAAAAATAGAAGAATTGAGGTGATTCTAACACCGAAGTTAGATGAGATTTCTAAGTTATTGAATGAGATATAACAAATTCTTGCAAACGCAGAAGTCCTTAGGTTAGAAACCTTAACAAACATTTAGACCTCACAAGTTGTTATTACCTGTGAGGTCTTCTTATTTTTGTTTGTCATGTCTAGGTAAGCATTAATTGAACGCAAAATATATTTTGCTTAAAGATAGCTTAGGCAGTAAGTTGAAACCTAGATTAGAAAATGAAGTATAATTAAAATGAGATTCCTGCTTTCGCAGGAGGTGCTATGAAATACACAACACTACCACATACGGATATAAAAGTTAGCAAAATATGCCTTGGCACCATGACTTGGGGCAATCAAAACACTCAGGACGAAGGTTTTGCTCAAATGGATTTTGCTTTAAATAAAGGAGTTAATTTTTTTGATACAGCAGAGTTATATCCTGTTCCCGCAAGAAAGGAAACTTATGCAGAAACCGAACGTATTATAGGCAATTGGTTTGCTAAAACAGGAAACAGAGATAAGGTTGTTTTAGCTTCAAAAATTGCTGGAACTGGAGATTATACAGCTCATATAAGAACTAACGGTTTTAGTAAAGAAGCGCTTAACGATGCGGTAAATAGTAGTTTGAAACGTTTAAAAACCGACTATATTGATTTGTATCAGTTACATTGGCCAGAGCGTCAAACCAATACTTTTGGAGTTAGAGATTATAAGTATAATTTAAATGATAAATGGGAAGATAATTTTATTGAAATTCTTCACAATTTAGATGAGATTATAAAATCTGGAAAAATAAGGCAAGTCGGTATTTCTAATGAAAAGGCTTGGGGAACAATGCGCTATTTAGAAGAATCTAAAACGCATCACTTACCAAGAATGATTACAGTTCAAAATGCTTATTCTTTAATAAATAGAGTTTTTGAAGGTGATATGGCAGAAGTTGCTCATAGAGAACATATAGGTTTATTAGCCTATTCGCCAATGGCATTTGGTGTATTGTCAGGGAAGTACATAAAAGGAACAGCGACAAAAGATGCAAGACTAAATGTGTATTCGCATTTTTCAAGATATAATAGTGCAAATGCTACAGAAGCTACAAAACGTTATTTAAAAATTGCAGAAGATCATAATATGTCTTTAGCACAAATGGCTTTAGCGTTCGTCAATGATAGACCTTTTATAACTAGTAATATCATAGGAGCAACTAACCTTAAGCAATTAGAAGAGAATATTGATAGTATAAATATATCGTTATCTGATGAGGTCTTGAAAGCTATTAATGCTGTGCATGCAGAGATTCCTAATCCTGCACCATAAAATTTAGATTTTAATTTGTCTATTAATCTGTTCTTGTAAAGAGATAAACGTTTCTGTACGAGACACTCCTTTTATACTTTGTATTTCAGAATTAAGAACATGCATTAAATGCTCATTGTCTTTTGAAAGAATTTTAATAAAAATAGACCAATTCCCAGTGGTGTAATGGCATTCGATCACTTCAGGAATTTTTCGTAATTGTTTTACGGCTTCTGGGTTACTTATGGCTTTATCGAGGTAAACACCTACAAATGCCATAGTGGTATAACCTAATGCTTTTGGGTTAATGATAAACTTAGAACCAGCTAAAAGGCCGGATTTTTCTAGTTTTTTTAAACGTTGGTGAATAGCTGCACCCGAGATTCCGACGTTACGAGCAATTTCTAAAATTGGTGTTCTAGCATCTTCCATTAGTGCGCGTAGTATTTTTTTATCAATACCATCGATATAAATACCATTGTCGTTAATCTTCATGAATTTAGGTTCTAATAAATTGAAAGCTAAAGATAAAAAAAGCGTTTCAATTTGAAACGCTTTCATTGTTTAATCTATATAAATTTTTGTTTAAATACTTAATGGGTTGTAACCTAAATAAGGCACTTCATATTCTTTAAATACAACGTCATAAGATTCTAATTCTTTTAAAATTGGAGTGTATACTTCTTTTGTAATTGGAATTTGAACTCCTGGCGTTTTAATTTTACCGTTAAGAATCGCTAAAGTAGCAATCGCTACAGGTAAACCTACGGTTTTAGCCATTGCAGTATAGGTTTGGTCTTGACCAAGAGTAACCATGGTGGCATCAATTTGGTGTTTTTTACCATCGAGTTCGTATCCAAATTTATGATACATTACAATCATATCTTTATCTTGTTGACTAAGCGTCCAGCTATCCATTAAGATTTTCTGAAGAATTTGAGCAGGAGTGCCTTTGTCAAGCTCTACCATCTTTTTAGGGTTAAAAATATCGAGTTCTAAAAACTTATCCCAAACCATATCGTCTTGGTCAATTTTAAGGGCGTGTCTAAATTTAAGCTCTACAGAATCGGTTGGGCTATATGGTAAAAATGAATTAACAAAATCGCGATAACTCATATTAATGCTATCGTCAATAGTGTAGCTATCATCTGTCATGCCTAATTGTACAAAGGCATTCCAAGCTCTACTAAATCCAACGCGTCTAATGGTTCCACGATATAAAGTTTTAACATGGTCTAAGCCATACACTTCTTGGTATTTTAAAGAATCTCTATTGGCATAACCTTCAAAACGTCCGTAACCTTCAACATCTAAAAATTCGGTGCGTCTAAACAAACGGTTATAAGGAATGTACTTAAATTGGTTTTCTTGTAAAAATTTAGCAGCGCCACCTTGTCCTGCAAGTACAACGTTTCTTGGGTTCCAAGTAAATTTGTAGTTCCAAAGGTTATTGTCACTTTCAGGGGCAACTAGGCCACCTGTAAAAGATTCAAATAAAATTAATTTACCACCTTTATCTCTAATACGGTCTATTACGTGCATAGCACTCATGTGGTCTACACCAGGATCTACACCAATTTCATTCATAAAAATGAGGTTATTGGCTTTGGCATCGGCATCTAAGGCTTGCATTTCTGGGCTAACATAAGAGGCTGTAACCATATTCTTCTTATAGGTAATACAGTCTTTGGCAACTTCAATATGAAAACGTGCAGGCAGCATTGAAACGACAATATCTGCTTTTTTAACTGCAGCAACTCTAGATTTGGCATTAAAGACATCTAAATGAATAACATCTGTATTAGGATGCGATCCAACGAGTTTTTTAGCGTTATCTACATTGAGATCTCCAATGGTAATATGAAGCTTTTCTGATTGTGAATTGTCTAGTAAATATTTTATAAGATAAGAACAAGATTTTCCTGCTCCAATGATTAATATGTTTCGCATAATGAGTTTATATAACTAATTTTGTATTGTACGAATGTAATAAATACAAGAGGTATAATAAACCGAATTCACATTTTTTATTATGAACAAGACATTATTAGTTACTGGATCTGTTTTAGGAATTTTAGGTATTATTTTAGGTGCTTTTGCAGCACATGGTTTAGAAAAACTGGTAGAGCCAGATGCTATTAAAACCTTTGAAACAGGTGTGCGTTATCAACTTTACCATGCCTTCTTTCTTCTAATTATAGGAAGCACTTCTTTTGTGAATTTAAAAATAAAAAAAGCAATTTTATATTTAGTGATTTTAGGTGTTGTTTTCTTTTCAGGATCTATTTATGGGTTGGCTACAAATGCGCTTTCAAGCTTTGATTTTAAGACGATTGCAGTTATAACGCCTGTAGGCGGATTACTACTAATTTTAGCTTGGGTGGTGATGTTAGTCGGTATAATTAGAAATAAGGTCGATTAATGTAAATCATATATGCTGATTCAAAATAAAATTATAGTTTTGCAGTACTAAACAACACAAATATTATGGCAAATCATTCCCAATCAACGAAAACGATTTCGTTGGATCAATATGGAATTAAAAATGCAAAAGTTAATTATCAACTATCTTCAGATGAATTACACGCTGAAACCATTTCTAAAGGATTAGGTGTAGAGTCTTCTTCTGGTGCTTTAGCAGTTAACACAGGTGAGTTTACTGGTCGTTCTCCATTAGATAGGTTCATTGTAAAAGATGATATCACTAAAGACAAAGTTTGGTGGGGAAACATCAATATTGCTTTTGATAGTGATAAATTTCAAAAACTTTATGACAAAGTAGCTGATTATTTGTCTGAAAAAGAAATTTATGTACGTGATAGTTACGCTTGTGCAGATGAGAATTACAAATTAAATATTAGAGTTATTAATGAATATCCTTGGAGCAATATGTTTGCATACAACATGTTTTTGCGTCCAACGGAAGACGAATTAAATGACTTTTCACCAGAGTGGACTGTTGTAAACGCACCTGGTTTTATGGCAGATCCAGAAGTTGATGGTACACGTCAGCACAACTTTGCAATTTTAGATTTTACGCGTAAAATTGCTTTAATTGGAGGAACGGGTTATACAGGTGAAATTAAAAAAGGAATCTTTTCGGCTTTAAACTTCATACTTCCAGTATATAAAAATACATTACCAATGCACTGTAGTGCTAATGTTGGTAAGGATGGAGATACTGCAATTTTCTTTGGCTTATCTGGAACAGGAAAAACAACACTTTCTACAGATCCTAATCGTAGTTTAATAGGTGATGATGAACATGGCTGGACTAAAGAAAATACTGTATTTAATTTTGAAGGTGGTTGCTACGCTAAAGTGATTAACTTGTCTCAAGAACAAGAACCTGAGATTTTTGCGGCTATTAAAAAAGGTGCAATTTTAGAAAATGTTATTATGGATGATAAAGGCAATGTTGATTTTGCTGATACATCTATTACACAAAATACAAGAGTAAGTTATCCAATTTATCATATTGATAATATTAGAAAGCCTTCTATAGGAAAGAATCCTAAGAATATATTTTTCTTAACGGCAGATGCCTTTGGAGTTTTGCCTCCAATATCTAAATTAACTCCAAGTCAGGCAGCATATCACTTTATTTCTGGTTATACCGCAAAAGTTGCTGGTACAGAAGCAGGTGTTGTAGAGCCTGTGCCAAGTTTTTCAGCTTGCTTTGGGGCACCATTTATGCCATTGCATCCAACAGAATATGCTCAGATGTTAAGCAAAAAAATGAAAGAAGCTGGTGTTAATGTTTGGCTGGTAAATACTGGTTGGACAGGTGGTCCTTACGGAGTAGGTACACGTATGAAATTAAAATACACACGTGCTATGATTAATGCCGCTTTAAATGGTGACTTAAATGATTATACTTATGAAGATTATCATATACACTCTGTATTTGGTGTTGCTCAGCCAAGAACTTGTCCAGGAGTACCAACAGAAGTGTTAAGTCCAAGAACGACATGGAATGATGATGAAGCTTATTACACTATGGCATTTAAATTATCTAATGCCTTTAGAGAGAACTTTAAAAAGTTTGAGTCTTATGCTTCAGAAGAAGTAAGACGTGGAGGGCCTCAACGTTATTCGTTTTAGACATAACTTATAAAAACCAAAAAAGCGATTCTAAATTTTAGAATCGCTTTTTTTTTTATGTTATAATCGTTTTATAACTACTTCCCTTTATTTACAGCATCAATATACTTCTGTAAAGCCATAGTCATAGAAGGAGTTTCAGGTGTTGGTGCAGAAATATCTACACGTAAGCCTTTTTCTTTAACTGCTTTTACCGTTGTGTTACCAAATACAGCAATACGTGTGTCGTTTTGCTCAAAATCTGGAAAATTATGGAAAAGTGATTCTATGCCAGAAGGGCTAAAAAATACTAAGATATCATAAGTAACATTTGATAAATCAGATAAGTCACTAATAACCGTTTTATAAAACGTTGCTTGTTTCCAATTAACACCAAGACTATCTAAAGTCTCAGGTATAATAGGTTTTACCTTATCTGTTGTAGGTAATAAAAACGCTTCGTCTTTATATTTTTTAATAAGCGGCATTAAATCTTCAAAGGTGCGCTTGCCAACATAAATTTTACGCTTTCTATAAACGACATATTTTTGTAAATAATATGCAACAGCTTCAGACTGGCAAAAATATTTCATAGAATCTGGAACTTTAAAGCGCATTTCGTCTGCTACTCTAAAGAAGTGATCTACTGAATTTCTACTTGTAAGTATAATAGCTGTGTATTTACTGAGATCAACTTTTTGTTGTCTTATGTCTTTGGATGATACACCTTCAACATGAATAAATGGTCTAAAGTCTACCTTAACTTTTTGCTTTTCCTGCAAATCAAAGTATGGGGAGTTCTCTATTTTAGGCTCTGGTTGTGATACTAAAATTGTTTTCACTTTCATACGTAAACCTTGTGTTTTTATGTGTTATATTCTCTAATTACCTTAAATAAAAGAATATAAGGTCCAATTTCGAGAGCGCAAAGATACAATAAAAAATAGAAAAAATTGAGATTAATTAGCTTTTGATAAGTTTTGAAAGAAGTTAAAAAACCTATGACGTTTATAAGGCATACCAATGAAAACGCGGATATCAAGGTAATCTCTAGAGGTATATTGGTGTATAGTAGAAACAAATTTGCAATTAAAAATACAATACCAGAATAATTTTTAAATGTTGTTTTTTGAAATAAATAATGGTCTATTAGGCTATCTATTTCAAAAAGACTACCAATTAGTCGTTCTATAAGCGTTTTTATGATAATAATTGTAGAAACCGCAAACAGCAGTTTTAAGAATGCAATTAATTCAAAAGGTATTGGCGAAATAAATGTAGAATAGGCAAAATAAATAAAAATACTAAAAGATAAAGCGAGGTTTATAAACAGAAAACTATCAAACTGATCTATGAATTTTTGATCTTTGGTGTAGATCTTTAGGTATTTAGAGTTGCCAATAACATAAAGAAAATCATTAAACCTAAGTGTGTTTACAAATTTTGCAGCTACAATAGAAAGCAACCCTACAATTGTAAAGATGGTAAACCATTCGTATGTAATGAAATTTCGCATTGTGCTAAATTATAAAGAAAAATAGAATAAGTTAAGTTCTATCAAAAAAGTTAATTAAAGTATATAGTCCATTAAAAACTTTATTTTTGTTCAAATTTTAAAAACCGTTTAAAAGCGTATTAAAAAGTGAGTTAATGTCTGACGCAATTGTCATAATTCCTACTTATAATGAGATTGAAAATATAGAATCAATCATAAGAGCTGTGTTTTCGCAACAGAAAGACTTTCATGTTTTAGTTGTAGACGATAACTCACCAGATCAAACAGGTAATATTGTTAAAGGGTTACAGAACGAGTTTAAAAACCGATTATTTTTAGTAGAACGTAAAGAAAAAAGCGGATTAGGAACTGCATACATTGCAGGTTTTAAATGGGCTTTAGAACGATCGTATCAATACCTTTTTGAAATGGATGCCGATTTTTCACATAATCCAAACGATTTAATAAGATTATATAATGCATGCGCCAACGATGGAGCAGATATTTCGGTAGGTTCGCGTTATGTAAAAGGAATTACAGTTGTTAATTGGCCAATGTCTCGTATTTTATTGTCTTATGGAGCATCGCGCTATGTAAGATTAATAACACGAATGCGCGTTAAAGATTCTACGGCAGGTTTTGTGTGTTATAAAAGAAGCGTTTTAGAAGCCATTAATCTCGAAAAAATAGAATTTGTAGGTTATGCATTTCAGATTGAAATGAAATTTAAAGCTCATAAAAAGGGATTTAAAATTGTAGAAATTCCTGTTATCTTTAAAGATAGAACAAAAGGGAAGTCAAAAATGAGTGGAAGTATTATATCTGAAGCTATTTTTGGTGTGATTAGTTTAAAATTTAAAAGTTTATTTGCAAAGTAAGAAAGAGCACATGAAGCGAAATACCCTTATAAAAAACGCTAAAATCGTTAACGAAGGAAAAATTGTCGAAGGAGATATTCTTATCGAAGACAATATTATTAAAGAAATAGATATCTCAATAAGTGTAAAGTCTGCGGATATGACCGTTATTGATGTTGAAGGTAATTACGTATTGCCAGGCATGATTGATGATCAGGTGCATTTTAGAGAACCCGGATTAACCCATAAAGCAAATATAGAAACCGAATCTAAAGCGGCTTTGGCTGGAGGGATTACGTCTTTTATAGAAATGCCAAATACCAATCCACAAACAACAACCGTAGAAAGGTTAGAAGAAAAATTTGCTATTGCTGCAGAATCTTCACATGCTAACTATTCGTTTATGTTTGGAGGAACAAATGATAACTTAGATGAGATTTTAAAAATCGATCCTAAGACTGTTGCAGGTTTAAAATTGTTTTTAGGATCTTCAACAGGTAATATGTTAGTTGATGACCCTAAGGTGATTGAAAAAATATTTTCAAGTACAGATATGGTAATTTCTGTGCATTGTGAAGATGAAGCAACTATAAAAGAAAACTTGGCTAAATACAAAGCGGAGTATGGAGATGACATTCCTATGGAAAAACATCCAATTATTAGGAGTGAAGAAGCTTGTTATATTTCGTCTTCTAAAGCCATTGAATTAGCCAAGAAAACAGGTGCTAGACTGCATGTGTTTCATTTATCAACAGGGAAAGAAACGAGTTTGTTCTCTAATAAAATTCCGTTAAAAGATAAAAAGATCACAGCAGAGGTTTGTGTACATCATTTGTGGTTTTCGGATGAAGACTATGCTAAAAAAGGAAGCTATATAAAATGGAATCCTGCGGTAAAAACAGCAAAAGATAGAGATCAACTTTGGAAAGCGTTATTAGATGATAGAATAGATGTTATAGCAACAGACCATGCGCCACATACGCTTGAAGAGAAAAATAATCCATACACCAGTGCGCCTTCAGGCGGACCTTTAGTGCAACATGCTTTAGTGGCGCTATTAGAAGCGCACCATCAAGGTAAAATTTCAGTAGAAAAAATAGTAGAGAAAGCCTGCCATAATCCTGCTATATTATTTAATGTAGAAAAGCGTGGTTATATAAGAGAAGGATATTTTGCAGATTTAGTTGTTGTAGATCCACAAAGTCCTTGGACTGTAAATAAAAGTAATATTCTTTATAAATGTGGATGGTCTCCTTTTGAAGGGAATACATTTAAAAGTAGAATAACACATACTTTTGTTAATGGGCAATTAGCCTATAACAATTTTAAGGTTTTAGACGTTAAAGCAGGGCAACGATTAACTTTTAATAGATAAAATGTTTAAACGAATTAGCTTATTATTAATATTAGGAATTTTGGTTTTAGCATGTAATGGTTTTGATAAACCCAAAAAGCCGGATAATTTAATTTCAGAAACTCAGATGTCTGAGCTTTTGTACGACTTATATATTGTTAATTCAGCAAAAGGAGTAAACAAAAAAATATTGGAATCTAATGGCGTTATTCCAGAGTCTTATATTTTAACAAAACACAATATTGATAGCGCTCAATTTGCAGATAGTAATACGTATTACACTTATGATACAGAAGCTTATAAAGCTATTGTAGAGCGTGTAAAAGCAAGATTAGAAAAAGAAAAACAAGAATTACAAGAATTAGCAGAAAGAGAGAACGACTCAATAAAAAGACGTAAAGATTCTATTAAAAGTTTGAATAAAAGTAAAAGAGGCGGGGTAAAGGTTAAAAAGCAAAATGCTAAAGGTCTTTTAGGTACAATTGACTCACTTCCTCAATAGAATCATTTATAGGTTTGAATTTAAAATCTAAAGCTTTTATCAATTTTGAAGCATCAAACTTCGAAATTCTAACGGCAGATTTTGCGTTTTGTTTGGATAAATTTCTTGGCCTTCCTAGAATCTTATGATTTAACCAATCTAGTCGCCAAGCAATTTCTAATAACCATGGTTTAGCTTCTTTTGTTGGAGGTTTAACATCTAAGGCTTTAGCGGTTTTAATCTGTAAAGTTTTAAAACTTAAGTTTTCAGAAACTAAAATAAACCCTTCATTTTTAATGTTGCTGTTCATGAGTTGTTCCATAGCATTTACGACATCCCAAACATCTATATAGCCCGTAATACCATTGGTGTAATATCTCATGCCCTTAAATATTCGCTTAAATAAACTACCGCTACCTCCTTCATTCCAATATCCTGCACCTAAAATAATTCCTGGATTTACAATTACAGCTTTTAAACCCTCTTGAGTTCCTCGCCAAACCTCCAGTTCTGCTCCATATTTGGTTATGGCATACACACTATTGTCGTCTTCAGGATTCCAATCGGTTTGTTCGTTTATTAATTTTTCGGGATCACTATGATGCCCTACAGTAGCAACAGAGCTTACATAACATAGTTTTTTAATCTGATGACTTATGCATAAATTAACAATGTTAGCAGTGCCTTCAATATTTACTTTTCGTAGTGTATTATATTTGTTAGGTTCAAAAGAGATATAAGCAGCACAATGATAGACGTGAGTAACGTCTTTAAATGCATCACTTAATTTTGGAACGTTATTAAGATCTGCTTCAACCCATTCAATTTTATTAAAAAGCACTTCGGCATTATCAGAAAAGTAAGAAAAGACATGTTTTACGCGTGTTAATGTTTTCTTATTCCTATATATTGAACGAATAGGAATGTTACTTTTTAAAAGTTGAAATAGTAAATGCGATCCAACTAACCCTGTTCCACCTGTAACTAATACCAATTGATCTTTAAAATTAGGCATAAATAAATTGAATTATTTTTAGATGAGTTGAAGTAGGAAATAGTAGTGAGCCAATAATTGCAGTTGTCTTTTCAAATGAAAAATAAGCAGAAAATAAACGAATTATAGGTGTCATTAGGCGAAGTTAAAAATCTTACAGCTATTTTAGTGTTAGAGCTTTGTTAATAAGCTTAGGGATATCATAATTATTGATTCCTAAATTGGTTTAAAATTGTCTTTTGTCTTTAAAAGCGGAAACATATCTTTGCGCAAATCAATTTGAAACTAAAAAACAATGGCAAATAAGTTTGTAGAAGAATTACGTTGGAGAGGAATGGTACACGATATCATGCCTGGTACAGAAGAACAATTAGATAGTGAGATGACAACTGCCTATATTGGTTTTGATCCTACATCAGATTCGTTACACATTGGTAGCTTAGTACCAATAATATTGTTAGTTCATTTAGAAAAAGCAGGTCATAAACCTGTGGCTTTAGTAGGTGGTGCTACTGGTATGATTGGTGATCCTTCTGGTAAAAGTGACGAACGTAATTTATTAGATGAAGTCGCTTTAGCGCATAACGTTGCAGGAATAAAAAGCGTATTATCTCGCTTTTTAGATTTTAATTCTACTAAAAAAAATGCTCCAGTATTAGTGAATAACTACGATTGGATGAAAGATTTTAGTTTTATTGACTTTGCTAGAGATGTTGGTAAACGTATCACAGTAAATTATATGATGGCTAAAGATTCTGTGAAAAAACGTTTTTCTGGTGACGAAGGAAGCGTTGGTATGTCTTTTACAGAGTTTACTTACCAATTAATTCAAGGTTACGATTTTCATCACTTATACAAAACCATGGGCTGTAAATTGCAAATGGGAGGTAGTGACCAATGGGGAAACATTACTACAGGAACAGAATTGGTAAGACGTATGCATGATGGTGAAGATCAAGCAAAAGCTTATGCTATGACCTGTCCTTTAATTACAAAAGCAGATGGTTCTAAATTTGGAAAATCGGAAGGTGGTAATGTTTGGTTAGATGCCGATAAAACTTCTGTGTACAAATTCTACCAATTTTGGTTAAATTCTACAGACGAAGATGCCGAAAAGTACATTAAAATTTTTACGTTTTTAGATAAAGAAACGATTGAAAGCTTAATTAAAGACCATAAGGAAACTCCGCATTTAAGATTGTTGCAAAAACGCTTAGCCGAAGAGGTTACTATTTTTGTACATAGCAAAGAGGATTACGATAATGCTGTTAAAGCTTCTAAAATATTGTTTAGTAAAGATTTTAAAAATGAAATTAAACAATTACCAGAAACTTTGTTCTTAGATGTTTTTGAAGGAGTAAAGCATGCCGAAATTTCTGAATCAGAATTTAATGAAGGTGTGGATATGATTGGAGCTTTAGCTGCAAAAACCAACTTTTTAAGCTCTAATGCAGATGCAAGACGTGCTTTAAAAGAAAATGCTATAGCTGTAAATAAAGAAAAAGTAAAAGAAGATTATATATTGTCTGCAGAAGATCTAATTCACGATAAATATATTATTCTTAGTAGAGGTAAGAAAACCAATTTTATTTTGAAAGTGGTTTAATAATCTAATAAAATAATTTTATTTAAGACCTGTCTAGTTAAAAAACAAGATAGGTCTTTTTTATGCTTTATGGCTAACTTTGGTAGGCTTATAAAAGTAAATTACTAGGTTTTTATTAACTTACACTTCAGATGAAGCAAACAAAACAACTAGCAAATCGATTAAGAGAAGTTATTCTTAATGGTACTTGGATTGCAAACACTAATTATAAAGACCAATTAGAAGATTTAGATTGGAAGCTTGCAAATGTAAAATTTGAATCCTTTAATACCATTTCAGATTTAGCTCAGCATATTCATTATTATATCTCTGGAATAACAAATGTGTTTGTTAATAATACACTTGAAATAAGGGATAAGTATAGCTTTGATTTTTCCCCAATACAATCACAACAAGAGTGGGAAAGGTTTTTAAATCAATTTTGGAACGACACCGCACAACTAGCTAATTTAATAGAAAAACTACCGGAAGAAACCTTAAACAATGAGTTTGTAGATAAAAAATACGGTACATTTTTACGAAATATTGATGGTATGATTGAGCATAGTTATTATCATTTGGGGCAAATAGTATTGATTAAAAAAATCCTATTAAAAAATTAAATAATAGTTTTTATAGTATAAAAAAAGTGCCCAAAATTACTTCTGAGCACTTCTAACCAATCAATCAACTATTGAAAACCTTTCTTTTTCATAGCTTTACAATAGTCGTAGCTAAATCTTTATCCTTACAATATTTGAATTAATTAAATTTAAGTTGGACAAATAGCGTTCAGACCCTATTGCTTTTAGAATATCAAATTTAAATTATAAAGCCATTAAATTACAGCCTCTAATATCTGAATTATCAAATCTTCCGATGATTTCAAAATGGCCATTATCATAGACTTTTCCTAAGTCTTGAGTTGCAATAAATGAACACGAATTTATATTCGCCAAATCAATTACGTTAATGCCGCCTGTTTTGTTAGGCCGCTGTATGGTTAGTGCGTCTTCAGTATCGCGCGTTAAAATTTTCATCCAAGGCGGACATTCAAAAATGCCATTACCTTTAGAATAAGCTTGACTTAAAAGCTCAGTCATACCATATTCACTGTGAATTTGCTCGACACCAAAACCAGTTTGTAAAATTTGATGCAGCTCTTGTCTGATAATTTCCTTTCGTCTGCCTTTCATACCACCAGTTTCCATGATTGTAGTATGATTTAAGTTAAGCTGAAATTGCTCAACCAAATCTAATAAAGCAAAAGACACTCCAATAAGCAGTGTTTTCTGTTTTTTAGTTTCTAAGGCTTTTAATGTATGTGCTAACTCTTCAATATTGTTAAGGTAAAATCCACTTTCAGTTTGTTTAGATTTATCAATTAAATCATTCACCATATATATAAGTGAAGACCCATCACGTTCTAAATAAGAAGGAAGTAACGCTAATACCACATAGTCTTCAATATCACCATAAAAGTGCTTAAAAGCTTTTGTATAACTGTCTTCATAAAGTTTTACGTCGGTGACTAAATGCTTACTTGTTATACTTCCAGTTGTACCAGAGCTAGAAAAGGTTTTTTCTATAGGTTGTACAGTGCTTAAAACATCGTGCGATTTAAAGAACTGAATAGGTAAAAACGGAATATCTGAAGTGCACTTTACATCTGAAGGATGCTTATATAATAAGTCACAAAATGAGCGATACACTTTATTGTGTTCAAACTGAAATTTAAAAACGTCTAAAGCTAGGCTATCAAACTCAGCTCTAGATGTAATCTTAAAAATGTCGTCTTTAGAAATCATGCCGCAAAAATATGGAAAATAAAAAAGCGTCTCGATAATTTTCGAGACGCTTTAAGTATGATTTTAAAATATACTTATTTAATCACTAATTTCTTAGTAGTTGAAGTATTGTTTTGAGTGATTTTTACAATGTAAACACCAGACTTTAAGTTAGCAACATTTAATGTGTTGTTAGTTAAAGTTTCGTTTTTAACTTGCTTACCTAAAATATCAAATACTTGAACAGAGATTGCTTCACTATTTCTAGATGTAATAGAAACAAAACCAGAATTTGTTGGGTTAGGATATAAGCTAAATGTATTAGCATTAAAATTATTTACACTTAATGGTGGTGCGATATCACTAGCATATCTAGGGAAAATTTGATAATCATCATTATACTGACCGCCTAAACCAGTAATGCTAGCAGCACCTGTTGGTATTGCAGAACCTACAAGATCTTCATCACCAAAAGCAACTCGTGCAATAGTCACATCAGCACCATCAGCTACGTTATAGTTAGTACCACTTTCAAAAATCCCTGAATCTTCAAACGTAACATTGTTTAAAGTGATTAATCTACTTTCGTATGCCTCACCATTGTTTATAAGTTCAGAAGCACTAACCACTATTGGTGTTAATGTATTTCCTGTAGAAGAAGCACTAGCTACATTTTCACTTGGAACAAACTGAAGTGTATTCGCAAATTCAGTAAGTTGTCCTTTTAAGCCAGTTATTCCATCACCATTATTAAATGCAGTACTTAATGTGCCGCTAGTATCGTCAATTAAGATTCCGGCACCTTCATCTTGAATGAATTTTTGGTTTCTAGAACTACTCGTAGCAATATAAGATATAATAGCTTCACCTGTTAGCTCGTAAAACTCACCTACAGTTCCTGCACGTAATGCTGTAATATTTGCGACTTGTGTCGTAGACGTCACATCAAATGATACAGAAGCAGTAACTGGGCTTGCTAATGGTTGGTGACTGTTATCTACTAATTCTAAATCTAAAGTATGCGTGCCATCAGTTAGTCCTGTTAAGCTAATAGGGTCAGTGTCATATTTCATAACAACAGAACCACCATCAACAGAGTAATGAATATGACCATCAATGCCTGCACCTGCATTACCAACTACAAAGTTTTGAACACTAATTTCTACATCTACATCAGGACCTGCTACTAATTCACCATTTGAAGGAGTAGTCACACTTAAAGTAGGCACGGCTCCAGCCTCTTGGAAAAACGAAAAATCATCCCAATAAACAACGGCAGAACCATAAGTTCTAACTTCAAAATAGAATCCAGCAGCTGTTGCTGGAGCAGTTACTGTTACGCTATATTCTGTCCATTGGTTACCATTGTTGTCAAAATATGAGTTGTTTGGGCCTCTTAATTCAGCCGCGTTATCATTAATATTAGCATCCGAACCATCTTTCCAGTAACTCCAAATTCTAGCATCAGTATCATCTCCAGACTCTACTTTATACCACATTGATATTGTGTATGAGTTGCCAGGAGTAATACCTGTTATGGTTTGTCCTAAATCTTTTGTACCATCTCCGGTCTGTTTAGCAGAAAAACTACCACTATGAGTCTCTGTAGATTCTTGAGCTACATTCTCAATTTTGGTCCAGCTTTCAGGGGTGCTGGAATCTGTCCATGTCTCAAAATTCCCATTCAATAACAATTCTTGTCCAAATGTCAAAGAAGTAATTGCTAAGGCAATAAATAAAAAGTAAATTTTCTTCATAATTGATTATTTATAAAAGTTTAGATTACAAATATAGCAACAAATAGTGAATTTTAAGAATCAGATTCGTTAATACTTATCATTTTACAATAAGTTAATATGGTAAATATCAGGGGCTTCTTAGTTTCAGTGATTTATATTTTCAATGTTAGGGAATTGTTATCAATTCAATATTTTTAGAGAGTTAAGATGGATATATTTTATATTTACAATTATTAAAACGAATATACCATTGAAAAAGAAAGACATTAAGATACTATTAGTAGATGATGAGCCAGATATTTTAGAGATTGTAGGTTACAATTTATCTGCTGAAGGTTATCAAGTTATTAAAGGCGAAAATGGTTTAGAAGCTTTAGAACTAGCAAAAAAGCATAAACCTCATTTAATTATTTTAGATGTGATGATGCCAAAAATGGATGGTATTGAAGCTTGTGAAAGAATAAGATCGCAACAAGATTTAAGTGAAACAATCATTACGTTTTTAACAGCTAGAGGCGAAGATTATTCTCAAGTGGCTGGTTTTGATGCTGGTGCAGATGATTATATTGCAAAACCTATAAGGCCTAAAGTTTTAATAAGTAAAGTAAAAGCTTTGCTTAGAAGACTTAAACAAACCGAAGGTGATGTTGAAACTATCTTAAAGATTGGTGATTTAGTGATTTATAAAGAAGAATATAAAATCATTAATAAAGGAGTAGAGATTACTTTGCCAAGAAAAGAGTTTGAATTATTATCTTTGTTAGCAACCAAACCTGGTAAAGTTTTTAAACGTGATGAGATTTTAGATAAAGTCTGGGGAAATGAAGTCGTTGTTGGAGGTAGAACCATCGATGTTCATATTAGAAAGCTTCGTGAAAAAATTGGAGACAAATCTTTTAAAACGGTTAAAGGTGTTGGTTACAAGTTTGTAGACTAATGCAAAGTAAAAATTTAAAGAAATCTTATAAATTCGCATTGCGAACAGCACTATATGTAACGTTGTTTACAACGGTTCTTGTTAGTGCTTTTTTGCATTTTTACCACGCCATTAATTGGCATCTTGTATTTTACCCTCTGCTATGCTTTCCCTTATGTTTTTTTATTATTCAATATAGGGTTGAACGTTTTATATACAAGCGTGTTAAGAAAATATACGATGATTTAACATTGCTAGAATCTACGAGCTTAAGACAACAACCCATAACTACAGATATGGGAACCTTAACCAAAGAGATTGATAAATATGCCAAAAACAAAAAATTTGAAATCGAAACGCTCAAAATAAGAGAAGAGTATCGAAAAGAATTTATAGGTAATGTTTCTCATGAATTAAAAACACCTTTGTTTACCGTTCAAAGCTATTTACTCACATTATTAGATGGAGGTATTGAAGATGAAAAAATTAGAAAAAAATACCTTACACGAGCAAGTAAAGGAGTTGAACGCTTAACTTATATAATTAAAGACTTAGATATGATTACCAAATTAGAGGTTGGTGATCTTAGTTTGGAGAAAGAGAATTTTGATATCGTTAAATTGGTGCAGAGTGTGTTTGATCTTTTTGAAATGAAAGCTGCTAAAAAAAATATTACCTTAATTTTTGATATCGATTATCCTAAGCCTATTATGGTCTATGCAGATAAGGAACGTATTCAACAAGTTTTAACCAATCTTATTGTTAACTCTATTAAATACGGACGTGAAAAAGGGACTACAGAAGTTAGTATAGAGAACCTTATTAAAAACAAAGCTATTATTAGAGTTACTGATAATGGAGAAGGTATTGCTAAAGCTAATTTGCAAAGGCTGTTCGAACGTTTTTATCGTGTAGATAAAAGTGGTTCTCGTAAAGAAGGTGGTTCTGGTTTAGGCTTGTCTATTGTAAAGCATATTATAGAAGCTCACGAAGAAAAAATATATATAGAAAGCCAATTAGGTGTTGGTAGTGAGTTTTCTTTTACACTAGAAAAGTCCAAATAATTTGTTGTAGTTTACCTGAAATGCTTCAAATTTAAAACCGTTGTAGTTTTCAATCTCAGTTAATTGTTCAATATCAAATTCATCCTGGCTGGCGTAAGGTGCAATATGTTCTGCCTTTAATTTTTTAGCTAAATACTCTTGTTCAAATTGTCCAGGAGTAGGAATAAAAAAGGCTTTCTTTTCAAGTTTTGCTAAATCCATAATAGAAGTGTATCCAGACCTGCCCAATACCATATTACTTGTATTAATTGCCGTTTCCAATTCTGTACTAGTCATATAATTGTATATGCTTATATGCTCTTGTTGCGTTTGGGTTTGTTTAGGGGCTACAACACCCTTTATAAAGCAGATGTTTCCTTTATAGGATTTTAATTCTCTAAGTAATTTTTCTTCTAAAAAAGTGCGTTGAGGTTCTGGCCCAGAAAGCACCACTAGAAGTTGATATTTGATTTTTAAATTTTGTTTTTCAAACCGAGATAAAGGACCTAAATATTTTAAAGTTGCTTCAAAATTTTCAGGATGTCCTAAAACACCACTAAGATTTTTAGAGCCTTTATAGTCAGGAATCCAACATTCATCAAATTTTGAAATGATATGTTGATGCATTTTTGAGCTCAGCCAAGTAGTATTCCCACTTAAAACTTGCAATTGATGTGTTATAAATACAGAAGGTATAGATTTATGTCTTACTCCAAAACGATTATCAGAGATGATACCAGCTATAGGATTCGTTTTTATAAACGCTTTAATGGCTTTTTTTTCTTTTTTAATCGTTTTTAAAAGGTGAGGTGAGTCTTTTAAAAGTTTAACCTTAAAGTTCTTTGGATTTTTAGAATACGTTATGTTGTATGAAGGCAGTTCCAAAGATTCAAGCTTAGGAAATTCTTTTTTTAATAATTGAAGTGCAATCCCATCACTGGCAATTATCGGTTCAAAATTATGACGTATTAATTCATTTATAATAGGAATACATCGTGTAGCATGACCTAAACCCCAATTTAATGGGGCGACTAAAACCTTTTTATTGTTTTGATTCTGTTTCAGTAATTATTTATTTTAGATATGTATCTACGAAACAAAGGTAAACCTAAAATGTTTCCTTAATTTTACCGAATTATTATAAAAATAAGAAATTTGAATAATTGTGGGAAGTAAAAATAAACTCAAGCGTTTTAGGGAAAACGAAACCTTTCATAATGTATATCAGCCAACACGAGAAGAATTGGTTGATGCAACATATCAATTAAAAGGCAAATGGAAAGCCGAAGTATTTAAAAATAACAATCCTTTAGTCTTAGAATTAGGTTGTGGAAAAGGAGAATATACTGTTGGCTTAGCAAAACGTTATCCTCATAAAAATTTTATTGGTATAGATATTAAAGGAGCACGTTTCTGGAGAGGAGCAAAAACAGCCATTGAAGAAAATATTCCAAATGCAGCATTTATTAGAACACAAATAGAATTAGTTGCTCATGTGTTTGAAGAAAATGAAGTTGATGAAATATGGATTACATTCCCAGATCCACAAATAAAATACCAGCGTACAAAGCACCGAATGACTAATTTACAGTTTTTAGAACGCTATAAAAAAATATTAAAGCCAGGTGGTGTAATGCACTTAAAAACAGACAGCGAATTTATGCATGGTTACACCTTAGGTTTGTTACATGGTTCGGGTTATGAAGTGTTGTATGCCAACCACAATGTTTATAAATTAGAAGGCAGTCCTAAAGATGTTACTGAAATTCAAACCTTTTACGAAAGCCAGTATTTAGAGAAAGACAAAGCAATTACGTATATTAGATTCAAAATCAACTAAAACTTGAGTATCACTGTTATTTTTTTTTTAGGGCTTATAGTGGCAATTATTGGTGTTATTCCGCCAGGTTTGCTTAACATGACAGCTGCAAGGATAAGCCTAAAAGAAGGAGCAGGACGAGGCATTATGTTTTCTACAGGTGTTAGTATTGTTGTATTTATTCAAACATATATTGCCGCTATTTTTGCAAGGTATTTAACCAATCATCAAGACATTGTAGAAATTCTTAAACGTGTAGCTTTTATTATTTTTGTACTTATTACCATATACTTTTTGGTGTTGGCATCAAAGCAAAAAGAGTCAAAACCAGAAACCGAAATAAAAAGTAGGCATGGTAGATTATTACATGGCATGTTATTGTCTGCATTAAATGTATTTCCTATTCCATATCAAGCTTATATGACCATTACTTTGGTGTCTTTTGGCTGGATGAATTTTGAAAAATTAAGCATAATTACTTATGTTACTGGTGCCTCAACAGGAACATTTGTAGTGTTATATTTTTATATTTTCTTTTTCGATAAGATTAAAGATAAGGCCTTTACTTCACAAAAAAACATGAACTATATTATAGGTAGTGTTACAGGAATAGTTGCTTTAATTACTTTTATTAATATTATAAAAGCGTGGTAATATGCAACCAGAAACTTTAGGTTTTTTTGAACGTGTTTATGGCGTTGCAAGGCAAATTCCTTACGGTAGAGTAACAAGCTACGGCGCAATAGCCAAATATTTAGGAGCAGGCAAAAGTGCCAGAATTGTTGGTTATGCTATGAATGGTTCTCATGGTAAAGATGTTCCGGCACACCGAGTTGTCAATCAAAAAGGATTGTTAACAGGGAAGCACCATTTTGAAGGAACCAATCTTATGCAGCAACTTTTAGAGAGTGAAGGTATTGAAGTTGTAGATCATCAAATCCAAAATTTAGACGCTATTTTTTGGGATCCTGCCAAAGAGCTTTAGTTTTAATTAAATAATAGAAGAATAGCTTTACTTTCTAATGAGAGTATTGGTAACCTATTTAGATGTCATTTTAGGTTTGCTTTTTTTGTCTATCTCTAGAGCGATTACTAAACCAAATCCACCTATTGCACAATTCAATTTTAGCGCTTCAAATTCTAAACTTTTCTAAGTACCTTTGCGCATAGAATTAATCTTAATAAAAAGAGATTAGGCGCTGTAATTTAGATACTTTTCTCTCTACTCATAATTGATATGAAACTAAAAAAACAAGATATACTTAACGCTTTAAAAACTATAACAGCACCTGGTGAAGGTGAAAATATGGTAGATAGCGGAGCTGTAACTAATGTCGTCACTTTTGCTGATGAGGTAATTGTTGATATTACAATAAGAAACCCAAGCCTTCAGGCACGTAAAAAAACAGAAGTCGAAATTTTACAAACCATTCATAAAAAGGTTTACGAAAAAGCTAAAATAAAAGTCAATGTAAAAGTTGATGCACCTGCAGCAGCACCAAAAAACGAAATTAAAGGAAAAGCAATTCCAGGCATTCAGAATATTGTAGCCGTTGCTTCTGGAAAAGGAGGTGTAGGGAAATCTACTGTAACAGCAAATTTAGCGGTTACTTTAGCAAAAATGGGCTTTAAAGTTGGTGTTTTAGATGCTGATATTTACGGACCATCAATTCCTATTATGTTTGATGTAGCGAATGAACGTCCATTATCTGTAAATGTAGATGGAAAGTCTAAAATGAAACCTGTAGAAAATTACGGTGTTAAAGTATTGTCTATCGGTTTTTTTACAAAACCAGATCAGGCTGTAATTTGGAGAGGACCAATGGCATCTAAGGCATTAAATCAAATGATATTTGATGCGGCTTGGGGAGAATTAGATTTTTTACTACTCGATTTACCTCCAGGAACAGGAGATATTCACTTAAGTATTATGCAGGCATTACCTATTACAGGAGCTGTTGTGGTAAGTACACCTCAAAATGTAGCTTTAGCAGATGCTAAAAAAGGCGTGGCAATGTTTCAGCAAGATAGTATCAATGTACCTGTTTTAGGTATTATAGAAAATATGGCCTACTTTACACCTGCAGAACTTCCAGAAAATAAATACTATATCTTTGGAAAAGAAGGAGCTAAGCACTTGGCAGAAGATTTAAACGTGCCATTTTTAGGTGAGGTACCATTAATTCAAAGCATAAGAGAAGCAGGTGACTTAGGAAGACCAGCAGCAATGCAAACCGCAACACCTATTGAAGCCGCTTTTGAAGCAATTACAAGAGATGTTGTTCAACAAGTGGTTAACCGTAATGAGGCATTACCAGCTACCGAAGCTATAAAAATCACAACAATGGCAGGTTGTTCTGCTGTTAAAAAAAATTAGATGAGCACAGAAGAACTTAGATTAAACGTAGAAAAAGCATTGGATGAAATCCGCCCGTTTCTACAAAGTGATGGAGGCGATATTAATTTATTATCTATTGACGATGATAAATTTGTAAAAGTACAACTTGTAGGTGCTTGTACATCGTGTAGTGTTAATCAGATGACTTTAAAATCTGGTGTAGAGATGACCATTAAAAAATATGCTCCACAAATCGAAAAAGTTATTAATGTAGAATAGTAATGTGACATTTATCACATTCTGAATAAAATGACATTAGTAATTTTGTATTCAATATTACATTCATGATTACAACAGATATACTTATTATTGGAGCTGGCCCAACCGGACTTTTTACGGTTTTTGAGGCCGGACTTTTAAAACTAAATTGCCATTTAATTGACGCATTACCACAACCAGGCGGCCAATGTTCTGAGCTGTATCCTAAAAAACCAATTTATGATATTCCAGCTTATCCTGAAATTTTAGCAGGCGATTTAACAGAGAAACTCTTAGAACAATGCAAGCAATTTGAACCTGGATTTACCTTAGGTGAGCGTGCAGAAACCATAGAAAAACAAGAGGACGGAAGTTTTATTGTAACTACCAATAAAGGGACAAAACATAAGGCACCTGTAATCGCTATTGCAGGTGGATTAGGAAGTTTTGAACCTCGTAAACCACTATTAGATAATATTACAGATTATGAAGATTGTGGAGTAGAGTATATGATTAAAGAACCAGAGCTTTATCGCGATAAAAAAGTGGTTATTGCAGGTGGTGGAGATTCGGCTTTAGATTGGAGTATCTTTTTAAGTGATATTGCTTCGAGTGTAACATTAATTCATAGACGAAACGAATTTAGAGGACATCTAGACTCTGTAGAGAAAGTTCAAGAATTAAAAAATAGTGGTAAAATAAATCTAATCACTCCAGCTGAAATCACTGCAATTAATGGAAACGGTAAGGTTGAAAATGTAGAGGTAACTAAAAAAGGCGAAGCACCTATTTTGGTAGACACCGATCATTTTATTCCGCTTTTTGGATTATCTCCTAAATTAGGTCCAATTGCAAATTGGGGACTAGAGATAGAAAAAAATGCCATAAAAGTTAATAATGCTTTAGATTACCAAACCAATATACCAGGTATTTACGCTATTGGAGATGTCAATACGTATCCTGGAAAATTAAAATTGATTCTTTGCGGGTTTCATGAAGCGACATTAATGTGTCAATCGGCTTATCAAATTATAAACCCTGGGAAACGCTATGTTTTAAAATATACGACAGTTGCAGGTGTTGATGGATTTGATGGTACACGAAAAGAAGCACCAAAAGCAGTGGTTAAAGCGATACAATAATGGACAATTTAGATATAAATATTACAATCATTGATAGAGATGGTGTAAAGCATCAAATTGAAGCTCCAACAGATATGGCTATGAACTTAATGGAAGTTGTTCGTTCTTATGAGCTAGCTCCAGAAGGCACCATTGGGATTTGCGGTGGTATGGCTATGTGTGCATCTTGTCAATGTTATGTGTTAAGTGATACGGAATTGCCAGAAATGCAGGACGACGAAGAAGCTATGCTCTCCGAAGCGTTTTACGTTAAAGATAATTCACGTTTAGGTTGCCAAATACAAATAACGCCAGAAATGGAAGGCTTGGAAGTGGAGTTGGCTCCTGAGTCTTAATAATTTCATATGAAGGCAGGAATCTCATAATTATATCAATAAGTCTATGCCTTAATAAGAATAAGAAGTGAAAAGGAAATGGTAATTGATGTTACGGTTATAAAGCCGGTGTACAAAGTATAGTATTTTTCATCTTTTAAATCTTTGGTAGTAATTATGGCGCATATATTCAGAACTCTAGAAATTATAATTACCATTCAGAAGTACATTTATAAAAGTTCCATAAAAAATTATGTCGTTTTATAATCGGCCAAGTTTGTCGGTCCTTCTAATAAAAAGCGATCTATTTTTAATGTGCCGTTGTCGGTGGTTACAATTTGCCATTTTATAAGTGAAATAGCTCCATTTTCAATTTCTAGACCTGTAATACTTCTTGGGTGGACACAACTACCATCATTAAAAAAAGCAATGTCACCTGGCTCAGGAAAACGCGGTCTGTGCGTGTGTCCAACAATGGTAATTTGATTGTTGTTTTCAATAATCCATTTTTTTGTGCGTCGTTCTACTTTAATAAGCTCTTTGTAGTTTTTAGCTGGTGTTGTTGGATCGGCAATACCCATAACATTTAGTGGCTTCCATAAGATACGAACTAAAAAACGACTCCATTTCCAAAACGTATAATTCCACCAATCGGCTTGATGACCATGGGTTAAAAATAAGTTTTGTTTGGTTTCTGTATGGTTTAAAATGATGGCTTCATGATATTGAATACCACAAAATAAATCTTCATCATTTCCTGTTTTAGGATCAAAAAAAGTAGATAAATGCTTTTCAACATATTTAGGGTCACGATACACCATATCGTGGTTGCCCCAAATCATGTGTAGACGATTTTCATCGTGAAATTGCTTCATCAACATATACACATTCTTGTGTGCATAAAAGATAGATTCAAAGGACAGATTTTCCCATAACTCATCTCCATCTCCAATTTCACAATACTGAAATCCTTCATTATAATAATGCTTTAGGGCATGAAAATAAATGTTGCGATTGTTGGCGAAATCATCCGCAAAACTATTATCACCTCTGTGGCAATCGCTAAATAGTATAAGCTTACTAGAATCATCAAAGTTGATAATTTTAGCATTTTTGAAAGCGCGATCTAATCTCGATTTTGAAGACATGTATATTCTTTGTTCGACTAATTTAAACAAAAAATGCTTCCCAATAATGAGAAGCATTTTTATGAATTCTAGTTTATAGCCATTAAGCCTTTAAAAAGACCTGAAATTATAGGTTTTAAATTCTATTTAAAAGCATTTAAACCTGTGACATCTAAACCTGTAATTAATAGGTGTATATCGTGAGTACCTTCATAAGTAACCACACTTTCAAGGTTCATCATATGACGCATAATACTGTATTCGCCAGAGATTCCCATACCACCTAACATTTGTCTAGCATCACGAGCTATGGTAAGCGCCATATCTACATTGTTACGTTTTGCCATAGAAATTTGAGCAGATGTCGCTGTTCCGTTTTCACGCATCACACCTAAACGCCATGCTAATAATTGGGCTTTGGTGATTTCGGTAATCATCTCAGCTAATTTCTTTTGTTGTAATTGAAATTGTCCTATAGGCTTTCCAAATTGCATACGTTCTTTACTGTAACGTAAGGCTGTATCGTAGCAATCCATAGCGGCTCCAATGGCTCCCCAAGCAATACCAAAACGTGCCGAATCTAAACAACCTAATGGTGCTCCCAATCCAGATTTGTTAGGTAATAAATTTTCTTTAGGCACTTTTACATTATCAAAAATAAGCTCTCCAGTGGCAGAAGCTCTAAGTGACCATTTGTTATGTGTTTCTGGTGTAGAAAAACCTTCCATACCACGTTCTACAATAAGTCCATGAATTCGTCCTTCTTCATTTTTAGCCCAAACTACGGCTACATTACAAAAAGGCGAATTACTAATCCACATTTTAGCACCATTTAAAAGGTAATGGTCTCCCATATCTTTAAAATTAGTCACCATACCTCCTGGGTTAGAGCCATGATCTGGTTCTGTAAGTCCAAAAGAACCAATCCATTCACCAGAAGCTAACTTTGGTAAGTATTTTTGACGTTGTTCTTCGTTACCATATTTCCAAATAGGATACATTACTAAAGACGATTGCACAGATGCTGTACTACGTACACCTGAATCTCCACGTTCAATTTCTTGCATTATTAAGCCATAAGAAATTTGGTCTAAACCAGCTCCTCCATACTCTTCAGGGATGTAAGGGCCAAAGGCACCTATTTCAGCTAGTCCTTTAACGATTTGTGTAGGAAACTCTGCTTTTTGAGCGTAGTCTTCTATAATTGGAGACACATCGCGTTTTACCCATTCTCTGGCTGCATCGCGTACTAACTTGTGCTCTTCTGTAAGTAATTCATCAAGATTGTAATAATCTGGTGCTTCGAATAAATCTGGTTTCATTCTAATTTTGATATTTATAACTTCTAATTTTGAGAATTTACCAAAATAGAAGGTGTTATTTTATAAGTTTAACAAAAGTAACGAAAACGATAGCATTGCCCAACAATAGATTTACATTTTCAGATAAAAATCTTTAGTGAGATTAATATAGTCTTCTGTGTATTGGTGTCGTGATGTTTCTATAATTAAATTTGAAGTTTGTTTCGCTGTATTTTGAAAAGAAAATTCTAACAAACTGCGTTTAATTTCTGTATCCGGATTGCCTTTTACATGAAGAGATCGATTCAGGAATAAACCTGCGTTTGAGGCTAAATCAATAATATTTGCTTCTTCTTTATACGGAATGATAACAGAAAAAACACCTGTTTCTGATAATAAGTTTACAGCAGCAAATATTAAATGTTCAAAAGGCATAGCATCGTTAAAGCGGGCTAAATCTCTTGTTTTATTGTCGGTTTTGTAGTCTTCGGAATAGAAGGGAGGATTGCAAATAATTAAATCAAATTCGTCCTCAATTTCTTCTACAAATTCTAAAAGCGAAGCATGGTAACAAAATAGACGGTCTGCCCAAGCAGAATTTTCAAAATTTTCAGAACACTGCTCATAGGCTTCAGCATCAATTTCTAAAGCTTCAATGTTTTCAGCATGACTTCTTTGCGCTATCATTAGAGATAAAATACCTGTTCCTGCTCCAATATCTAATACAGAAAACGGATTATGATCAATAGAAGCCCAAGCGCCAAGCAATACTCCATCTGTGCCAATTTTCATGGCACAACGATCTTGATGGACTGTAAATTCTTTAAATTTAAAAGGCAGCGAACTCATTAGTCTTCAAGATATAAATCAATGAGTCCTTCAGGTGTATTAACTTCTATCGTTTTGTGTTTTCGATCTACTTTACCAATAAACTCATCGTTCATAGGGATTAAGATTTCAACACCCTCTCTATCAATTTCAAATAAAGCCTGTGCCGTAGAATCATTAATACCTTTTAAGATACCAACATCCCCAAAGTTTTTATCCTTAACCGTAAAACCAATTACTTCATGAAAATAAAACTTATCTCCATCGAGTTTTGGGAGCAGATCTAGTGGTAGGTATAATTCTGTTTTTATTAATGCATCTGCATCTGCTTCTGTATCTACATCTTCAAATTTTAAACGTAATAAATCTGATTTGTGTAATTGTGAAGCTTCAATAAAAAAAGGTACTAGATTACCTCTTAAATCTATAAAAACAGCATCTAAATTATCGTATAAGTCAGGTTCGTCTGTATCAAGTTTAGCTAAAAGTTCACCTTTAAAGCTGTATTTTTTTACAATTTTACCTAAATAAAAACAATCTTCTTTTTTCATGACAAATTTTATTTGTCATCCTGAATTAGTTTCAGGATCTCAATTAATATTAGTAAATATCTGGTTTTTTTAACAGGATTTATTCAATTGAGTATTTATTCGGTATAAAATACATAATTGAACAAAAAAACCCAGACTATTATAGTCTGGGTTTAAAAGTATAAAATAAATTTTTTACTCTTCTTCGTTAGAAGCTGTTGTTTCTTCAGTTGCAACATCTTCTGCTACTTCTTCAACAACTGGTGCAGCTGCAGCGATACGTGCTTCATTTACTGCTTTTTCAGCTTCAAGTGCTTTAGCTTTAGCATCAGCATCTGCTTTAGATAAACCATCAGATTTAGCTTGTACTTTAGAAGCTTTTTCTTCTAACCAAGCGTTGAATTTTGCTTCAGCTTGCTCTTCAGTTAATGCTCCTTTTCTAACACCACCAGCTAAATGATTTTTTAGCATAGCACCTTTATAAGATAAAATTGCTTTTGCAGTGTCAGTTGGTTGTGCACCATTTTGTAACCATGTTACAGCTCCGTCAACATCTAATTCGATAGTTGCAGGATTGGTGTTTGGATTGTAAGCCCCTAATTTCTCAAGGTATTTACCATCTCTTTTAGCGCGAGAATCCGCTGCTACGATCCAGTAATAAGGTTTTCCTTTCTTACCGTGTCTTTGTAATCTAATTTTTACAGGCATAATAATTAATTAGTGAGGTTCTCGACCTCTGTTATTAATGAGGGCGCAAAGATAATATATTTTTTTAATAATCAATACTTTAATTTAAGTGTTTATTGAGGTGTCCTTTAGAGATAAGATCATCAAAATTATGGAGTTAATAAGTTTAAAGATTAAATGCAGGACAATTCATTTTAACTAAAAGAACTCCACTTTAGCTAAAAGAAAAACTAAGTTGGGCATAGTATGAAAAAAAATTATACTTTTGATAATTCTGTTTCGTTATATTTGAAGCAAAGATTAAAAAAATTACTCTTTAAAAGATGAAAAAATTTACCCTTATAACTCTTGTTTTTTTAACATTATTTGGCTGTGGAGACGAAGTGCAGTTTAATTCACCTGCAATTCAGGGCTCTTATGATAATCAATTTTGGAGAGCAAAATCTTTCGGAGCTAGCATAGATGCAACAGGTGCCTTAACGATTAAAGGAATAAATAATGCTGAAACCTTAGAATTGTTTTTGCCTTCTGCATCAATTAATGTAGATGGATATATTTTAGGTGATGTAGAATCAATTGAAGCGAGATTTACCAAAGCAGATGGAACTGTATATTCTACTAACAATTCTAATGGAACATCTCCTGATTATGAGGATTATGGTGAAATAAGGCTTACAGAAATATTAAATAATACCTTTACGGGTACATTTCGTTTTAATGCCTATAGTGCTTCTGGTGATGTTGTCAATTTTACAGGATCTACTCATGATGTAGAACAATCTACGGGAGATCCTATCTATGGCGGAATATTCTATAAAGTACCTTTGTTATCGGGTTCTATTCCTACAAACCCTATCGTTTGTGCAGATGTTGAAGATTTGGCAAATGAAGCTGAAGGAGCATACGAAGCAGCAACTTCAAGTGATTTAGAATTTATAATTAAAGCAGATTTTGAAGCCGCTTGTAATAATTACATAGCAGCATTAAATGTTCAACGTAATTATTGTGGTGATCCAGATGGTTCTATACAAGAAATGATAGATAATTTAGGAAACTGTGTGATGTCTTGTGAAGATGCTATTCATAATGTTACTGAAGCAGAGTCGCAATATATTACTGCAACTATTGGTAACTTTAATGAAAAGTGTGCACAGTATTTATTCTACCTTCAAGAGCAAATTGAAATATGTGGAGATGCCGATGGAAGTATTCAGGAAGAAATTGATGCTTTAGATTGTGCAGATGATGATAATGATGGAGTACCAAATGTGTTTGAAGATTTTAACGGAGATGGTGATTTAACAAACGATGATACAGATGGAGATGGTATTCCTAACTATTTAGATGATGACGATGATGGTGATGGTGTTTTAACTATCGATGAAGCTAAAGATGAAGATGGAAATCCTATTGATACAGACGGAGATGGTGATGTGAATTATTTAGATAATGATGATGATGGCGATGGCTTATTCTCAAACTACGAAACTGGAGATACAGACGGAGATGGTGTACCAGATTATCTGGATAATGACGATGATGGTGATTCTATATTAACTTTAAACGAAAATGCAGATCCAAATGGTGATGGTAATCCTGATGATGCGGTTGATACCGATGGCAATGGAATACCAGATTATTTACAACCATAAATTAATTCTGATATAAAAATAGATAAGCGTTACTCGTTACGAGTGACGCTTTTTTTATGTTCAAAACTCTTTGTAATTTCATTTCAGAAAAGTGCAAATTCTATGTAATTTTATAAGCTAACTTTTTGAAGACTATAATTGTAATTTTTGCTGATTATAAGCGTTTTATGCTTTAGTGTCCTTGCAGTAAAAACACACGATTTAATAATAAACGACAGAACAACGCATGTACTTAATATTCGATACAGAAACCACAGGATTACCAAAACGCTGGGATGCACCAATTACTGATACCGATAATTGGCCAAGATGTATTCAAATTGCTTGGCAATTGCATGATGGTATGGGGAATTGTATCGAGCATCAAGATTATTTGGTACAACCAGACGGGTTTAATATTCCTTATGATGCCGAAAAAATTCACGGCATTTCAACGGAATTAGCACAAGAACAAGGGGTGCCACTAGCTGAAGTTTTAGAAAAGTTTAATGCTGCTTTATCTAAAACGAAATTTGTTGTTGGTCAGAATGTAAAGTTCGATTTAAATATTATGGGTGCAGAATTTGTACGTGAAAACGTTACAAATCCACTTCAAGAATTACCTGTTTTAGATACCTGTACAGAACACACAGCAAGCTTATGTCAATTGCCAGGTGGACGTTACGGAAAGTTTAAATTACCAACCTTAACGGAGTTACATGAGTATTTGTTTAATAAGCCTTTTTCTGAAGCACACAACGCCACAGCCGATGTTGAAGCTACTACACGTTGTTTTTTAGAATTAATACGACGTAAACAATATACCAAGGAAGAGCTCGATGTCGAGCCAGAATATTTTGAGAAGTTTACGCAAGAAAATCCTGCAGAGATTCAACTTATTGGCTTAAAACATATCAATCTTAAGCGGGAAAGTGCAAAGATTAATGCACGTCTGCAAAAAGAACAAGCCACACCTGTAACCATTGATAAAGAAGCGGCATCACAAATTAAGGATGTCGATTTTGCGCATTTGCATAACCATTCGCAGTATTCCATTCTTCAATCAACAATTAGTGTGAAAGATCTCGTGGCTGCAGCAGCTAGAGAAGGCATGCCAGCCGTAGCTTTAACCGATCACGGAAACATGATGGGCGCCTTTCACTTTGTAACGGCTGTTTCCAATCATAATAAAGGAGTAAAAGCACAACACAAACAAGCAGAAGAAGCCGGATTAGAAAAGAAAGGTAAAATTATAAAACCAATTATTGGTTGTGAGTTTTTTGTATGTGAAAATCATGCAGACAAAACCAGAAAAGATAATGGCTATCAAATTGTATTGATGGCAAAAAATAAAAAAGGCTATCACAATTTAGCAAAATTGTCTTCGGCTGCCTTTACAGACGGGTTTTATTACGTCCCAAGAATTGATAAAAAACTGATAGAACAGTACAAAGAAGATTTAATCTGTTTAACAGGAAACCTCTATGGTGAAGTGCCAAGTAAGGTTTTAAATGTTGGAGAAAATCAGGCAGAAGAAGCCTTGTTATGGTGGAAAGAAACGTTTCAAGATGATTTGTATGTTGAAATAATGCGTCACAATCAAGAAGACGAAAACCGTGTAAATCCGGTATTGATTAAATTGGCAAAAAAGCATGATGTTAAATTGGTAGCAACCAATAATACCTATTATGTCGATCAAGAAAATGCCAATGCCCACGATATTTTATTGTGTGTAAAAGATGGAGAAAAACAGGCGACGCCAATTGGTCGTGGTCGTGGTTATCGTTACGGTTTGCCAAATCAGGAATATTACTTTAAGTCTACAGAAGAGATGAAAGCACTCTTTAGAGATGTGCCTGAGGCGATTGTGAATATTCAGGAAGTAGTCGATAAGATTGAGCCTTACGAATTAGCGCGAGATGTATTATTACCTGCTTTCGATATACCTGATGAATTTAAATTTGAAGAAGATTTAGTCGATAATGGCAAACGCGGTGAAAATGCCTTTTTACGGCATTTAACGTATAAAGGAGCCAAAATTCGTTATGGTGAAATTACACCAAAAATTGAAGAACGTCTCGATTTTGAGTTAAGCGTTATTGAAAAAACAGGGTATCCAGGATATTTCTTAATTGTAGAAGACTTTATTCGCGAAGCTAGAAAAATGGACGTTTCCGTAGGACCTGGTCGTGGATCTGCAGCAGGTTCGGTGGTTGCCTATTGTTTGTGGATTACCAATATTGATCCGATTAAGTACGATTTACTTTTTGAGCGTTTCTTAAATCCAGATCGTGTAAGTATGCCTGATATTGATATCGATTTTGATGATGAAGGTCGAGGTCGTGTTATGCAATATGTAATTGATAAATATGGCGCCAATCAAGTTGCGCAAATTATTACTTACGGTACCATGGCGGCAAAATCGTCGATTAGAGATACAGCCAGAGTTTTAGATTTACCCTTAAATGAAGCCGATCATATTGCCAAACTAATTCCGTTGATGTCTAAACTCGGAAAGATTTTTGGACTTTCGGAAAAGGAATTAGCAAGTAAATTTAGGGCTGAAGATTTAGAAAAAATTAATGAACTGCTTAATATTTCTGATGGTGACGACCTACAAGCCGAAACCATTAACCAAGCTAGAATCTTAGAAGGCTCGGTTCGTAATACCGGAATTCACGCTTGTGGTGTAATTATAACACCAAGTGATATTACCAATTATGTGCCAGTATCCTTAGCAAAGGATTCTGATTTGTATGTGACCCAATTTGATAACTCTGTTGTTGAGGATGCCGGATTGTTGAAGATGGATTTCTTGGGATTAAAAACCTTGACCTTAATTAAGGACACGGTAAAAATTGTAAAAGCCAAGCATGGTATCTTGCTCGATCCAGAGAATTTTCCTTTGGATGACGTCAAAACATACGAATTATTCCAACGCGGTGAAACGGTTGGTGTATTCCAGTATGAATCGCCTGGCATGCAAAAACACATGAAGAATCTAAAGCCAACGGTTTTTGATGATTTAATTGCCATGAACGCCTTGTATCGTCCTGGTCCAATGGAATATATTCCAAGTTTCATTGCACGTAAACATGGTGATGAAGAGATTGTGTACGATTTACCAGAAATGGAAGAGTACCTTAAAGAAACTTACGGAATTACAGTTTACCAAGAGCAAGTAATGCTACTGTCTCAAAAATTGGCCGATTTTACTAAAGGTGAAGCCGATGTCTTGAGGAAAGCCATGGGTAAAAAGCAGATTGCGGTTTTGGATAAAATGAAACCAAAATTCATTGAGCAAGCTGGTGCTAAAGGTTTAGACAAAACAAAACTAGAGAAAATCTGGAAGGATTGGGAAGCCTTTGCGAGTTACGCCTTTAACAAGTCGCATTCTACATGTTATGCATGGATTGCGTACCAAACCGCCTATTTAAAAGCGCATTATCCAGCAGAATATATGGCAGCGGTATTATCCAATAACATGAACGATATTAAATCTGTAACCTTCTTTATGGAAGAGTGTAAACGGATGCGATTACCGGTTTTAGGTCCAGATGTTAATGAGAGTTTTTATAAGTTCTCGGTAAATAAAGATAATGCCGTTCGTTTTGGAATGGGAGCCATAAAAGGGGTTGGTCATGGAGCGGTTCAGACTATTGTAGAAAACAGAAAAGAAGGAGGACCTTATAAATCTATTTTCGATTTAGCTAAGCGTATCGATTTGCGAGCAGCCAACAAAAAAGCATTTGAAGGCCTTGCTAATGCTGGCGGATTTGATTGTTGGTCAGATACACATAGAGCACAATATTTTGCAGACGATGGTGATGGAATTACCTTTTTAGAAAAAGCGGTTAAATATGGTGCCAAACATCAGGAGAATGAAAACTCAGCTCAGGTCAGTTTGTTTGGTGAAGCTAGTGATGTGCAAATTGCAGAACCCGTTGTACCACCGTGTGAAGATTGGGGAACGATGGAGAAATTATCGCGAGAACGCGAAGTGGTTGGTATTTATATTTCAGGCCATCCCTTAGATGATTTTGCTATTGAAATGAAGACTTTTTGTAACGGAGTGGTGGCGCATTTTAATGATTTGGAAGCTATTGTAAATAAGGAAGTTACTTTTGGAGGTGTTGTTACAGATGTACAGCATCGTGTAAGTAAACAAGGTAAAGGTTGGGCTATTTTTACGATTGAAGATTATACCGACAGTTTTGAATTCAGAATTTTTGGAGAAGACTATTTAAAGTTTAGACACTTCTTTGTTATCAATTCTTTTGTTTATGTCAGAGCTTTTGTACGTGAAGGTTGGGTCAATAGAGATACTGGTAAAAAAGGAGAACCACGAATTCAGTTTAATAATTTTCAGTTGCTGCATGATGTGATGGATACTTATGCTAAAAAATTATCCATTCAATTAAATATTAGAGATTTAGAAAAGGAAACAGTTTCTGTGTTATATGACTTAATAAAATTCCATGAAGGCAATCAAACTCTAAATTTTGTAGTCTATGATAATGCTGAAAAGATAAAAGTGCAGATGCCAAGCCGAAAAAATAAAGTCAAAATTTCACAACAGCTGTTAAATAGTTTGAAGGAGCATGATATAATGTATAAGTTGAATTAGTATTTGAAATGAACACGAAAATGGAAGAATCTTTTTATTATTAAATCAATAAACTATAAAAGATTATTTGACGAAAAGGTTTTATCTATAAATCTAAATTTCGTTTTTCATGATTCCATTTTCGATTAACACATTAAATTTAAGAAATCTACAGTATTATTTGGAATATTCATTCCAATATATTTATATTTGCAACGTGAATAAAAAAGAGGCTATATTATCATCTGCACTTATACTGCTTACAGAGAAAGGAGTTCATAATACACCAATGTCTGCTATTGCAAAAGCTGCCGGGACAGGAATGGGAACAATTTATAACTATTTCCCTAACAAAGAGTCCTTAATCAATGAGATTTATGTAAATATAAAGGCCAAAGAAAAATCAGTGTTTTTAGATTTTGATGTAGAGCAACCAATAAAAACACAATTTGAAAATTATCTAAGGTCTATTATTGATTTTTTTATTGCAAATCCTACTTATTTTAAATTTATGGAGCAATTACAAGCGTCTCCAATTATTACTAAAGAAAGTAGAGAAGAAGGAGGGAAATCTGTTGCTCCAGTTCATGAACTATTAGTTAAAGGTCAACAAGAGCGCATTATTAAAGCTATAGAATTAGACGAAATATTAATGTTTATTGGTGGTGCTGTTTTGGCTTATTTAAGATGGTATTTTCACCAATCAGAAACAAAAACGACATCCCTTAAAAATCAAACACAAATGGTTTGGGACGCCATTAAAGAATAAAAAAAATTTATCTAATAATTGGAATGAATATTCATTCCATAAAATAATAATTATGAAAAAAAATGTATTAATTACAGGAACATCAACAGGAGTAGGGTTTGAAGCTTCAATGCTATTTGCTAAGAATAATTATAAGGTTTATGCTACAATGCGAAACCTAAAAAAAGCTGACCAACTCAAAAAGAAAATAGAAGAAGAAAATTTGGATATTGAGTTACTTCCTTTAGATGTCACTAAAATTGACTCCATTACTTCTGCGGTTGAGACCATTATAGAAAAAGATGGTAAAATAGATGTGCTGGTTAATAATGCAGGAGCCGGATTTGCCAAAACAACTGAACAATCTACAGAAGATGAAATTAGATGGGTGACTGAAGTGAATTATCACGGAGTGGTATTCTGTACACAAGCAGTGCTGCCTTATATGAGAAAACAAAAGAGTGGTCAAATCATAAGTATTACGTCTGTTGGTGGTTTAGTAGGACAGCCATTTAACGAATTGTATTGTGGAGCAAAGTTTGCCGTAGAAGGTTTTATGGAAGGTTTAGCAACTTATGTCAGTGATGCTTTCAATATTAAAATCACTTGTGTAGAACCAGGAGGAATTGCTACAGAATTTATGACGTCTGCCATCGAAAAAACCGCTGTTGAAGGTCAATTTGCAACAGGAGAATACCAACCAATCTTTGAACGATATATGGCAGGAAATCAAAAACGAGCAAATGAAAGTGAAAATCAAGTGTATCAAACAGGAGCTGAGGTTGCAGAAGTGGTTTTAAATGTCGCACAGCATGAACAGCCACCACTGCGAATTAGAACCTCAAAATGGGCTGAAGATTTTTGTGAACTAAAAACGCAAGCCGATCCAGATGGCACTAAGATTGTTAATCAGTTAAAGGCAAGTTTTTTATAAGCAATTCGTATGAAAACAATATACTGGATATCTACAGGCATCATTTCTGCATTTCTATTGTTAAGTTCGTATTCTTATCTATTTAGTAAAAGTACTATAGATGGCATTAAAGCATTGGGTTTTCCTGACTATTTTAGGATAGAGTTGGCAGTACTAAAAAGTATAGCAGCCATTATATTAGTACTGCCATTTGTATCCTCGCAGTTAAAAGAATGGACTTATGCTGGCGTTGGATTATTCCTAGTAACGGCATTAGTTGCACATGTTAAGCATAAGGATTCCATCTTTATAATATTATTGCTCTTTGTTTTAATGGGGATTTTAATAGTTTCAAATATTTATATGCATAAATATCTAAAATAAATACGATGGTAATAATGCATACAAAAATAACGGTTCAGCTATTCAAACGATATTAAATTTTATACATTTATGGTCAGGGCCAAGCCTAAAAATTAGTGCATCATATGTTATTCGAAAACCCATTATTTTTAATTCCATTTAGTAGTGGACTCATCTTTTGTATCGTAGGATGTTTTATGTACAAATTTCCACCAAAGAAGATCAATAGCATCTATGGCTATAGAACAGCAAGCTCTATGAAAAATCAACTGAGATGGGATTTTGCACAACTATATGCCTCCAAACAAATGATAAAGTACGGACTGCTACTTTCAATGGTTGGACTCATAGGTCTGGTATATCAACCCACTGAAGGGATTTCTACAATTTTAGGTCTGGGTTTAATGATTGTAATGGTTATTCTATTGATTTTTAGAGTTGAGAATAAGATAAAAGAAAGGTTTCAAGATACAGAATGAATGACATCCCAATACATTTAAAAGCCATTTGATGGCGTTTTAAAACGAAGATAGTTCTCTAATGCATGTGTTTTTTTGATTGTAATAAATAAAATAGACAGACTTGTCTGTTTTTAAAAATAATTGATATATTTGCATCATGAAACATGCCGAAGTAAAACATAGAATTATAGAAACGGCCTCATTTTTATTTTATAAGAATGGGTATAATTCTACAGGTATTAATCAAATTATTGCCGAAGCAGGCATTGCTAAGGCAACCCTTTACAATCATTTTAAATCTAAAGAAGCGATTTGTCTGGCATATCTTCAATATAAGAATAGCCATTTTCTAGAGAATTTAAAAAATTTCACAAGGTCAAAACCCAAAGGAATAGCACAGATTTTAGCCCTATTCGATTTCCTTCAACTGTTTTATCAGGACAAAGATTTTAATGGGTGTTGGTGTATAAAAACGGTTTCAGAAATTCCAAAAGACAATGAGATCATTCGAAATGAAATTCAATCTCAAAAAAATGATTTCATTACACGTATCGCAACACTAATCACAAACAATTTAGAAGATATTAAAAGTGAAGAAGTAAATTCACTAGCAAGACAAATTTACTTACTCTATGAAAGTGCTGTTGGAGAAAGCCACCTACATCAAGAAGACTGGCCTATTCTTGAGTCTAAAAATTTATGTAAAAAAATAATCGTTTAAAAAAATTTGAATATAAAAAGACAGACTTGTCTGTCTGTAATCAGTAATTAAATAAAAATGCAATGAAAGAATTTGAAAACAAAGTAGCCTTAGTTGTTGGCGGCACAAGTGGAATAGGTAATGCAACTGCAAATGCCTTATTAGAAGGAGGAGCAACAGTACATGTTGTAGGTAGAAATACCGATAAAATTGCCGATGCACCAAATTTGGTTAAACACACGGCAAACATCTCTAACACGACTGAAGTAGACGCTTTAATCGCAAAAATAGATGGTTTAGATAACTTAGACTATTTGGTAAACGCCTCAGGAATTTTTGGTCCTAAACCTTTTTTAGATCATACGATGGAAGATTATAATTCGTATTTAGATTTAAACAGAGGTTTCTTTTTTATCACACAAAGTGCTGTTAAAAAGATGAAAGCAACTCAAGGTGGTGCTATCGTCAATGTAGGTTCTATGTGGGCAAAACAAGCTGTTAAAGCAACACCATCTACAGCCTATTCTATGCAAAAAGCAGGTTTACATTCGCTAACACAACATTTAGCGATGGAATTAGCAGAAGATAATATTCGCGTCAATGCCGTGTCTCCGGCTTTAGTAAATACTCCTGTGTATCACGGTGTTTTTGGAGGTGAAGACGCAGCTAAAGAAGCATTGGTTGGCTTTAATGGGTTTCATCCTATAGGTCGTTTTGGTGAATCGGAAGATGTTGCCAATAGTATTGTATTCTTATTGTCAGACAAAGCGGCTTGGGTAACAGGTGCGATTTGGGATACCGATGGTGGTGTTATGGCTGGTAGAAATTAAAAGCATACAATAATTACTAAGTCATAACTTATTTCTATTTAGGTTATGACTTTTCTATTCCTCAAGTCTCAAAATACTTTTGATGCTTAAATTAGACGAAATATAACATGAAGCAATTTGTAATAATTTTATTGTTATCATTAGCCTTATTGGGCTGTGAGACTAAATCAGGCGACACTAAAAAACAGTTCTTTTTACCACCAGCGACGACTTATAATTATGTAACCATTGATAGTGTAAAACTGTTTTATAGAGAAGCAGGAGACAAAAATAACCCAACCATAGTTTTATTGCATGGTTATCCCTCGTCCTCACATTCGTATAGAAACCTTATTCCTATGTTGGCAACACATTACCATGTTGTAGCACCAGACAATTTAGGGTCGGGTTACAGTACCCATTTAGATCCCACAACGACAACATACACTTTTGATCTATTGGCAGATTATACGCAGCAGTTAATGGATACGCTTCAAATTAAAAGCTATGTGATGTATATGCAAGATTTTGGAGCTCCTGTGGGCTATCGCATGATGATGAAAAATCCAAAACGCATTCAAGCTTTAATTGTTCAGAATGCGAATGCGTATTTAGACGGTTTAACGCCTCAACGACAAGATTTTTTTAGAACGGCACAAACAGATACGTCAGAAGCCAAATACAAATTTTTATATCGTTTAACAGGTAAAGATGCTATAATAAACCAGCAGTATTTGTTTGATTTAGAAGCTTCAAATAGCAATATACAAAGTCCGGATGCGTGGACACATGATTTGGCATTTCTAAAATCTGAAAGTGATAGAGAAATTCAGGTACAGCTCTTTCAAGATTACAATACCAATTTAATTCGGTATCCGAAATGGCAAACCATGTTAAGCGAACAGCAACCAAAAACCCTAATTGTTTGGGGGAAAAAGGATTTGAAATTTAACGCGTATGGTGCGAAGGCTTATTTAAGAGATTTACCCAATGCGGAGTTACACCTATTGGATGCTGGGCATTTTGCTGCAGAAGAAAAAACAAGAGATATCGCAAAGCTGATTTTAGCATTTTTGTCTAAGAATGTTATAGAATAACAATTTATATAGATTTGACTTAAAGCTTAATAAATACGCAGAATTTGCGCAAAGGATGGTAGCGGCATCCTTTTTTGCCATTAAAAGCAAAAAAGATATAGCGGACAGCCTGGTTTATGCGCCCAAAAAAGTGCATATATAAGTCGTCTATGTGGCTATAACCAAAACATATACAGCCATTGTAAGGTTTGCCAAATATTTTGACTAATTTTGCAGTTGCACCAATAGAAAGGTGCTTCAAAAACGAATTACAAAACAATTAAAAATAAATATTATGGCATTAGAAATAACAGATGCAAATTTTGAAGAGACAGTATTAAAAAGTGATAAACCAGTAGTAGTTGATTTTTGGGCTGCTTGGTGTGGACCTTGTCGTATGGTTGGACCAATCATTGATGAAATTAGCACAGAATACGAAGGTAAAGCTGTAGTTGGTAAAGTAGATGTTGATGCAAACCAAGAATTTGCTGCTAAGTATGGTGTTAGAAACATACCTACAGTATTGGTTTTTCAAGGAGGTGAAGTTGTTGGTCGCCAAGTTGGAGTTGCACCTAAAAAAGCTTATTCAGACGCTATCGACGCCCTTTTGTAATCGATACCAAATAAGATGTTTAATCCTAAAAATAGACCATATCATTTTTAGGATTAAACATTAAATTCTTTCTTCTTTTTAGTAGGGTTTTTTATAATTGATTTATTTTTATAAAAATTATTCTTAATCCTATACCATGATTTCTAAAATCACTCTTTTTAATATTTTATGTTTTCTGGCTTGTTGGTTTGGGAATGCTCAAATTGCTTCAGTTGAAGCTATTCAAAACGCTCTAGATTCTGCCGTAGAAGGCTCTGTTATTACCATTGAAAATGGAACCTATAGTAATGGTGATTTTTCTATTGAAGCCAATGGATCTTTTTCCAACCGTATAATTATACAAGCAGAAACACCAGGCGGAGTTATATTTGATAACTGCCGTATTAAAATGGGGGGTTCTTATATTACTTTAACAGGAATTATTTTTACAGGAACGTACACGTTTAGCCAATTTGGTGCCAATTCGTATGTAATTTCGTTTAAAAATGTTTCCGAATGTTCTCATTGTAAAGTCTCACAGGTTAAAATAGATGATTATAATCCACCATCAAATACCAGTGATTTTAGATGGATTAGAGTTTATGGTCAAGACAATGAAATTAGTTATAACACTTTAATCAATAAAGATTGTTTGGGTTCTATGATTTTTAATCAAAGAACAACTGGTATTGAAGACCGAATGAAAATTCATCATAACTATTTTGCCTATAGAAATCAAGTGGGCCTAGCAGATGAATATAACGATGTGGATGTAATTAGAATTGGTGATAGTAGTCAGTCCTTATCCGATTCGTCGTCTGAAGTTTATGATAATTATTTTTATGAAGTCAAAGGTGGTGAACCTGAAATTATTGCTAATAAAAGCGGAAATAACCAATATTACAGAAATACATTTGAAAATTATTTAGGCGCATTATCACTAAGACATGGTAATGGCTGTTCGGTTTATAATAACTTCTTTTTAAATGATGGTAAAACCGCGTCTTATTTTAATGGAGGAATTCGTGTTATTGGCGAAGATCATCGTATTTATAACAATTACATACAAGGCACAAACGCTACCAAACAAAATTCATCGAGTAAAAGTGGAGCGCTTGGAGCTATAAACATTTCGGCTACACAAGCCAATAACGATCAGCTGAATGGTTATGGTCCTATTCATAATCTAATGGTGGTTAATAATACAATTGTAGATTGTGATTTAGGACTTCGTATAGGAGTAGATTCAGGAGGCTCTGGTCAAAATGTCGCACCAAATGATATTACCGTAGCAAATAATCTTATTGTAGATTGTGAGGTATATATTGAAACCGAAAGACCTGCAACCAATTCTGTTTTTGAAGGGAATATGTATGATTCAGGAACAGGAGATACGACTGAAGGTTTTATAATAGGTTCAGGTTTTTTAGATACCAATTTAAATGCTAACGGAGTATATTCAATAGTAGCTGCAAGTCCTGCCATTAATGGCTCTATAGGAACTTATGGCGAAACACTTTTTTCAAATGACGTTTTTGGAGGTCTAAGATCTGGTGTTTATGATGTTGGTGCTCAGGAATATGGGGCTTCAATAACTCACAGACCTTTTAATCAAAGTGATGTTGGTGTAAGCGTAGGTTTTGGTGCATCTGAAGGCTCGCTTTTAATGGCTTCTGAGTCATTGTTAGTTTATGCGGGAGTTGGAGGTGATATTACAGTAGATATTTTTACAGAATCTGATACCAACTGGACACTAATAGAGAATCTATCTTGGATTACTTTAAGTGCTAATGCTGGTACAGGAGAAGGAAGTATTACGATAACAGCTTTAGACAATGTTAACGGAACGGATAGGGTAGGAACGATTACATTAGTTGGAAATAATGGAGCAAACCCTGTTGTAATCACAGTAACACAATCTGCAGAATCCTTTATTCCAGAAGAAATAGTTGTGGGTTCAGCTCTTGGAGTGGGAACAGAAACAGGAAAAGATAATGTCGCAACCGAGTTTGCTTATGACAATGTGTACCCCATTACAAGTGGTTATTACTGGTCTGCAAATCCTGCAGTTGGAGAAGCGTCCATAACGTTTGATTTATCATGTAATCATACGTTAACCGAAATAGGTGTCTACTTTTTAAAATCGGATGAGAGAACAACAAATTTTGATCTATCTATTGCTGTTGATGGCAGTAGTACATTTACACCTGTTTTAACCAATCAAAATAGTAGTATTGCGCCTATAACTACAGAACAATTGTTTAGCTTAGAAGATACAGTGGCACGCTACGTAAAAATAACCGGCAATGGTAATAGTTCTGCAACTTCAGATTGGGTAAGTATTATAGAGGTCAATATTTATGGAGAAACTGTTTGTAATGATAGTTTAAGTACTTCTGAATTAGAATACGATTTGAGTAATCAAATTCAGGTGTTTCCTGTTCCAGTAGGAAAAGAAGAATTGACGATTACATCTTCTAAAATTGAAATAGGAGTTTTTCAAATATTTAATAGTTTAGGGCAAAAAGTGATAGTGCGTAACGCGGGTAATTCAAAAAATGTTACCGTAAATGTCGCCCACTTAAAACAAGGAGTGTATTTTGTCGTTCTAGAAGGAATTGGTACTATAAAATTTGTGAAGTATTAATTCAGAAAATGAAGCATGATATTTTAAATTAATTAAATGAATTTACAAGAAGAACTCAATAAGGCAGGAGGATTTAAAAATCTTGAATTGCTAGCAAAACAAGTCGTTGAAGGCTTTATTGCTGGAATGCATAAAAGTCCGTTTCATGGATTCTCTGCTGAGTTTGCTGAGCATAAAATTTACAATCCAGGAGAGAGCACTAAACATATAGATTGGAAACTCTATGCGAAAACAGACCGTTTGTATACTAAACGTTATGATGAGGAAACCAATTTACGCTGTCATATTATATTAGATAATAGTAGTTCTATGCATTATCCGGAAACGGCAGGAACGCATATAGACCATCTTAATAAAATTGCATTCTCAGCTTTAGCAAGTGCGTCTTTAATGCATATTCTAAAAAAGCAGCGTGATGCTGTTGGTTTGAGTATTTACAGTGACAACTACGATTTTTATGCTCCAGAAAAGGGGAGTGAGCGTCATCATCAAATGTTATTACATAAATTAAGTGACGCTGTAGTTTCTAAACCTGAGACTAAAACAACAGAAACATACAGATATTTGCATCAGATTGCCGAAAAAATTCATCGTCGTTCCTTAATTTTTGTGTTTACAGATATGTTTCAAACGTCAGAAGATGACGAAAAACTGTTTGAAGCATTACGACATTTAAAGCATAATAAGCATGAAGTAGTCTTATTTCATGTTTTTGATAAAGAAAAAGAATTGTCTTTTGATTTTGATAACAGGCCCAAACGATTTATCGATGTGGAGACTGGAGATCATATTAATTTGTATGCAGATAATATTAAACATACTTATGAAAAAGCTGTAAAAGAATACTTTACGAACTTGAAACTAAGGTGTGGTCAGTACAGAATTAAGTATGTAGAAGCTAATATTAATGCTGGATTTGACAACATATTGACGACTTATATGATAGAGCGTCAAAAATTTATTTAAAATATTTTTTATTTTTTTAGTTTTTTGTTTGTCAAATTAAAAATGCGATGTATATTTGCCCTCGCAATTAAGCAACGGTCTGGTAGTTCAGCTGGTTAGAATGTCGCCCTGTCACGGCGAAGGTCGCGGGTTCGAGTCCCGTCCAGACCGCTAAAATTGCAAAAAGAAGCTTCAAGAAATTGAGGCTTTTTTTTAGCGATTAAAAGACGTTGTGTTGTTCCAAGAGAGATCTTGGAAGTAGTTTACCAAAGCAATTTGGTATTCCAATGAAAGGCTTTCCTTTTTTCTGAATAAGAAGATTGGGATGCTTTTTTGTTTTAGGAAGGTTTTAAAGTCGTTCTAATACAATTCTCTTTTGATACAGATGCAAGAAGAGACCTAAAACATTTAAGTCTCTTCTTAAAATTTTGACGAGCTTGTACCTTTAGTTTTAATCTATCAATTTACCGTGCTCTGTTAGGACGACCTGGTCGTTTTTTAGAACCTCAAGTGTAACTTCGGGAGCATCGTCTTTAGATATACTATTTCTGTAAATGTTGTAGGTGTATATTCCGTTTATAAACGTAATAGCGTAATTACCACCATTGCCTTGGAATTCATAGTCTCCGTCATTCAATATTAAATCGGGTTTTGAAGCTTGGTTCTCAGTAACTTTCCAGGATGCATATCTGTAGGTGTGATTAGCGAGTTGGTCTATTCTAATGAGGTAGTTTTTAGTCTTTAGTTTAAAGATTGGGTTTTCAAATGTTTTTAAGGAGTTGTGTAGGTTTTCTTTTTCTTCGGCTATTAGTGCTGCTCTTTTCTTTTTTTCAAGCTCGCTTTGGTGGTTTACAGTTTTTATTTTTCCGTTAGCGCTATCAATCCAAATTATACCATCATCTAACATTAAACCTCTCCAACCAATTTCTTCCCACTGATCTAGTGTTGAGTTTGCAATTAGTGCTACAAGTGTATCGTCAAAAACTTCAGAGAAGCGCAGTTTAAAATCGGCTTCGCTTTTAATGCTTGGTATGGGATATGTTCTTTCTAAGGGATAATTTATGAGCTTGGCTAATTGGTCTGTGTTTTTGGTTTTAAACAAGCTTATTATAGTGTTTATGTGGGCGTTTTTTTGTGTGTCAAGGGGTTTGCTCTGCGTAAAACCTATTGAGGTAATACATATTAATAGCGCTAAGAATTTGAACTTCATAATTTGGAATTTTTAAAAATATTAAACTTATACGTATAGATGGTTTATGGTTGCAGTTGTGGTTTTATATCAATAATAGTATTTAAGATTGCTGCTGTTTGAGAGGTTAAAATCAATACAAATTTGAGTGATAAGCACTAGTGAATTTGTAAATAAGCAAAGCCGACTCTAAATATGAATTGAGCCGGCTTTGCGTTGAATTAATAGACTTACTTAAATTATTTTTGAATGAAATCGAGATTTAAAATGTTGGCTAATGAGGCTAACATTCTAGTCTTTTCTATATATGACATTTTAGAGAACTTCTCTTTATCTTCCTCGTGAGAAGGTATAAATGCTTTAGCATCCTCTTTGTTTATTAGCTCCTTTACTTCTTGAGCCATTTTTATCGCTTCAGGATAACACGAGCTTTCCGAATCAATGTATATTAAACTAAATAAGGTTGAAGAATAATCCTTATATGATTTTTGAATACGTGCATGTTCAAGTATTTTTTTACAATTTGAATCTCTGTTATCTGTATAAATATTGGTGATTAAGCGTTCTGCATCAGCAAAACAACTCATATTTTCTGGAATGTACTTTAGCAACCCATAAGCCTTTTTGTATTCTTTCCTTTGAATATGAGTGTTAGCTGATTTAAGAATTTTAGCACAATTTTTTTCGTAATAAGCTAAAATATTCGCTTCAGCCTTTGTAAAAAAGTTTTGGAATTTTTGGCCTGAAGTTTTTATTTGCTTGATTGCTTTTGTTATTGCTTTTTCTGTGTCCTTATCGGTAACTATTATCGTTGTTTTAAACTGATTAAATGGAGTTTGACTTTCTGCATTTATAATTGATAAATGCATTGCGATTTTAACGACTTTGACTGTTTCAATATCTCCAGCATTTCTTATGTCTACCACTTCGATGTAAGGAACAATATCAAAGGGAGCCTGGCTAGAGAGGAAGTGGTTCCCTTCGTTAAGTATGCCTCCCTGCTTGTAGCTCCCTTCGATTTTTTGTTCCAGCAATCTGTAATGTGCTTTAGTGACACTGCTTTTGGTTTTTGTATCTGGCATTTTATAACTAAAGTTAATGGCACTGTAATCTTGACCAAATCCTAAAGTGCTTGAGAAAGCAAAAGCCAAAAACAAAAACAAAGTATATGTTGTGCGATGCATAAATACTATTTAATTGTAATAAACAAGTTCTGTCCTTTTATATTTCTAGAGGCTGAAACGTTATTAGCTTTTAGGAATCTAATGAGTTCACTTGCAAATCTATTTGGGTTATACGGTCTACCTGTTTCTTGATTAAAAAGTGGTATTCTTACCTCATTAAAAGCCATGGATTTCTCTGAGATTCCAGCTAAGTTAGCTCTTCCTTTATAGGCGTTTGTATAAATCCAGTCTTCAATAGCTTCATTTAAGAAGTCGCCGTCGCCTACTTCACTATCAAAATCAATTTCAGCATCTTCATGCAAATTGAGCTCAATTTTAATAGCACGTCCTATTTCTCTAATTTCATCTGTTTTTTCAAGAAGCATATTTAAAAACTCTTCTCTAATGCGGTCGTAGGCTTTTTCGATTAATTTATCATAATCTTTAGTGTTAAAACGACCGCTATTTTCTGATTGATTAGAGAAACTAGCTCCTGTGTGGGTTTCAAATGCTTGAAGTACTAAGGTTACACTTGCGGATCCAGAATCATCGGTTGTAAGTTGTGTGTCTACCTGCACATAAATATCAGTACCAGACCCAGCGATTAAATCGGCTTTAAAGTCTGCTTGCCTATCTATTTGAAAAGCACGATTAGACTCGGCAGCTCTTAGATTTGCAACAAAATCTACTGTCGTCCATCCACGTTGGTCAAAGGATTGTTTAACCATGGACATTGCAGAGCGAATGTATGGATTGTCGTCTAAGATTTTTCTAATGTCTTCACCTTCTTTAGTATAAGGTACAACCATTAATTTGGCTTGTGCTCTTGCGACTTCATCACTTTTAGTTGCTTCAATTTGAGCAAACGTTGAAAAGGTTTGAAAACAGCAGATCACTATTACTATTGTTCTTAAAAGATATGTTGTTTTAGTCATAATTAAAATCCTATTTTATTTAAAATTTTGTTGCGTTCTAAGTCTCTTCTTAAAAGATTGTAGTTAAGTTTAAACGTAGATGCTGCAGTTATACATTGTTTAGTTGCATCTTCACAATCAAAGTATTCTACTTGGTTACTTGTGATGTATTGTTTGTAGCCTGATTTGTAAAACTGATCAAAAAATGCTTTGTTCTCCGTTTCAACGCGTTTTCCTTTTTTAATCATTGGGTTTTTCATATCTGTTCCTGGAAAGCCTATGTATAATAAATGTCGTATTGCTTTTTTTTGTGCGTTGTCTATGGCGTCTTGCTTTACTCTAAATTCATCACTAGATCCTAGTAAGGTTACAATGCCTTGGGTGTCATGCTCAATAAGTTGAGATGTTGAATATGGGTTAACCGACAATTCTGGTAATTCCGACGATTGTAAGCCTGAACGGCAGCTTGTTACTAGGATGGTTACAAGAATTGATAATAAGTAAATGTTTTTCATAATGTTAAGATTTAAAGGTTATTGGTTTGTTATAATGGTTATTGATTTGTTATTTATCTCACTAAGACTCCTAGGGGTTGTCCATTTTTAACGGCCTTTTTAATGTCTTTTTGGTTGTTTATTAAAGTGGCTACAGAAAAGTTTTGGTCATCTACTCTAATGACCCAAGCAGAACCAACGACTTCATTTCTTTCTATTTCCTTATCGCCCATAGTGATTGTAGAGGTTTTTACCACATCTATAATCTGACCAGCTTGCACTCCTGCGGCAGTTCCTGCTCCAAATGTAAATTCATGCTTTTCTTTCTTTTTCCAACCAATGATGTTAGCTGGTAACGGAAAAAGAGCTCTTGTGGCTTTAATGATATTATCACTTAATGGTATTAAAGCAAGATTAAAAGCTTCTGAGCTTGTGCTAGAAGAATCTAATAATAGCTTTTCTTTTTCTTCTAATCTTTTGTATTCGTCTTTAGAATAGTAAGGCTTTATTACTTTTTTAATGTCCTTGTTAAAAGGTGTAAATACAGAATTCACAGTTTCTGTGTGCAAGATTTCGCCAGTAGAAACGTCTAGCATTCTAATTTGAATATTAATGGTGGATGTCCATTTATTTTTCTTAATCTCAGAATTACTAATAGCAATAATGCTTCCGTCAACTAAATAACTAGCTCCTTTACCAAGACCTTCTGCAACGGTATTTTCGCTATCCATAAAAGCTTCTGTTCTTTGAAGTTTCTTTTCTTTTTCAATTTCTTCTAATTTTTCTCTATCCACCACCGTGAATCTTTTAGAAGAGACAAAGCCATTGATAACTGTTTCTTGAATTATTTTGGCTTCATTGCTACTAATGGATTGTTCGTCATAAGACATCGGAAGAAATGCAATAGTGGTTTTGTTTTGAGCTTTAATAGCTAAAGCAGCAAACAGAAGACATAAAAAGGTAATTGTATTTTTCATATTTATATTATGTTAGAATTGGTGTATTTTTTAAAATTTTTGCATTAATGATTTAGCTTTATTCTTTAGGCTAAACTAGGCGTCTTTATCTGTAAGACGCCACTTATTCCTTGTCAAGAGCTATCAGATCTTGAAAGTTTGCGTATAGATTTCTTGTTTTTGAATAATTGTTTTAATTGACCCGAGATTTCAAATCTTTAAGTTGTTAATGGGTCTTTTTAAGCTGAAATAGCTTTTTATAAGTCTGGAAGTGCTTTCATGTTTTAAAAGATATAGGTTCATTGTGATTTAATTTGGTTGAGGCAAATATGATTTGATTTTTCAATAAAACGGAAAAAATGACGGGTAGTAAGCGTGTAGTTTTGAAAACTACCCATGGGGTAGTGTGTTATTGTGTGTTGATTTTTAGGTGTTTAGGCTTGGTTTGGTTGTGCTGGGGATTCTTTTGTGTGTCGTGTTTTGTGTTTTTATTTTATGAAAAACTCAGCTTTTTTGATGTAATTATATCGATGAAAGCTGTAAAAAATAGGTTGAAATCATCATTTTTGATAGTTATTGATTACAAAAATGATACGTTATTTTGGTGGTGCTATTCTTTATTGCCCTTAAATATTTTAAAAATAATGATGTAAATAGGGAGGAATCTACGGTGGTTTCCAGGGTAATTTTTTATTATGACATTGTTATCATAATAAAAAACGCTTTTGACGGTTTTCTTGTGTCTAATATTTTAAGCCACTGTAAATTGGATTATAGTTCGTAGGTTTCTCGGAGTATGATGCGATTTTTTACACCTAAAAGTTCGTAGATAGCTTTTAGATGATATTTAACAGTATTTTCAGAAATATAAAGTTCAACTCCAATTTCTTTATTCGTTTTTCCTTCTTTAACTAATTTAATGACTTCGAGCTGTCTCTCGGTTAAATTATGTGATTCTAAAATATTTTTAGTGTTTGTTTTAGTATCAATTTTAGCAGATAAACGTTCAACTTCGTTACGTATATATTGATTTTCCCGTAATATTAATTTATTCTTTTGTTTATAAACACGTAATAATATTAAGAGTACAATGATTAATGTGATTATAATTGCAGAAATAACAACTAAGTAAATCTGCTGTTTTTTTTTAGCTTCTTGCTGAATTTTAAGTCTTTCTTCTTTGAGTCGGTTTTGTAAAGCTAAGAGCTTCTCGCTATGGTTGGTAAAATTGTACTGTTCTCTTTTTTCTGAAACTAATTGCTGTGTCTTTAAGGCGTTTTCATAGTCGTGAATGCGTTTATAATGTTGGGTTAAGCCTTCGTGCATTATAATATTATAGATTGGTACATCATGTTTTTCGGCATAATATAGACCCTTTTCAAAAGTTTGCATGGCTTTGTTGTAATCTCCAAGAGTTGAGTATAGTGTTAGCTTTGCTCTATATATATTAGGTAAGTGTTTAGGGTTGTCTTTTTCTAAAATTGATATGGCTAAGTTGTAATTCTCTTCTACTTTTTTGTAATCCTCATCCCAGAATGCCACAGCTCCTAATACGGTATAGTAGTGGGCAAGAGTTTCTCTAGTTAGGTGTTTAACAGTGTTGTCGTCAAACTTTTCGAGAAGCATTACTACTGTTGATTGATCTTGCATGTCGAAATAAACAAACATTTTTTCGGCTAAAATTTTTGATTCTAACTCTTCTCTATGGGTAGATTTTTTGGCTTCTAATTCAGCTTGTTCAAGCTTATTAATGGTCATTACATAATTGTAGACACGCTTAAATGTATAGGCCATTTGAATGTAAGCATGAGCTTTGTCAAATGGATCGGATTTAGGATCTTGAACAATCTTGTCTAATTTTAATAAAGAGGTCTCGTACTGTTGTTGGTCGTTGAGTTTAGAGATTTCATCCTCTAAGGTAATGGGATCAATATGTTGTGCAATGATTAGAGCAGGAAAGCAGTAAAAGATAATTTTTAAATAGTGGAGCAGCATTAGTGGATAGGATATTTTAAATAGTGAATAAAGTTTTAATTATACACTTATAAATGGAGTTTAATGTTCTGTAAGATTTTATTTGACAAACCTTAAATATATATAATAATTTTACTTAAAATTAATTTTCATATGCCATTTTCATTATGTCAATAAAGATTCACCTTGCGCTTTAGTTTTGGGTGACTTTTCTCTTTGTTAGACTGTATTTTGCTTGTTGTTTAATAGACTTGCTTAGGAGATTTTTAGCTTTTTTAATTTTGACTGACGAACTAAAAAAACAAATCTAAAAACACCAAAAGGACCTATATTTTTTCTACTACGTTTTTAATATTGTTTTGTAAGTGTTATGCTGAGATCTTTTTTTGCTTTATGAGTCATTGGCTTCTGGTATTGTCAAGTTTTTGAATTAAGCATTCATTTATTATAATAAAAAAATAGAGAATACGAATATTTTTTAGAGGTATAAAGCTCAAGTTATCAACAGGTTATGAACATGAAATGTGTTTTTGGTCGGACAATATATACCTTTCGTCGACATATCGTTTGGAAATTTCGTAAAGATATGTATCTTTGTAGTCCTCAATAAGCCCTCAAATCGCTTATAAAGGAAAATTTTAATCCATTTTACTATTAGGCATTTGCTTGTCTAGAAAAACGTCCCTCGTTTTAATTTATAGTACAATTTTAGGTAGCGCCTAAAATAGTTAATAATCCATTCCCTTCCCTCAATGTAACGTTATGCGTTGCGCAGTTTAATGTTGACTATTTTGTAAACCCTAAATTTATATATACATATGAAAACCCTAAAAATTACTATTGCCCTAGTCGCTGTATTATTATTAACTGTATCTGGAGTACAGTCTGAAGCTGTTGTAGCTAATAATGATGAACCTACTTATAACACGCATGAGAATTATGATTTAATTGCGCACACAAAAAATAAAGTTAAGTTAAAGACTAACGGTTAAACCTTCGTCAAAAAAATATATTAATAATTAGCCCTAATTACGATTAGGGCTTTTTGCCTTCCATATATTTAATATACCTTTGAGTAAATACTTATAATTAAATTGTTGAGGGCTTTATTTTTAATATTATTTTTATGTACAAAAATTTATGGTCAGAACTCTGGCCGTAATACGATAGCGATTCAGGTAGATTCACTTATAGAAGAATCTAAGAAGTCTAATTATTCGCAAGAGGAACGCATTGCTATCAGTCTTCAATCCGTTGAGATTGCTAAAACTTCAAAAATTGATTCTTTAGTATTAAAAGCAAATCGAAATCTATCTTTAAAATATTTTTATGCAGAAGATTATGACAAATACATCTCTGTAAATCAATTCAATTATAAATTAGCTAAAAAACTTAAAGACACTTCTGCTCTTGCTGTCTCTGCAGGGAATCTGGCGAGTTACTATAAGTTTGTTAAAGTCTATGATAGTTCTTTTTTCTATTTTTCTAAATCTCTAAAATATTATTCGACATTAAAAAATTATAAGGAAGAGGCGTATTCTTTAATGAGTATTGCAGATTTACAGTATAATGAGAAAGATTATACCTCGAGTGAAACCAATGCCATTCGGGCTATAAAACTTTTGAATGATTTACCAGAAAATGAAGATAATTTAGACGATTTATGGATCTTACATAATAGAATTGCCGGTATATTTTCGGAGCTTAATCAGTTTGATAAATCTATCCAATACCATGATAAGGCTATAGATATAGCTAACAAAATGAACGACGGTTTTCTTAATAGAGTTTTCTCTATCCATAATAAGGCATTTGTTTATAAGAAAATTGGAGATTACGATAAGGCTATTGAGTTGTATAGTAGTTTGTTGCCGTTGCGATCAAAGTATCATGAAGAGGATCCTACTTTTTATGCTTTAATTATGAGTAATCTTGGGCATACCCAACTGCTTAATGGCAATAGAAATTACTCCGAGCTTTCAAAAGCTTTTCATGAAGCACATGATTTAGCTGTACAGTATGATGATGATTTAATCAGGATTGCTGTAGATATTGATTTGTCTAAATTTTATCTCGAATTCGAGGAAAATGATTCAGCTTATATATATGCTGAGGAAGCTTATAACATATCCAAAAAGTTATATGCTAACAATTATACATTAGAAGCATTAATGCTGCTTTCAAAAATTAAAAAAGGCGAAGAAGGTAAACGTTATTTATATGAGTATATTAAGTTAAGCGATAGTTTAATAAATATAGAACGTAACGTTAGGAATAAATTCGCAAGAATAGAATATGAAACTGATCAGTTAGTTGCAGAAAACGAAAAAATTTCTAAAGAAAATTTATACTTACTTATCTTATCTATTGGTTTATTGGTAACAGCAATTTTAACTTATCTATTCGTTTCTCAACGTGCAAAAAATAGAAAGTTAAAGCTTATACAGGTACAGCAAAAAGCAAATGAAGATATTTATAACTTAATGTTAGTGCAGCAAGATAAAGTGGATGAAGCTAGAGCCAAGGAGAAAATAAGAATATCAAAAGAATTGCACGATGGTGTATTGGGAGGACTCTTTGGTGTGCGCTTAAGTTTGGATAGTATTAATTTTAAAGAAGGAAAAGAAGCTATGATGACTAGGGCTAAATATATTAGTCAGCTTCAAACTGTTGAACAAGATATACGTAAAATATCTCACGAATTAAATACTGATTTTGTAGCAGGATCTGGGTTTATGGATATTCTTACTGAACTTATTGAAAACCAAGCTGAAGCTTATAACTTAGAACATCAATTTAGTTATACGGATGATATTAGTTGGGATTTGGTGTCCAATAAAACCAAAATTAATATTTACAGAATCATTCAAGAGTCTATGCAAAATATCTATAAGCATGCTAATGCAAAAACGATAAAAATTAGTATTTCATTAGAAAAACACTTAATTTGCATAGATATTATTGACGATGGCAAAGGCTTTGATACTTCTAAAAGTAGAAAAGGTATTGGGTTAAAAAACATGAGATCTCGTGTTGAAGATATTGAAGGTGAGATTTCATTTTCGTCCCAGCCATACAATGGAACACAAGTTAATGTTCAGATTCCCTATATAAACCAATCAGCATGACCCGAGCGCAAAACGAATTTCAATATTTATTGTAATACGTTTAGTGTGAGAATAACATGTGACCAAAAAAAAATAACCACATGAATCATATCAACATTTTAATGGTAGATGACCACCCAATTATTATTGAGGGCTATCAAAATGTGTTAATGGCAACAAAGCAAAATGATCAAACTTTACATATAGATACAGCGCATAATTGTGACGAAGCAGTTATTATGATAGAGCGTGCATCAAAAAAATACCCATATCATGTTTGTTTTTTTGATATCAGTTTACCTGGATCAGAAGATGGCCAATATGCCTCAGGTGAAGACTTGGCTTTACTGGCAAAAAAATTAATGCCTAGAGCTAAGATTGTCATTCTTACCATGTTTAATGAAACGTTTAGAATTCATAATATAATTAAAGAAATAAATCCAGATGGCTTTCTTATAAAAAGTGATTTAACATCTATGGAATTGGCAGATGGTTTTCAGCAAATATTAAAATCTCCACCTTATTATAGTAGTACGGTTAATAATTATTTAAAGAAAACAATTTCTAGTGATATTTATGTTGATGATATTAATCGAAAAATTCTGCATTTGCTATCACAAGGTATTAAGACAAGAAGCTTAAATGAGTATGTAGATATTTCTACAAGTGCGATAGAAAAGCGAAAAAAACAACTTAAACTTTTGTTTTCTGTAGAAGATGGAAAAGACGAAACATTACTAAAAGAGGCCCGAGAAAAAGGGTTTTTATAAAAAAGAGATAAAATATGGCTTGTTTTTGATTAAAAAATACTCTTGAAAGCATTGTTAATGCTATAAACTACGGTTTCTCCACAGTAAGTTTACGGTTTTTCCACAGTAAAAAGTGGAAGCGCTGTCTTATCTTTACGCCATCAGCAAGAATTAATTAATCCCTCGTTAAGTAATTGTTGAATTAATAGCAAGAATTGAAACCTAGTCACATAGTATGCGGCTAGGTTTTTTTCTTATATAATGTTTTTAAGATTTAATACCAACTTGTGTTGTGTTCCGATAATTTGACAATAAAAAAGCCTAAGTAAATTATAGCAACAATAAATTTTAAAAAAGTAGATGCTATAAATCCTAAGAACGATCCAAAAGCAGCTTTTAATGCTTTATTAAAATCATTGCGATGCATCATTTCTCCAATAAGCGCACCAACAAAAGGGCCAATTATAATGCCAAATGGAATAGGAGAAAATAAACCAATAATTAAACCTAAAGTGGTGCCAATCATTCCAGCTTTACTACCACCAAAACGTTTGGTGCCAATGGCAGGAATAATATAATCTAGTATATAAATAAAAACGGCAAATACTAGAGTGACAATTAAAAAGGTTGTACTTAATTCTATGCCATCTGTAAAATGAAGCACTAAAAGACCAACCCAACTGGTTAGTGGTCCGGGTAAAACAGGAAGAAAACTACCTAGAATACCTAAGATCATTAAAAGTAGTGCTATGAGCACTAAAAAAATTTCCATATATATAATTTGAATTCATCTATACGTCGCAATAAGCAGACCAAAGTTACATTTATTAACTAAAAAATTAGTTTAAACTAATTTTTTAGTTATATTAGCAGTGTGATTTAGAAAAAATCATAAAAATGTATTTCAAGATTTAAGAGTAATTATAAATATAATCTCATTGAAAATCAATATGATAGTTGTGGGGTTGTAAATAAAGTATAGCACAAGATGAAACAGTTAACAAAAGCAGAAGAGGAAATTATGCAAGCTTTATGGCAGCTTAAAAAAGCCAATGTAAAATCTATAATTGAAATTTTACCAGAGCCTAAGCCTGCATATAATACGGTGTCTACAATCGTAAGAATTTTAGAAAGTAAAGGTTTTGTAAACTATGAGAAAAAAGGAAAAGGACATGTTTACTTTCCTATAGTTGCTAAGGAATCTTATAGTAATCAGTCTATTAATAAATTAGTAGACAATTATTTTCAAGGTTCTTTTAAAAGTATGGTGTCGTTTTTTGTTCAGAAAAATGATGTGGATGTCAAAGACATTGAAACCTTACTAGACGAAATCAATAAAAACAAACCGCAGTAGTTCTTTTATTATAAAAATTGAACGCTATCTAGTATATAAAGTTCAATAAGAGCACTAAACAATTAAATAGTAACAAATTAAAAAATTATGCTGTATTCTATTCTTCAAATTATAGCTTTTCAAGCGTTGTTTTTATTGATATACGATTTGTTTTTAAAGCGCGAAACCTTCTTTAATTACAATAGAGCGTATTTAATAATTACGTCTGTATTAGCGCTTGTGTTACCATTTCTTAAGTTTCCTCAACTAAAAACGATGGCCACAAAAGATATGGTCATTCATTTACCAGAAGTGTTTATTGGAACAAAAACGCCTACGGTTTACGACATTCAAACGGCAGAACTAGCTGGTATTATTTTAGAGGATCCAGAAACTCCACTTTGGCAAATAATTGCAGTAATAGGCATTGTGATAGCCTCATTGATTTTTCTAGCTAAAATCACCAAATTATATTGGCTAAAACATAAAAATCCAAAACGTTGGAAAGGTAATATCCTTATTGTTAAGCTCATTAAAAGTAGTGCGGCATTTTCGTTTTTCAACACCATATTTTTAGGAGAACATATTTCAGAGTCCGAAAAACCAACGATTTATAAGCACGAACTAGTGCATATTGAAGAATATCACACCGTAGATTTGTTGTTTTTTGAATGGCTTAGAATCGTATTCTGGTTTAATCCTTTAGTCTATATCTATCAAAATAGAATAAAAGAATTACACGAATATATTGCCGATGCCAAAGCGGTAAAGCAAAGTGGTAAGGCAGATTATTATACAAGTTTACTCAATCAGGTTTTAGATGTTAATCAGGTGTCTTTTACCAATACATTTTTTAATAAATCATTAATCAAAAAACGAATCGCTATGTTACAAAAATCAAAATCAAAACAGCTTCATCTCATAAAATACGCCTTGTTAATTCCTATGGTTTTTGGGATGTTAATTTATACGTCTACAGAAGTTAGAGCGCAGAAAAATAAAGAGCAAAACGAACAAGTTGTTGATCAGGAAATTACTGATGAAGCCTTGATTGTTAAATATTACAATGAGTTGGTTGCTATGAAAAAGGCCGGAGCTGATTTTAATGAGCTTTTTGAATATGCAGGATTTAGTGATAATAGTTTAGAAAAGTATCTGCTGTCTAAAGAAGAGTTTTTTAAAATGCATGCTTTTAGATTGTATATGTCGGATAGTTATGTTCAAAAAAAATCAGAAGATGGGACGCTTAATCAAGAGGATCTCGATTATTCTGAATTTATGAAAGAAAGCAGGTATAAAAACTATGCAGAATATAAAACGTACAAAAATACAAAAGCAGCAAAAGAACATTGGGAGTTAAATACTCAAGATGGTATTCTTAAATTATTTGTAGAAGATTTAGCAAATAAAACAAAAGAAGAAGAAGCTAGGTTTAATGGCTTGCTAAAGCAGTTAGAAAGTGATTCATATTTTAAAAAACTTGTAGTTACAGACGGTATACAGACGTTTGCAATAGATTCTTATACTTCAAACCAAACTACAGAAACAGTTATAGAGATTGATGAAAACATAGAAGTTCCTTTTTCAGTTATAGAAGAAACGCCAACGACATTTGAATGTAAAGATTTAGAATCTAATAAAGAACGAAAAGACTGTTTTAGTAACTTTGTAACCAAGCACATCGGTAAAAACTTTAATACAGATATAGGTGATAATTTAAGTCCAGGAAAAAAACGAATCTTTGTACAATTTAAAATTGATAAAGATGGTTCTGTTAAAGACATTAAAGCTAGAGGTCCAAGTCCAGAACTAGAGATTGAAGCTAAGCGTGTTATAGCAACCTTACCGCAGTTTATTCCAGGCAAACAAAAGGGTGACGTTGTGGTTGTGCCTTTTTCTATTCCTATTGTTTTTCAGATTCATGGAGATTCTAAAAACGTAATAGATCTTAAAAAAGATAGCTTACAAGTACTAGAAAGCTTAAGGAAACGTGCTGTAAAGCGTTTAAACGATAAAGAAAATGTGCCTTTTAGTGTCGTTGAAATAGCACCAGCTCACTCGAGTTGCGTAGATCGGTCTTCAGAGGCAGACAAAAGAGCATGTACGGTGAGTACTATTAATTCATTTGTAAATAAAAATTTTAATCTCAATTTAGCGCAATCATTGGGATTGTCTTCTGGTAAAAAACGAATTTTAGTGCAATTTACAATAGATAAAAATGGGGATGCTAAAACTATTAGAGCTAGAGGGCCACATCCTAAATTAGAAGAAGAAGCCGTTAGAGTTATAAAATTATTACCACAATTTATACCTGGGCAACAAAATGGTGAACTTGTAAATGTGCCGTTTTCTTTACCAATTGAATACCAAATTCACGGCTCTAAAAAATAATAATTGTAATTGCGTATGAAACTATTTTTGGGGCTATTAACGGTCGTGTTTACCTTAAATTTAAATGCACAAAACTCTAAGGCGGAAGCAGATCATCTCTATAGTAATGGCAACTTTTCCAAAGCTATAGAGGTTTATAAGTCTTTAGAGAATTTAGAGGAGGTTTACGATGATATTGCAAAAGCGTATATGGCTATAGGGAATTATGGAGAAGCTTTAAATAATTATGAAAAAGCCATACAAGCGAATGCAGATGACCTTTTGTTGCAGTATGAATACGCAAAATTGTTAGCAAGAACAAAACAATATAAAGACGCTAATCAGCGATTTTCAAACTTAATTGCATCCGATAGTTTAAACCCTAATTACTATTATGAATTAGGTGTGGTTTTAGAAAAGCAAAAAGACACTACGGCATTACAGCAATTTCAAAAAACATTTAAGCTGGATGCAACACATCAAAAAGCCATTTTTAAAATAGCCAAACATCATTTAATAAAACGAAATTTTATAGAGGCACATCGTTATATAGATAAAGGATTAGAAAGTTATAAAAACAATATAGAGTTGATCAGTTTAAAAGCCCAAACCTATTACCATCAAGACTATTATACACATGCTGTTGTTTGGTTTAATAAATTGTTGGATTTGGGCGAAAAATCTGAGTTCATACATGAAAAGCTAAGCTTGAGTTACGCGCAAAATTCAGATTACGAAGACGCCATTTATCACAGGAAGCAAGCCTTAAAATATAACCCAAACGATGCTAGTGCAATATTTGTTATTGGTACGTATTACGAGAGGTTAAGCGATTTTGAAAACGCAGAAGCGTATATTTCTAAAGCCATAAAACTTCAAGATCGATCGTTAGCAGACGAGTATCAACGATTGGGAACGCTTTATAATCGACAGAAAAAGTATGACCAAGCTATTAAAGCCTTTCAGAAATCGTTAAAAGAAGATCCTTCCAATATCATGGCCGAGTTTTATATTCTTAGAACTAAAGATGAATATTATGCTGATACAGATAGTAAAATTAAGCTGTATGAGCAATTTATTGAGAAGAAGGCAAAAAGCCCATTTTTGAGCTATGCTAAAGGTCGGCTTAAAGAATTAAAGCAAGAAAAATTTTTAGAAGAAGAAGAATAATTCCTCATAAAAAATGAAATCAACGCATAGAGCTAAGGCTTCAATCTAAAAGCGAAGTTGTCTAGCCGCTTTTTGAATAAAATATCGTACTTTTCGCTATCAGAACACTAGTAATGAATCGAATTGTTTGTCTTTTAATCTTGCTTTTTGCAACCTCTTGCAATTATTTTGAAAAGAAGAAAGTTTATCCTGAAGATTTGCTTGAGGAAGAACTGCAAACCTTTAATTGGAATGAAGTAGATACTTACCCAACGTTTACTGATTGTGAATACATGACTTCTAAAGAGGATAGTAAAATGTGTTTTCAAAATACATTAATCACTAATGTTAATCGGTATTTAGAAGCTCAAAATTTAGTGGTTTCTAATGATGTTAATGATACTATTACACTTAAAATTAAGATTGATAATTTGGGATTATTAGAAATAGAATCCATTAATATTCAGCCAGAAACTATACAGGAAATCCCGGAAATAGATAGTCTGCTAAGACAAAGCTTACAACATGTTCCAAAAATATTTCCAGCAATAAAAAGGGGACAACAAGTGACTACTGCGTTTGAATTACCTGTAATAGTAAGGATTGATTAAAACGTTATTAGGTCTATTTTAGCCTAATGAAGTATTTTTTATAAAACTATCAAACAGGCTTTAAAAATAGCGCGATAAAAGAATCGTATTATTACAAATTAAATTTATAACCTACAGCAATATCGGTTGAAAAATTACCTTGATTGTCTAAAAAAATAGCGAATAATTCTCCATAAGTAATTGTAATATAACCACTAGAACCAACTTTGATGTCAGATCCTATTCCAAAAATGAAAGGAATATCAAACGACGTCTCACTTTGGCTTTCTTGTTTTCCGCTAGCATCTTGAAAAGAAGAACTGGCAATATTTACAGTCGCTAATTTTACTTGACCATAAATAGAAAATGTAGGTTTGTTTATTATTCTATAACGATACCCTAATGCAGCTTCGTTTGTGCTATAGTTAAAATCTTCATCATCAAATGTATGACGCCCTTGAATAAATCCAGAATGACGCTGAGAAGAATTAGCTTCAAAAATTTCTAATTCTCCACCAATGAGCAGTACTTTTGTGTTTTCAGGATTATTAACAAAAGGACTGTTCGTCAATCCGCCAAAAACACCTAATCTAAAGCCTACTTTTCGAGATGTTGCTACTGAGGTATAAGTTGAGTCTGCAGACATATTATAAGTGTTAATAAAAGCTTTAAGGTCGTAAAGTGTAAATTTTAGCTTATCTGTTGCCGTGCCATTTGTAAGATTATTTAGTGTGGTTTTGTATTCTTCAAGGAAATTTCGTTTGCTTTCTTTTGTGTTCTTTAATTCGGTAATAGTGCCATTTTCAGATTTAACAAAATAGCGATAGTTACCGTCATCACTCGTCCAAAGTAAATCTAACGTTCCATCTACTTCTGTTTTAAGCTCAAGCGTTTCTCCATTAATTGTATAGTTTTCTTGACTATGATTAAATTGAAAAGTCAAAAACAAAAGCATTGATAATAGTATGTTTTTCATTTGAAGTTTGGAGTTGGTTTAAGTAAAGCTACCTAATTTTTTTTAAAAGAGCACTATTTCTTAACGCTTCTGCCTTTCCAATGATAAGATTTAAAGAATGATAGGAATGCAATATAGACACTAAAGAAGGGATAAATGAGACTAGAAAACATATAAGAAAGCAATAGGTTTTCTTGTTTAAAAAAGCGTGCTGCTTTAAATAATAGTAAGAAGTCAATGCTAAATTTAATCACAAATAAAGCTATGGCTATTTTAGGAGTTATATAATTAAGAAAAGCAGCTGGCATAAGTAATAAACAGGTTAAATTTCCCAGTAAAACAATTAAGCCAACACATTTTGCAAACCAATTATTGTAATTACTTGTTTTTGAAGCCCAACGTAAACGTTGCTGTATTAATTGGTCTATATTTTTTACAGGATAAGTTGTTACAATTGCCTTCTTAGATTTTAGATAGTGCACCTTTTTTGGCGCTTTTTTCCATATTTTTTCAAGTATAAATATATCGTCTCCACTTGATATGGTATCGTTACCTTGAAAACCGTTAACAGAAATAAATTCAGATTTTAGGTAAGCAAAATTAGCACCATTACACATTAATGGTTTTTGAATACCAAAGCCACCAATAGTAGCGCCTTGCAAACTCAAAATGTCTAAAGTTTGAAAGCGATTAAAAAATGAGGTCTTACCATGATAGGTTACTGGAGCAACAATGCAGTTGGGTTGGTTAATTTGAATACATTCATCAAACGTGTCAAGCCAATACTTTGGTAAAACACAATCTGCGTCAGTCGTAATTATCCAATGGTGTTTAGATTGTTTAATGGCAGAGGTTATGGCATCTTTTTTTGGTGAATTAGAGGTTCTTTCATTTTTAATTATCCGAATAGTGCTAGCTAGAGTATTTTTTTGTTTACTTAAGGTTTTGAGAATTTTTTCAATAATTAAAACCGAATCATCTTCAGAATCGTCATCTACTAAAATAACTTCAAAGAACCCGTTGGGATAATTTAGTTTTGTTATTGAATTTAGTAATCTTGGAAGGTTTTCGGCTTCATTCCGAAATGGGATTACAATAGAAAATTTTGTTTTAGGAGGTAAATCTTGTAGCTTAAAGTCTTCAATTTTATCAAAACCATAAATAAGTACACCTATAACAAAGAGGTATATAATTATTGTGATAATGGCTAATAGCGCAATCATTATTCTACAGGTTTTGGCAGTTTAAAATTTAATACATAATAACTTCCAAATATACTCGGAATTACAAAATTAAATAGCCACATAAGGGTTGTAATTGAAAGAATGGTAAGCTCGTTGACTTCAAGATAACCAAATAAAAAGACCGCAATGCTACCTTTAATAATCACATCAAAAATTGAAATAGATGGTATAATAGATGCTAAAAAATACATACTTGTAATTACAACCATTGCTTTGGTATAATCAACATCAATACCAAAAACAGTTAATAAATAGTAAAACTGAAATGAAAATATAAGATATCTAATAGAGGATAAGCAAAGGGTTATAGCATGTGTTTTTAAGGTTATTGATTTTATAAAATCGATTACAGCTACAAGTGAATAGCCTTTAATTTTAAAGCGTTTTTGTTTTACTCCTAAAGTTATAAGAGAGCCTAGTATTATAAGTATTGCCACAAACCTCACCATATTATAATAATTAACATCAATCTGATAGTGGCTCACAAATAGTATACAACCCATAAGACCAAAGATGGTCGTTACTATCATTTGTGTCATATTACCCAAGAGGTTAAGTAATACAATTCTAGTTCTAAGGGTTTTTGTAAAGTACATTGCTTTTGCTCCATAATCTCCAATGCGATTTGGTGTAATTAGCGATGCTGTATGGCCTCCTAAACTTTGTTCTAATGCAGCTTTAAATGAAATGTGTTTTATTGTTTTGACTAAATTTTGCCATTTTAAAATTTCAAAAAACCAATTAAAACTACTTAAAAGGATTAAAAAACTAATGTTTTTAAGTGAAAATGAATCATTTTTCTTTAAAAATGCAATAAATTCATTGAGTTGTAAATTCTCATTTTCAGAAAGTTTAGAATAGATAAAATAAAATGCACCAAAGACAATACTCAATTTAATAAGTACAAACAAGAATTGTTTAGTTTTGTAAGGCGCATTAGAGTACATATTACAAATAAAACCAAAAACTTACAGATGCAACATTATTTTAAACATTACCTTTTCTTTTTTATTGTCGTTTTTATAAGCTTTAAGAGTCAGGCACAATTTAAAGATACAGCCAAGTGGAAAGCACTTTTTGCAGTGGGTGTTAATTACCCAACAACCGATGGTTTTGTAAAAGGCTCTTATGCTAAATCCGTAAATTTTCCAACGATAAATTTAGGACTTCAGCATATGTTGACTAAACGCTATGGTGTAAAATTAGATTACGGATTTAATCGGTTCTCTAATGATGATAGTACGCCAGAATTTAAAATCAACTATTCACGTATTAATGCGCAATTTGTATATGATCCTACAGAATATTTTACTTTTTTGCCAATGCGATTACGCACAGTTGCACATGCAGGGCCAGGTATAGCAATGGTAAAACCGTTAGGTACATTGCGTGATAATAAACAGACGTATTTAAACCTTAATGCAGGATTAGAAGTGCATTATGCCATAAACGAAAAAGTAGCTATTTACGCAGATATGGCTTATTTATATGGAGTAACGTCTTTAGATGATTACAATCCGGTGTTAAGTGGTTTGGGAGCTTTTAATGGAAGCGTTTTTAACCTTACCTTTGGCTTGGCAGTTTCATTAAGTGGTTGCCAGTATTGCGATTAATTATATGAGCAAAGAAAAAATTATTTTAGGCATAGATCCAGGTACAATAATTATGGGCTTTGGACTCATAAAAATTGTAGGTAAAAAAATGGAATTTCTGCAACTTAATGAACTGATGCTCAAAAAGTATGACGACCATTATTTAAAACTCAAACTTATTTTTGAACGTACGGTAGAGCTCATAGATACCTATCATCCCGATGAAATAGCAATTGAAGCTCCGTTTTTTGGTAAAAACGTACAGAGTATGCTTAAATTAGGTCGTGCACAAGGTGTTGCTATGGCTGCAGGTTTGTCGCGCGAAGTGCCTATTACCGAATATGCTCCTAAAAAAATTAAAATGGCGATTACCGGAAATGGAAATGCCAGCAAAGAGCAAGTCGCTAAAATGTTGCAAAGTATGTTAGGGCTTAAAACAATTCCTAAGAATTTAGATTCTATGGATGGTTTGGCTGCTGCCGTTTGTCATTTTTATAACGAAGGACGTGTTGAGGTTGGTAAAAGTTATTCGGGATGGTCTGCTTTTGTAAAGCAGAACGAAGGGCGCGTTAAAAAATAAGCCAATTGTAATCGGATTATTCAGTTAAAAACAGAACATGAGAATCATCATTTTATTTGTTGTATTACTTCAATCTTTAGTAGGATTCAGTCAAGGGCAAGTTGAAATGAATGATATTGCTCATGAAAACTATTACCAATCTCAAAAAATTAAAGATTCATTAGTTATTGAATTGAAGCGTATAAATAGTAAGGATTCTACATTTATAACAGCTTTTGAAGCTTCAGAAAAACTTTGGGAAACTTTTGTTGAAGGCCAGTTTCAATTGAAATTTCCAGAATATGAATCTTGGGAAACGAGACGAGAAATTTATGGCAGTCAATTTGATATGCTTTATTTTAATTTCATGAAAATGTATTGTGATTTAAGAATTTCAACCTTGTATGACTTATTTGAAGAATAAGAAAAAATTTGATTGCAACCGACTGCAAACTGCGACTAAATACTGAATACTGAAAACTAATATGAGCGGCATCTACATTCACATACCATTTTGCAAGCAAGCGTGTCATTATTGCGACTTTCATTTTTCAACCTCTTTGAAGAAAAAAGATGAACTTATAAATGCGTTGTGTCAAGAATTAGAACTTCGTAAAGGTGAATTTAAAAATTCCAGCGTAGAAACTATTTATTTTGGAGGTGGAACACCGAGCTTATTAATGAATGATGAATTACAATTTATAATAAATTCAGTTTATAAAAATTACAAGGTTTCAGACCACCCAGAAATTACACTTGAAGCCAATCCAGATGATTTATCTAAAGAACGCATCATAGCACTCTCTAAGAGTCCAATCAATAGGTTGTCTATAGGTATTCAATCCTTTTTTGAAGCGGATTTAAAACTGATGAATCGTGCACACAATGCCAACGAAGCTAAATCGTGTTTAGAAGAAGCCACTAAGTATTTCGATAATATTTCTTTAGATTTAATTTACGGCATTCCAGGAGCCTCAAACGTGCAATGGTTGGCAAATATAGAAATGGCTTTAAGTTTTGGAGTGCCTCATATTTCAAGCTATGCATTAACCGTTGAGCCTAAAACGGCTTTGGCGTCTTTTATTAAAAAAGGCATTATAGATAATGTGGATGACGAGCAAGCGCATGAACAATTTCATATGTTGAAAGATAAGTTAGAAGCTTCCGGGTTTGTACATTACGAACTCTCTAATTTTGGAAAAGACGGGTATTTTAGTAAAAACAATTCGGCCTATTGGCAAGGGAAATCTTATCTCGGAATTGGACCGTCGGCACATTCGTTCAATGGAAAACAACGTGGATGGAATGTAAAAAATAATTCTAAATACATAAATGCTATAGCAGAACATGAGTTGCCCATTGAGATTGAAACGTTAACACAAACCGATCAGTACAATGAATATATAATGACAGGTTTGCGTACCATTTGGGGAGTTTCATTTCGTAAAGTAGAAGAAGACTTTGGTCTCGTTTTTAAAGATTACTTAATTGAGCAATCAGAAGTTTTTATAAATCAACAATTATTGTATATTGATGATGGACATTTACGCGTCACAAAAAAAGGACAGTTTTTGTGTGATGGTATTGCCAGCGAATTATTTAAAATCAATTAAACGTGTTAGCAACAATACAATTCAAATCGAAAAAAAGAACTATAGATTTATCACAACCTTTAGATATTTCAATACCTCTAACAGGAAAACCTAATAATGTAAATGCATGGTATTTAGATCCTCCTAAAATTGAACCTGAAATTATAGATGGTGAAATTGTAAGTGTGGCTAATGGCGCTGTGGTAAATTTTAATACCATTACTTTTAATCCGCATTCGCATGGTACACATACAGAAACGGTTGGTCATATTACAGAAAAAGTCTATTCTATAAACCAACATTTAAAACAGTTTTTCTTTTTAGCGGAAGTGGTAACGGTTGCTCCAGAAAAGCAAGGCGACGATTATGTGATTTCTAGAAAACAATTACAGTTTGCCTTAGGCAATAAAAAACGCGAAGCCATTGTGATTAGAACCATGCCCAATACACGTGATAAATTCACCAAGCAATATTCTAATACCAACCCAACGTATTTGTTAGAAGATGCCGCAGAGTATCTAAAAAACAAAGGAGTAAAACATCTTCTTATTGATTTGCCTAGTGTAGACAAAGAGCAAGATGGAGGCGAACTCTTAGCGCACAATGCGTTTTGGAATACTAAGGGGAAATTACGATTAGATGCTACAATTACAGAATTTATTTATGTGTCTAATAAAATATCAGATGGTTGTTATATGCTTAATCTTCAAATTGCACCATTTGAAAACGATGCAAGTCCAAGTAAACCTATATTGTATAAGGTAATAGTGTAATTATGAAATTTGTTTTAAAGCTAGAAGAATTAGGAATGTTTGTTTTTGGTATTTTCTTGTTTAACCAACTTAGTTATGCTTGGTGGTGGTTTTTAGCTTTAATTTTAGTGCCAGATATTGGTATGTTAGGTTATATTTTTAATACTAAAATAGGAGCAACAGTCTACAATATGTTTCATCATAAAGGTTTAGCAATACTTATTTATTTTCTTGGCATGTATTTTGAAATTGAATGGCTGAAATTAGTGGGTATTATTTTATTTGCTCATGCATCTATGGATAGAATCTTTGGCTATGGATTAAAATTTGATGACGCATTTAAAAACACGCATTTAGGAGAAATAGGTAAATAGCATGGAAACATTTTTTATAATCATTATTAGCATTTTAGTGACTTTAGGTTTGGTAACCATATATAAACAATGGAAGACTAAAAAAATCACTAATGAACAGTCCATTTTAATATTAGACAAAATAAAACGCGTCTGTAAATTTGTTACCGTTGAAGGTGATTTTGCAGAGATCTATCATTATGAAGACGTAAAAGAAAAGTTCTTAAAATTAATTTCTAGTCGAAAAAAAGCTTTAGTCGTCATTAATGCTAAAGCGCATGTTGGCTTCGATTTGGGTAAAGTGCAAATGTCTTCAAACGCTAAAACAAAAACAGTTCATTTAACACATTTTCCACAGCCAGAAGTGCTATCTATTGAAAGCAATATAAATTATTATGATAAGCGCGATGGTATGTTTAATAAGTTTGAAGCTGCCGATTTAACGGAGTTACAGACTAGAGCTAAATCGCATATTATGGAAAAAATTCCAGAAAGTGGCTTGTATAATATCGCAAAACAAGAGGCTTTAGAAGCCATTCATCTTATTGAAAATTTAGTAGAGACTATTGGTTGGAAATTAGATTATACGGCATTAAAAATTGAAGGAGAAGAGACTAAAAAAATGTTGAAGTGATGCTATGTTATTTATGATTTATTTTGAAATTATAACAAAAGTCAACTTAATTCTTAGCTGCGACAGGTTAATTGTTTAATTTTAATGTAATTAACCAATACAATGAAGCCCTATCCTTTCATTTACTTGTTTATTATATCCTTGTCTTTTGGGTATTCTCAAAATATTTATCAAAAAGATACCTTAACTATTCTTGCCGATTCTTTGCAATTAAAAGGGGAGTACGACCAAGCACTAATTTTTAGGAAGCAAGCGATACAAACCTTAAATAATTCTTCTGTAGATTATCAAACGTATCTTAAAGCCAAGCTTTTTCATACCAATTCTGCAAGTATGGAGTTTAAAAGTTATGACTACCATAATGTAGATAAAACTATAACTAAAAAGGTTCGTGAACAGTATTTAGATAGTGCTTTGCAATCGGCTATAAGCGCCAGGGATTTATATAGTAGAGAGAAACATCCAGATAGAATATTTCAGTACCAAATTCAAAATCGTATATATCATCAAACGGCTTATTTAGGGAATTGGGAACACGCTTTAGAACAGGCTCAATTGGGTTATGAAGTTTTAAAAGATACACTCTCTAATAAAGATAAATCCTTTGTAGATTTAATTTATGATATTGGGTTTATCTACAGCGCACTAGGTGATTATTCTAAAGCCGTAGAGCATTACCAAACCTCACTCGATTTATATAAAAGTATAATTGGAGAATATAACACCGATGTGGCGCAAGCCTACAATAATATTGCTGTAGAGTATAGGTATTTAGGATTGAAGACAAAGGAATTAGAATCCCTTTTAAAAGCAAAAACCATTTGGGAAGCCCTTGATGAAAATGATAATCAACAGTTCCTTTACAGTTGTTATGGAAATTTATTTTATTGGTATTCCTACTATGGAGATTTTGATAAAGCAGAAGAGTATATTCTAAAAAAAGATAAATTAAGAACCATTGCTAAAACCACTAAAAACAATCTTCTATTAAGGAATAAGGAGGAAATTTACGAAGATCAATTGTCTAATTGGTACGATTTAATGTTGCATTATTCTCGAAAGAAGGACACGCTTAAAACCGTTTATTATACAGATGCGATAATAAAAACTATTGATACACGTAAAAAATTATCCAGGTTTGAAGTCAACACTTTAAGCGCTACATTAAAATTTTACGCGTCAATTATCGCAACTAAACAGCCTGAAAAAGCGTTGCAATTGTTAAATAAAACCATTGCCATAACAGAAGATTATAAAACGGAGTATTACACCAAAGCGTTCAGTACTAAATTATATAAAGCAGAATTACTCATAGAAGGAAGAAACTTTGATGAAGCTTCAATTTTGTTAGATCAATTAAAGGATTTTAAAGAAGATGAAGCGACTTCAAGCCAATTTAAGTTGGCGATTCTAAATGCGAAAACAGCACAAGGGCTAGACCAAAAGGAAGCATCAAAGCACTATTTTGATGAAGCTTTTAGAGTAGTGAATAACTCTAATAAAACAATTGAAGATTTAAAACTTGAAGATTTAAAACCTTTAATTTCATTTGAAACGATTGCTGGATTCTTGGCCATGGGCGATTTTTATTTTGAACGTTATAACGAAGACCATTCTAAAATAAATTTAGAAAAAGCGACACAGCGTTATGTTTTGGCCTCTGAAATTTACAATCAATTGTATTTAGGGCAGCGCTATAACGAAAGTTTGTTTTTAAACTATAATGCTATAAATAAAGGCTTATTAAAAGTGGCTTCGGCACAATCTGATGATACAAGTTTGTTATCCGAAATTTTAAATAGTATTGAGAATAACGGTTCAAAATTAACATGGTCTAAATTTGTGTTTAACAACCAAAGACAGCAGTTAAATATTCCACAAAACTTAATTAATCAAGAAGAGAATATTAAAGCCCAACTTAACTTTTATCAGAAGGCTTTAATTGATTTGAAACAAGGTTCAGACGAAAAAAAATCACTTTGGCAGAATAAGATTTTCAAACTAAAGAACGATTTAGACAAGTTGCAAGATTCAATAAAGCAACAAAATCAAACCTACTATCAGTTTAATGTACAACACTTCGATATCAAAACTTTGCAAGAGGATTTAAAAGATAACGAAGGCGTTGTAAAATATATTTTTACGGAGGATAAATTATATCCTTTTTTAATAACTAAAAGTCAGATTAAAATCTTGCCACAAAGTGATAAAACCATTGTGATAAGTGCTTTAAAAACATGTTTATCGACTTTAAAAGAAAGAACACCAAATTATCAAGAATCATTTAAGAGGTTATCAACTTTGTTATTGCCTCAACTAAATTATGGAGACTATGAGAAGCTCACTATTATTCCTGATGGTGCAATACATTATTTGCCTTTTGAAGCGTTTCTTTTGGAGGAGAATATGCCTTTGATAAGCTATGGGTCTTCATTATTGCTTTATCAGGAACAGAAAAAAATTAAATCAAGCTTTGAAAAGGTGAAAATAGGAGCGTTTTCAGCGTCTAATTTGGAGTCAAAATTACCTAAAGCGTCCAGTGAATTAAATGCTATTCTGAACATTTTTAATGGAGATGCCTTTTTGAATGCTTCTAAGTTAAACTTTATGAACCAGGCCAATAATTTTAATGTGTTGCATTTGGCCATGCATTCAAATATTGATGAGGTTCACCCTGAATTTTCATCACTTAATTTTTATGGTGAAGAAGATAATCTGCTGTTCATTTCAGAATTGTATAACGAAACTTTAAAGGCTAATATGGCGGTTTTAAGTGCCTGTGATACTGGAAATGGTTTTTATGAAAATGGCGAAGGTGTTATTAGTTTGTCTCGCGCTTTTAATTATGCAGGAGTTCCAAGTACAGTGATGAGTTTATGGAAAGTAGAAGACGAAGCTACTGCTAAAATAATGTCGTATTTCTATACGCATTTAAAGCAAGGTGAATTTAAAGATGAAGCACTTAAAAATGCCAAATTAGACTATTTAAAACACACAGATGACGACTTGCTAAAACATCCTTATTATTGGTCTGGTTTTGTTATTAGTGGTAATACCGATGCTCTTGTAGAGACGCAATACTATTGGGTATATGTGCTTATTGGGCTTTTTGTAGGTGTTCTCTTTTTTAGAAAACGATTAATTCAGTTTTTTAAGAAGTGATGTTGCTTCCGTTTTTTTGAACGTTTCACCAGAATCTAGTAACGCGTTTAGCTCGTGTTTCGCTTTGTCTGTTTGTTTTATTTTTAGATAGGCTAAGGCTAAATACCAATGCGAGCGATGGGTTAATATATCTGAATATTTTAAATGTTCCTTGAATTTTTCAATAGCCAAATTGGTGTCTCCTAAAGCCAAAAGACTATTGCCTTCATAAAATAAGAGCTCAGATTGTTTTGAAGTTTGATAGGAGGATTCAAATAAAGCTATAGCTTGTTTATAATTTTGTTCATCATAAGCTATAAATGCGTTATTTAAAATGGTTTCATGATCTGCTGATCGTACAATAGGTGATGTTACATTTTTTGAAGGTTCAAAATAGGTTGAAAATAATTTTTCTTCATTACTATTTGAAGTCATAAAAAAATTAATACTAAACATTATCAATATAAGTCCTGCGGCTGCTATTAGAGGCTTTAACCATGTTTTTGTAGTGCTTTTTTCTTCCGGAATATATTCAGACTCATAAGACTCTAATTGCTTTTTAAATTGTGCGTCATCTTCTGTTTCAGTAACTGTTCTCACAGTTTTAAGGAAATCTACTTCTTGTTTAAAATTGGGATTAGTATCGTAAAGTTTTTGGAATTCTAGAGATTCGTCTGTTGTCAACCTCTTAGAAAAATACTTTTCTATTAGTGTTTCGTTAGTCATTATTTAAGGGGTTTTTTATCAGGTTTTTCAATGTTTTCAGGCAACGCGATTTTTGACTTCGCACTACGCCTTCATTTTCATAACCTTCTAAAGTTGCTATTTCATCATTAGTTAGTCCTCTGTAAAAACTCAATGTTAACATTTGCTGGCAACTTTTTCCTAATTGCTTAAAATAATGACGAAGTAATTCTTGCTCTTTAGTAAGCTTTTCTGAGGTATCTATAGTAATTTCTTCATAATCAGCATCTGCTTTATGTAGTATAAGATCATAAGATTGCTTGGAGGAATACTCTTTTAATTTATTGTAAATAAGATGTTTTCCAATACCAAAAAGATAGGTTTTAAAGCTGCTATTGACGTCCTGTAGTTTTCCTGATATGGCGTGTTTTCTAATCGCTAAAAACGCTTCTTGATAGATGTCTAAGCTATCAGCTTCTGCAATATTATATTTTTTAGAAAAGAAAATAAATTCATTTCTATAATCGCCATAAATCACTTTGATGAGCTTGGTGTCATCGTTTTTTAGAGCATCAACAAAATGTTGTTCCATAGAAATTTAGAATTTTTTTTTAGAAGATGTTAACATCTGTGATTTTTCCTTCACTAAAGATAAATCATTCTAAATCAAATCAACATGAAAAGTAAAAATACTTGTGTTATTGTATCTATTGTTTTTTGCTTGTTTTCTATCTCAACATCTCAAGCTCAGTTTTTAAATAAACTTAAAAAGCGAGTAGAGCAAAAGGTGGAAAACGCTGTCATTGAAAAAGCCGCTGATAGAGCGTCTGAAAAAGCTACTAAATCCATGGATAAGGCTTTTGATACTAATCCATTTGGGGGTAGCAAAGAAAAAGCCGAAGCCTCTTTAGTTGCCGATTCTTATGATTTTACTTGGAAATATTCTTTAAAAATGACCACCAAAGAAGGCGAAATGGTTTTTGATTATTATTTAAAACCAGATGCTTCTTATTTTGGATTTACTACCGCTGTCATGGAAAGTATGTTTACGGTTATGGATAATGAAAACAAGGTAACTGTAATGTTTATGGAATCTGAAGGTAATAATATAGGTATGGTAAACCAAATGCCAGAGTTAGATATTGAAGAGGCAAATAACGAATCGGACCAATTTAAATTTGAAGTGTTACCAGAAAAAACAGTAAATGGTTTTAACTGCAAAGGAGTTAAAGCCACTAATGCGGAGTATGAAATGGTCATGTATTTTACTAACGAAACCGAAGTGAGTTTTGATGATATCTTCAAAAATAAAACCACTAAAATACCAACACAGCTTAAAGATTATTTTGATCCTAATGAGAAAACACTCATGATTTCTATGGATATGCAAAATTTAAAAAAGAAAAAAGAAAGCGCAACGATGGAGTGTATTGGCTTGGAGGAGGTGAAACGGAACATAGAAAAATCGGATTATAAATTCATGTAAAAAAGAGAAAAATTTAAAACATCATCTATGAGAACAAGTCCTAATATATTGAAAACATTATTGCCACTTATGCTTATGATCGTTTTTATGACGTCTTGTAAGGAAGATTCAAAATCTTCTGGCACGACTAAATCTAAGGTTGTTGAGGAGGTGTTGAATGAAGTGACTGGTAAAAATGAAAATATAAATGATAAATATGCAGAACTACGTAAAGAACTAGGTACAAAAACACCATTAACTAATGAGCAACTTATTGAAGCATTTCCCAAACGATTAAAAAATCTAAGTATAGATAAGTCAGAAGAACATAAGCTTGAACCTAAAATTATTGGAAGTCAAAACGTTGCAGGACATTTTGGAGATGATACTATAAGAATTGAAATTTTAGACGCAGCTGGCCAGAAAGCTGTTGGTGCGATTATACCTTTAAAAATGTTAGAGCTTAATAAAATAACTTCCGAGAGTAATAATACTATAAGATATTCAAAAAAAGAGCGAAACGGGATATTGACTTTTGGTACTGATCGCGATGAAAATACTAAAGCAGATTTTCAATCTGAACTAAGATTTCTCTACAACAACCGGTTTTATGTAACGGTAGAAGGTAAAGCAATGGATACTAACGCGCTTTGGGATGCCATGGGAATTGAAAATCTACAGAAGTTTAAAAATTTATAGTAATACGTGAAGCCTATTATTTATAGTCATTCAGTTGGTTTAAAAATAGAAGAAAGAAGGATAGAATGCAATCAATAATAAAAACACAACTCATAAAATTATCTCATGGTCAAATTTCTAAAGAAGCTTAACATGAAAATTGTAAAGATCAATTTACTAATTCTATTGTTTTCTATGATGGCATTAGCTTGTAATAACCAGGGAAACAAAGAGGATAGCTCTCAAAATAAGATAGCAGCAAAAAATGAAAACCCGATAAAAGGGTCTGTTGTTGATTCCCCTTGTGAATTGGTTTCGTTACATGAAATAAAAAGCATGTTTGCCATTGAAGAATATCCTATAGAACTGAAGGACGTAGTTTACACCTATCCAACTTGTATTTATAAATGGGAAGACGAAAAGGTGACGACATCAAGATCATTTGGAGGTCAAGAATTTAAAACGGCAAAGTCTAGTGAAGTTTTAATTGTGATGGTAAAAAAAGCTAACGAAACCATGTTTAAGCAATCCACATCAGTTTACAAACAGCCTCAAGAAATTTCCAATTTAGGAGCTGTGGCAGTTTGGGATTCTAGGATGTCTCAGTTAACGTTTCTTTCAAACCATTATATGTTTCATGTACATATTAAAGTATCTAATGAAGACCATGATAACAAACAAAAAGCCATAGCGGTTGCTCAACTTATTATTGGAAAAATCTAGAAATAAATAATAGAAATCAATTTAAAAAATAACAATATCACCTTCAAGTTTTAGAAAAACAATTAAAACCATAAACAAAATGAAAACTCAAAAACACATGACACGCTCAAATACTTTATTAATCACTTTACTCATAACATGTATCGGGCTAACCAGTTGCGGTGGCTCAGATGACGATGGTGGCGACTTTAACAATACAGATTGTAATAATTGGTCAGAACAATATTTGGCTCAAGCCAATGCATATTCGACCGCATCTAACGCTTATGCTACCAATCCAACCTTAGCCAATTGCCAAAATTATAAAACGGCTGGCTTAAACTTTATAGAGGCCTTAGAAGATGTTATCGATTGTGTTCCAAATGCAAATAAACAAGGTTTTTTAGATGATATAGATCAGTATAAAGAACAAATTAATGCAACGGACTGCAATTAAATAAAGGCTTTCCAACTGTCTGGTTTTTCTAAATAAACCAGACAGTTTAAAAAAAGAATTACATAACAAATACAATCTTTTATCATGAAAAAACAACTACTAATTCTGGCTTTTATTCAGCTTACATTTATATCCTTTTCACAAACAACTTATACGGTTAACAGTCCAGCAGATTTGCCAGATATTAATCTCAACGATTCTTTTTGTGGAGATGCACAAGGTAATTGTACATTACGTGCAGCTATTCAAAATGCTAATAAAACAAGTGATAAGGATCGTATAGAATTTGATATCTCTGGTAATGCACCATTTGTTATTACGGTTACAGATGTATTACCTCCTATAGAACAACCGCTTATTATAGACGGTAGAACACAATTAGATTATATCAACTCACCAATAATAGAAATCGATGGCTCTGCTTTAGCAGGTACGCATAATGGTATACAACTTATAGGGAGTTCTGAAGGAAGTGAAATTTATGGATTGAGTATTGGTGGTTTTAAACGAATGGATACTTATCCCTATAGTTTTGGTTTTGGCGTTTATTCAAATACAGGAAATCATATTTTTCAATCTAATTATATAGGAATCAAACCTGATGGCATCACTATCAATTCTAATACAGGAGGTGGATTGTATTTTAATAATACGGGAGGAAATGTGATTGGCGGCACGCAGCCTAATCAAGGCAATGTCATTTCAGGCAATGGAGTAGGTGGACTTACTTTTGAAGGATCTGAAATAAATTCGGCTGCTACAAATAATCTTGTTCAAGGCAATTTAATAGGTACGGATGCCACCGGAACCTTAAATAAAGGAAATCGTTTTAATGTTCAGTTTTTAGATGCACCGAATAATATATTAGGAGGAAATTCTGCGGGAGCTCGTAATATTATTTCTGGCAGTAGTGCATCTGATGATAATACTGTAGGAACGGGAGTAGCGCTTTCAGGGGCTGAGTCTTATGGTAATTTAATTATAGGAAATTATATAGGTACAGATATTACAGGAACGGAAACTATTTCTAATGTTAGAGCTGGTGTTATGGTATTATTTGGAGCAAATAATAATAGTATTGGAACAGACGAAGTAGGTGAGGGAAATTTAATCTCAGGCAATGGACAATACGGCATTTATTTTCAAGGAAACACAGCGGGACCTGTGGTTTCTAATAGTGTAAAAGGCAATTATATAGGTGTAGATGTTACAGGTAACTCAGCATTGTCAAATCAAATAGGCATTATGATGCTTACAGGTGAGAATAACAACAATACTATTGGAGGTACAACAGCCAATGCTAAAAATGTTATCTCAGGAAATACTGTTGATGGAATTACGATTATTAGCGGTAAAGGCAATCAAATACTTGGGAATTATATTGGTACAAACGCTTCAGGCACATCAGCAATAGCTAATTATGCAGGGGTTTATCTACAAGATAGTAATAATAGCATTGGTGGATCAGAAGTGGGTTCTCGAAATATTATTTCTGGTAACTCTATTGGAATAGAGATTTCTGAAAGCACATCGAGTGGGTCTATAGTGCAAGGGAATTATATTGGTTTAAACGCCTCAGGTGATGATGCCATTGGCAATGTTACAGGGATATCTTTATCAACGTCATCAACCAATAGTGTTATTGGTGGAACAGACCCTTTAGATGGAAATATCATCTCAGGAAACAGCAATATCGGAATGTCTCTTTCAGGAACATCACACACCATTCAGAATAATTATATAGGCTTAAATCCAGCAGGAAATGGAGTCATAAAAAATGCAACGGAAGGATTAAGATTGTCTGGGACTTTAACAGGAACCCTAGTATTAGAAAACACAATTTCTGGTAATGGCACAATTTCAAGTCAATCTAAGAATGTCAACTTCCATGGAGCCAATGACGTTCATTTTATGAGTAATAAGGTAGGGACTTTACCAGATGGAAATACCGAAGTCACAAATGTAGGAGTTGGTATTTTATTGAATAACAGTAGTAATAACATTATTGGCGGAAGTACATCTAATGAGGGGAATATTATTGGAGGTCATAATTTGAGTGGAATAAATGTATTCTTTGCCTCAAACAACAACACTTTTGGTTATAATCATATTGGTGTAGGTTTAGATGGAATTACCAATATTGGAAACGGTCTTCATGGGATTTCAATTACAGGTGCAAATACAGGTAATACAATTACAAATAATATCATAACAAACAACCAAAAAGGAGTTGAGCTAAGTCCTAATTTAGGTGTTTCTACTCAAGTGACAATTTCTGAGAATAGTATATTTAATAATTCGGTTTTAGGAATTGATTTAATCGGCACCACAGAAAATGATGTGGAGGATGCAGATACCGGAGTTAACAATCTTCAAAACACACCAGAAATCAGTGCGATTGTAGATTTAGGTGACGATGCTTTAGAGGTGACTTATTCAGTTCCGAGTTCTATAACGAATTCTGTTTATCCTATGGTGATTGAATTTTTTGGAGCAACAAATGGTCAGGGGAAATTTTTCATTGAGGCAGACAACTATCTTGAACCAGGAAATAAAACCGTTACATTAAACCTTCCTACCGGATATGATGTGGATGATTATCTCACCATTGTAGCAACCGCTACTGATGCGAACGGAAACACGTCAGAATTTGGAATTTCCACAGACTCTACATTGTCTATAGAGCAGTTGGTAAATGATACATTCAAACTATATCCAAACCCAGTATCTGACAGGTTGTTTATTCAATCACCAAGTTCAGAAGTCTATCATTTAGAAATAGTAAACACTTTAGGTCAGGTTGTTTTAAGTAAAATAGATAATAATGCTTCAATAGAGTTAGAGGTTTTAAATTTAACTAATGGACTTTATTTTATAAATATTTCATCTGAAAGCGGCAATTCTGAAACCATAAAAATTATTAAAAAATAAATACACTAGCCATGAAAAAAATAATTACAAATTTTAGAATTTTTTTGCTAATTGGGTTAATTCCCATAATCGGTTTAGGGCAAACTCAAATAGGAGATGACATAGATGGATATACAAGTAATCTTTTAAGTGGTTATAGTGTAGCGTTGTCTAATGATGGCAGTGTTGTTGCAATTAGTTCTCGCGGAGCTTCTAATTTTAGAGGGGTGGTTCAGGTGTTTCAAAATGTAGATGGTGTAAGGACACAAATGGGTAATAATATACTGGGGGAAGCCATAGGTGACTTTAGTGGAGCTAGTGTTTCTCTCTCTGCAGATGGCAGTGTCGTTGCTATTGGTGCTACTAATAATAGTGACAATGGAGAAAGTTCTGGTCATGTGCGAGTATATAAGTATATATCTGATGATTGGATACAAGTAGGTAGTGATATTGATGGAGAAGCACTGCACAATGGATCAGGAAATAGTGTAGCGCTTTCAGATGATGGTAATACCGTTGCAATTGGTGCTTATCTTAATGACGGATTTGCAACTAATGCAGGACATGTAAGAGTATATGAAAATATTTCAGGAGTTTGGCAGCAAAAGGGAATTGACATTGATGGCACTGGATCTGGTCATTATAGTGGATTTAAAGTTTCTATTTCTGCGGACGGTAATACCGTAGCTATTGGCTCACCATATGCAGCAACTAATGGAATTTATCATGGTTATGTTAAAATATATAGATATATAGAAGGAGGTTGGGAACAACTAGGACCTAATATAAAAGGCATAGGTGATGGACAATGTGGCAAAAATGTTTCTCTTTCTGCCGATGGTAATATCGTGGCAGTTAGCGCTCCTGCTTATTCTGGACCAAGTCATGCACATGTTCGTATTTTTCAGTACAATGCTGGAACGTGGCAACAGATAGGATCTAGTATCAATAGTGGCAATGCTAATGGTACTGGTCATGGATTATCTATTTCAGCGGACGGGAGTATAGTAGCTATTAGTAGTATTTTTGGTAGTGTGAATGGTGCAAACTCTGGTCAAGTACGAGTTTATCAAAATGTTTCAAATGTTTGGACACAAATAGGTGTCAATATCAATGGTGAAGCAATATATGATCAAAGTGGCGTAGGCCTCTCTCTTTCGGGTGATGGAAGTACCCTTGCTATTGGTGCTCAATATAATAGCGGAAACGGTACTGATGCTGGTCATGTCAGGATTTTTGATTTATCGGATGTTTTGGGAATGAATCATTTTACCCATAAAAATTATGAAATATACCCAAACCCAGCAACAAACAGTTTAACTATTAAAACTCAACTTATAGATAATTATCAGTTCAAAATAGTCAATCAGTTAGGTCAAGTAGTATCTGAGAAATTTAATAATACACCTTTGACCACGTTGGACGTTTCAGGGTTAATTAAAGGACTTTATTTTTTAAGTATTAATTCAGAGAAAGGTGGACTACAAACCATCAAATTCATTAAAAACTAAATCTCATGAAAAACGCATTCTTATGTATCATTAGCATTTTGGTATGCAATTTTGCACAAGCTCAAAGCCAGCCGAAAATTAAAGATTATCCTTTTGAAAGTTTAGATGTTGATGTCTTGGTACTGCCTTTTGGTATGGAACATCCTATAAAAATAGGACACATGTCAAAATCTGGAGATATAAAGTTTGATATTCCCAAAGAGCTTCCTCAGCTATCAAAAGAAATGGAAGACAATTTTATGAACGATGTGGCTTATACGCTTTTTGATGTTTGTGATACTAATATGGTTGCTGGAAATGAAAACATTAAATCGGTTGAAACCGGAGCGCTTTCACTTTGGACTACCGACAAGCGTTATGTCGGTGTAATTTTTACAGTTTCGGATGAGGAACTTTTGCCTTGGATAGAAGACCCAGGTTATAATGAGCCTGTTTTAGGATCGTATTTCGAATTGATTTATGTAGCCTCTTCCTTTAAGTACAAAGGAGAATGTATGCAAACACGAATGCTAGACGATGGAGATGCAGAAATACGATTTAGCTATGATATCGACTTAAAACCCGGTTTTAACTTCATTGAATATAAAATAGATCATATTTATAAAACCGACCCAAACGTCATAGCCTCTTTCCCAGATAAAATTTTGGTAAGCAACGTCGAAGACATTCCAAATTGTAAATGGATAGGAAAGTATTTTTAAGATGCTATAAAATTCAGTAATTTTAAACACGTTCAAAGGCTAAATTTTTGAACGTGTTTTTGTTATGAATATAGAGGATTACAGAAATTATTGTCTAAGTAAAAAAGAAGTCACCGAACATTTTCCTTTTGATGAAGATACCCTAGTGTTTAAAGTTTTAGGAAAGATGTTTGCTTTAGCATCTCTAAAGCGTTGGGAAAATGGAGAAGCCTTTATAAACTTAAAATGTGATCCCGAATACGCTCAAGAATTAAGAGCAGAATACGACAGTATAAAGCCAGGTTATCACATGCACAAACAACAATGGAATAGCGTTTATGTGCATTCTAGAGAGCTCTCAGTCCAACTTATTAAGGAATTAATAGACCATTCCTATGATATGGTAGTGAAAGGACTACCAAAGAAATTGAGAGAAACGCTGTAAAAGTGGCTTTTCCATTCGTCGACACTTATCTACCATCCGTCTACTAAAAGCGACCAAATCGTTTCCTTCTAACGGAAAACGTAATTACCAATTAGAAGCAGATAAAACAAGTAATTTAGTGGATTGTGATTTTTTTACAACAAATATTTTTGAAGTCAAATCAAATCAAAAGAGAGATTATAGCAATTTAGATTCGTTTGTCATATTTATGTGTGTTGAAGGTACTACTAAAGTAGGTATAGGTAATAAAACCGAAATTGTAGCTATGGGTGAAACCATTTTAATACTAGCAAATACTGATGCTGTAACGTTTAATTCAGAAGGATCAAAACTCCTCGAAGTCTTTATATAAACGAGTTTGTGCTATAGTTGTAAAAGGCTTTCTGAAAAAAGGAGAAAAAGTCTTAATTAATTTTACATTTGCATAATAATTATACTTTATTATGTCATTAGAAAGAGAACTACAAAAGCGCAGTGGCTCCAAATGTGAGCTTTGCGGCAACGAAGAAAAATTATCGGAATATACAGTTTCGGATATTAAAGAAAACGGATTAAAAACAGTTCTATATGCATGCAATGTGTGTACAGAGCAAATGAACGATTCAGATGCTATTGACGTCAATCATTGGAGATGTCTTAACGATAGTATGTGGAGTGAGCACAATGCCGTAAAAATTATGGCTTGGAGAATGCTAAACAGAATAAAAGCAGACTGGACACAAGATTTGTTAGGTATGATGTATATGGAAGAAGACATCTTAGAATTAGCAAAAGCTTCTGGAGATGGTGAAGATGAAGAGAATAAATTAATTCATAGAGATGTTAATGGCGTTATCTTAGAACATGGAGACTCTGTAGTTTTAATAAAAGACTTAAAGGTTAAAGGTTCTAGCATGGTAGCTAAACAAGGTACAGCCGTTAGAAATATAAGACTCGATCATGAAAATGAAACCTATATTGAAGGTAGAGTAGATGGACAGCAAATTGTTATTATTACAGAATACGTTAAGAAAACTTAATCCGAATCTTTTTTGTTAAAAAAGTCAAAGCTTAACGGAATTAAACACACCATAAATAAGTACTGCCCAGTTACTAAACCATAAATTGTAATTCCGGCCAGTAGTACCATTAATATTACTTTGTACTTGTATTTCATGTGTTAGTTTTTATTTTTTATAACGTTATATCTTGTAAAAATAGAAATTTTGCGGTGTACTTATATAAAAATATACGGTTTCATAAGTGTGGTTTCTAAACTAGGAAATCTAAAAACGCATTTTGATATGCTTGATTATAACTGATTTATCCTTTATTTTTCCTACATTTTTGTTGTTAAAAAACGTGTAGTTGGTCGAAAAAATAGACAGACCTATTCGAATAATCTAGTCAAATTACCATTTATCGATTATATGGCTAGTGACCTAAGGATATGTTAGATATTGTGGTCATCCCTCTAAATAATAGCACAAGTTTTACTGATTAATAGCTCAAATTAGTATTAACAATTTAACATTATTTATTATGGATTTAGAAATTACAAACTACAATAACCGCTATCAAATAAAAGGAACTTTAAATAAGTTAAGTTTAAAAACTTTTAATGAGCATTTTGCTAACATTTTTGATAAGTTAGACGACGTGTTACTAGATATAGAGCGTGTAAAAGGTATAGATAGAGCTGGAGTTATGGCATTAGCTAAACTGCATAATGAATCTATTACTAAATCTAAACGATTATCTATTATAGGATTAGGATGTAAAGAATTATATCAGCATTTTAAATCTGAAGATCAACCACAACGATCAGAAGAAAATGACACAATGGCTAGTGCTATTGTAGCAGCTTAAGCCTATTTCTATTATACATTTAATAAAGTGTTTCCAATTCATTTATGGTGATAGATAAATGTTTCGGACACACTTTATTTTTTAATGTTCACTTGTATTTTTAGCAAGACATATCAGCTACAATTTTCCATTTCCCATTTATCTTTTTGAAGATAATAATGAATACTCCATTCGCATCACCAATTTTACGTTTTAGGTGATACTCACCCATTACCCAATAATTATCTCCTTCAATTTTTGAAATATCATTAATAACAAATTTTAGCGTACCACTTTCTGATTTTGTAGGATAAGCTTTTTTATAATTAGCTAATGTTTGCTCCCATCCTTTGGTGAGTCCATTACTTCCGTAGAATTTTAGTGAGTCACTTTTCCAATAGCCTTGCATAAAACCTTTCATATCGTGATTATTCCACGCGATTTCTTGGTCGTGCATTACTAAACGTATGCCTGCCTCAGCAAGTTCGTTAGATTTACTTTTGTGCGTTGTTTCTGTGGTGACATCAGCCTTTATACTAATGCAGCTAAAACATGATAAGGCTATGGCAATGGCGGCAAAATATTTCATAAGAATTGGTTGTTATTTATCATCTAAAAATAAGAACAATTTAGAGAACACTATTTAAATTAATTTTCGCGGTTTGTTCAGGGAATAACTAAACACCCCTAAAGTCCCCTCTAGGGGACAATCCACTCAATATAAATTATTAGAAAATTACAATTTAAAAAATCAATGGATAGACGGTTTACGATGAAAGCAAAAATAGTCTAGGTTACAATTGTCCCCTTGAGGGGACTTTAGGGGTGTAACATTATAGTTTACAGGCTAAAAAAGATTGATTAAACCCTAACAAGTTTAAAGGCGTTTTATAAAATACCCTTTTGTTGTTTTAAAAACGCATCTGCTTGATTTTGCATGAGAATTCTTGCCTGCTTTCGCTTATAGTTCATCACCGCTTCTTCATCAGCAATCTCAGTATATACTTTATTGTTAATGTCGTTATCGGTTTTTAAAAGGAGTTTACGTTCAGCAACCTTTTGCATAGTCCACGTTTTAATTGTTGTTTCTTGGTCTTGTAATCTATAATCAAATTCTCCTTTTGGTGCCAATAATTTTGCAATGATTGGTGAGGTCTCAATAGCTAAAAACAAAAGAAAAATAAAAAAGGACGGTAGCCAAGGTAATTCACCCAAAGCGGTAATACGTGCCATAAGACCATCAAAATTATCAATCACAGGTTGTGTCTTTGTAATATTAGTGGTGTAATTTTCTTGAAGCATTGCTATTTGTGTTTCAATCGCTTCTATTTTTGTTTTATTATCGGATTTTAACTGTTGTAATTCGGCCAAACTAGCATCGTGTTTATCTCGTTTTTCTTTATAAACAGGCCCTTTTCCTAAACGTTTAGAGCCAGCGGTGCCTTCGGCTTCCAAAATGTAAGTATTGTATAACCCATTGACTTCTGCTTCTTTTAAATCTATTTGAGCGTTTAAGCCTAAAATCTCATTTTCAAGTTCTGCAATTTTAGGATTAAACTGTTTAGCGATTTGGTTTTGATTGGCTAGGGTTAAATCATTTTTTTGCTCTAAAAGCACTTGATTAATTTCTTTTTCAAAAATCTTTAATTCTAAAGGTTTTGAAATGACTACGGCAATAATAAGTGCTAATAAAATTCGAGGTGTAGCTTGAAGGATTTCGTCTAAAATATTGTCGCGTTTTTTAATAGCTGAAACAATATAACGGTCGAGATTAAAAATGAGTAACCCCCAAATTAATCCAAAAAATAGTGAAGCATAGAGGTTGTCAAAAACGGTAAAGAGTGCATAGCTGGCGGCTATAGTTGCCATAACAGCGGTGAAGAAAACGGTCGCTCCAATACCAGCATATTTGTTCTGTTCGCCAATGGAGCAGTCGTTTAAAATATCGGTGTCAGCGCCAGAGCAAAGGATGAAGAATTGCTTTAACATAAGTGATTGATTTTTTGATTGATTACCTATTAGAACGCTAAAAGTTTCCATTTGTTACAATAAATGGCTAATTTGGGTGAAAATTTGTCATCATATTGCATTTGATAATGATGATTTATTAATAAGATTTAGCGAAATACAGACTTATAACCAATCATAAAAAACGAGAGATGAAAAAACAATTATTCATTAGAAAAAAGCGTCAATTCCGAGCTTTGCTTAAGCAAATTGAGACTTTGAAACAAGAAGGGTCTTGGGGGGATTTAGCTTCTAAAACGCAAACCAATTTATTACATAAATTAAATCGACTTTATAAAGTTTTAAAGTCGCATTTTACATTCTCAGAATGGAGACGATGGGTGTACCCAAGTTTTGCGATGTTAGGTTTTTTATCCATGTCAAATTCACTTTCAGCGCAAACGTTAAATACGTTTGAAGCAGGTGTTGTATTGCAATCAAACGGATCTGATATTTATGCAGGAGCAGCTAATCCTACTTTTGCGGATTTGGATGGTGATACCGATTATGAATTGTATTTAGGTCAGTTTGGTGATGCTGCAATTGTAGTAGAAAACTATGGAGAGTTTGATGTTAATACGATGGAGTTTGGTGCGCCAACAGATTTAATAAATGCTACAAGTTCAGGTTGGTACGATTATAGTTCTCCTGTATTTGCAGATTTTGATGCAGATGGTGATTTAGACCTTTTAGTGGGTGTTTATGGTGGAGGTATAGATGTGTTTCTTAATGACGGAAATAATGCTTTTACATTTGATTCAGCAGTATCAGCAGACGGATCAGCTATTAGTGTTGGAAACGAAGCAAAACCTGCAATTGCAGATTTTGATGGCGATGGTGATTTAGATTTAATTGTTGGTGTACATACAGGTACGCTTTCGTTTTTCGAAAATACAGCAGGAGCAGGTAATGCTATGGTTTTTGCAGCAGGAGTAAACGTTCAAGCTAATGGAGTAGATATTGCTTTTGAACCTAGTGGTCCTGTTCAAGCTTATCCATCACCAGAATTTGGAGATTTAGACGAGGATGGAGATTTAGATTTAATTGTTGGTGAAAATGCAGGATTTGTAACTTTCTTTGAGAATACGGCAGGAGCAGGTAATGCTATGGTGTTTAATACTGGTGTTAAATTACAGGCAGCTGGAGCGGATATTGTTGCAGGTCTTTCTACAGTGGCAGTTGTTGATTTAGATAAAGATGGAGTAGATGATTTGATAGTAGGTCAAGGTACAGGTGCTGTCACTTTTTATAAAGGAGTTAGTTCTAATTTAAGTGTCTCAGACTTTGATAGTCAAGCATTATTACATGTATTTCCTAATCCTGTAAAAGATGTTTTTACTATTGAAACAAGCTTTGAGATTAGTAGTGTAGCGTTATTTGATATTGCTGGTAAACAAATAGACATACAATTAGCTAATACAAATGAAGTTGATATTTCTAATTTGGCTTCAGGTATTTATCACGTTAAAATCTATGATAATAACAACAGAACGACGACAAGAAAAATAATGAAAAATTAATTTTTATTTTCAACTTTTATAAGATGCTACTCTAATTTGGAGTAGCTTCTTTTTTTTGTTTTAATATTTACAAATAATGAATCCAGAACAACCAATCTCACCATTTCAATTAGAACATACACCTCAAGTTCCTGAGCTTTTATATAAGTTACAATGTAGTATTGTCCTTTCTACTTTTCAAGCTGGTAAAATTGTGACATTATCTCCTGTCAATGAAGATAGAATAACACAATTGGCTAGGAATTTTAATAGACCCATGGGAATTACTTTTACAGATAACTATGAAAAATTAGCTATTGCATGTGAAAATGAAGTTATTCAGCTTAAAAACTCAGAAATACTAGCAAAGAACTATCCTAAGAAACCCAATACGTATTCTAATATGTACTTTCCAATGAGTACAAATTATACTGGGAAATTAGATTTGCATGATTTGTCGTATGGAACAGATAACAAGCTATATGCAATAAACACGTTGTTTTCTTGTATCTCTACTTTTGATAATAATTATAACTTTAAGTCGTATTGGAAACCTGATTTCATTACTGAATTAAAACCTGAAGATAGATGTCATTTAAATGGTATGGCTATGAAGGATGGTAAGCCAAAGTATGTTACGGCATTTAATACTGGAAATACAGCTAAAAGTTGGCAGAAAGATTTAACAAAAACAGGTGTGTTAATAGACGTAGACACTAATGAAATTATTTTATCTGGTTTAGGCATGCCACATACACCAAGATTTATAAACGGAAAACTGTATTTGCTATTATCTGCAACTGGTCAGTTGGTTGAGGTCGATATAGAAAACAAATCGTATACAGAGGTTATTAATTTAAAAGGTTTTGTAAGAGGGATGTCTTTTTATAAAGATTATTTATTTATTGGTCTCAGTAAGTTACGTCAAAACTCCTCTAGTTTTGCCCATTTAGATGTCGCAAAATTTTCTAATTATGCAGGAGTTGCTGTAGTCCATTTACCAACTAAGAGTTATCAAGGTCTATTAAAATACAAAACATCAGTAGACGAAATCTACGATTTAGAGATTCTGCCAGACTTTTTGCGGCCTAATATTTTAAACAATTTTACAGAAATGCATAAACAAGCTATACTTGCAGAGGATAGCTGTTATTGGGTTGGATAATGTGATTTTTTTTAAGAAGAATTACAGTATAAAGAATTAACGGTGAGAATAAAACAATCCATATACTTAATATCAATACATAGAAAAGCCTCGGTAATCGAGGCTTAACTTATTCTATGTTATGGTTTTTAAACCTTATTAATTTAATCAGTGATAGTAATAACTATAGGTGCTATCTTTGAGTCAGAACTATCTTTGAGCGCAAACAGCACAAGCTGATCATCTTTTTTTGCGCTTTGAAGGTGCTTTAGGGCATCAACATTTAATGTATTACTGTTTATCTTCTGAGTTGGTATACCAGGGATTTTGAACTTAAATTCGGTTACTTTTCCATTTTTAGTACTGAGTATTATATCCTTAATCTCATTTCTTGTCAAAGATAATTTCCCTGATCTAATAGTTTTACCATTAACTATGGGTAAGATGCTTTCTTGTTCTTGAGGTTGAGGATCTTCTACAACTTCGATAATTTCACTACTATCAGTTTTAAAGATAAACGGTTTGTTTTCTTTTGCAGGAGGTGGAGGTGGCGGAGGTGGCGGCAGTCCTTCCGATTTCTTTTGTTGCTCTTCTGTCATTAGGTTATAAATACCTGTGAAGTATTCGTAATGTTCTTTTTTAACCATGAGATGGTTGCCATTTGGGTCTTTTAAACTTTTAACCCAATTATTGTATGCCTCAATTTGGCTGTCACTTACCTTTCCCGTTTTAATAGTTGGTGGTGGAGGCGGAGGTGGAGATTGAGGAAAAGGTTCAGCAATTTTTTTCTGTTCCGTTGTCATAGAATTATAAATACGCTTGTGTTTGTCGACATCTTTTTGTCTAACGATAGGGTAAGTGTTTTTATTAGGGTTTGCTTTTGCCTTTGCGACAGCAGTATTTATTTTCTTAGCCCAAGCATTATATTCGGCTATTTGTTTTGCCGATGGTTTTTGTTGGTCCTTAGTTTTGCTCTCAAGACCTGAAAATGGATATTCAACAGATTTATTTTTCTGCTGTGGAGTCATTCTATTATAGATTTTTGTGAATTTTATCAACGCTTCTTCGTTAATAGGTGGATAAAATGTAGTATTTCCTGAAAGCTTTTTACTGTCATTATGAATCTTTTTAGCCCAGGTATTATATTCAGCAATATCTTTTGCTGATGGTGTTTGTTGGTCTGAAAAATGGCTTTCAATTGCAAAAGGCGTGTTGCCTTTAGCTCTGTTTATTTCCTGATTTGGTGTAACAATGCGATAAAATCCGTAATCTTGAAGTGAATTGTAGATAAACCATGTTTCCTTATTAGAAATTTCTTTGGTGGATTTTACATGAATATTCATCATATTATTTCGAATTTCTGGCGTAATGTCTTGATGTAATTGATTAAATACATCTACAAATGTGCGTTTCGTTGCTTTAATACCATCAATTAAGTAAGAATCGTCATTTAAAATTTTTAGCTCAATACTTCTAGCGTAGATTTTCTTATTCTCAGCACTAGATAGTTTTACTATATAGTTACCATTAGAATCTTTTTGGGTTGTCATTTCTGTACGCTTACCCTGATGGTTTGTGGCAATAGCTTTTGCTTCTTTAGCAGAAATTTTTTCATCATCTAAATAGAAAGACGCACCTTCTTGTTCCATTTCAATAATGTATTCTAAAAAAGAAGGGTTGTATGTACGTTCAGTATCTCCTATGTTTGGACCTCCTTTAGATGTTTGTTGTGTTGCAGGAGGTGGAGGTGGAGGTGGAAGAGTCGCTGTTTCTTCTGCTGTTAACTCATTACGTTTTTTGTAATATGTTTTACCATTAAGGGTAATTTGCACATAAGGTTTTATTGGTGAAATAGGTTTTTTTACTTTTGCTTTATTTTCTTTAGACATTCTAAAATATAAGCCTCCTAAATCTGAAAATAACTCATCCATTTCTTTTTGTACGTCAGCTGATTTATGGATGTAATGTGGTTCTGCAGTTCTTAAGGATTCGTAGATGTCGTACTTTTTAATATAATCTCTAAATTCTTCTATTATAGCTCCTTCTAGAAAAAACTCAACTTTATCCCACTCTACTTCGTTGACGGTATAAAGAACTTGGTGTTTTTTTAGTATAATGAGTGCTTTAAAATATATAACTAGAGAGGTTTCTTTGTCTGAACTAAAACTGAGATTATAGGTCTCTTTATGAGAAAGTTCTTTTAGAAATGACTCTAATGATTCTAAACTTCCTAATTTATCATTAATTAAAATTTGATTGCCATGTGATATTTGAACTTTAATTGTTTTTGAGTCTTTAGATATTTCAATCCATTTTTTTACATTCTCATCTGGTTCATATTGAATTTGAGAACTTTTAGAAGTTTCATTAGGCTCTATTTCAATATATTCCTTTTCAGCAAAACTGTAAAAAAGAATCGCAATAATTGGCAATACTAATAAAGTACTTAGCCAAATTCTGGTTTTTGAGGTTTGTGTTTTCATAACTGTAAATCGTTTTTTGATTGATGAATAATTGATGGCACTCGATAAGTGATGATTTTGAGTGTTTGATGAAAATTGTAATAAGATGTTCTGATAGGTTTTAGCATCAGATCCATGTTTTAAAACGGCTTGATCTGCTAAAAATTCGTGATTGAGTTTTACATGATGTTTCAAAATGTAAATTAAGGGATGAAACCAAAATGCAATTTGAAGTAATTCTAAAATAATAATATCTAAACTATGCAGTTGCCTGGCATGCGTTTCTTCATGAAGCATTACTTCTTTTGGGATGTTATGAGATTCGTATCGATTTTTATTATAAAAGATATATTTAAAGAATGAATGTGGAATTAAATGTTCTTTTAATAGAACATAAACAAAAGAATGTTTGACTATATTCTCATTGGTAGAAATTCTTTGCTGCATTTTTACGATATTAATCACAAATCGAATTGAAAATAGCAAAACACCAATACCATAAATAAACCAAAGTGTAGTTTCTAGATTAAAAAAGGACCTGTCTTCAATTGGCATTTCAACAAATGACGGTTCTATTGGGATAAATAGTGGTGCAGTTTCTAAATTGCTAATTACGGGAGCAATGTATTCTGTTACTGTTAATGTTGGAATAATTAAGGCTAGAGCGAATGTTCCTAAAAGATAAAAACGTTTAAAATGATGCATGTTTTGCTGCTCTAAAATAAGAACATATACTAGCCAGAATACTAACAAACAAGCCGAAAATTTTAGTACAAAGATTTCCATGATTACTTATTTTTAATTTCTTTATCTATGATAGCCTTTAAAGCTTCAAGCTCTTCTTTTGTTAGATCCGTTTTACGCGTAAAAAAAGAGGCAAATTGCGAAGCGCTATCATTAAAAAAGGTTTTAATAAGCCCATTAACATGTTTAGAAAAATAATCTTCTTTTTTAACTAGTGGATAATACTCTCTAGATTTACCATAGGTTTTATAATTTACAAAGCCTTTGCCAATCATGCGTTTAAGTAGTGTTGCAACAGTTGTTGTTGCTGGTTTTGGTTCAGGATAGCTATCTAACAAATCTTTCATAAACGCTTTTTCCAGCTTCCATAAATATTGCATTAGTTGTTCTTCGGTTTTTGAAAGTTGCATGCTCTACGTTTTTAGAATTAACTCTACAAATGTAGAGTTAAAAAATGAATTATCAAAATTTTCAATTCTTAAGGGTTCTAATTGGCTATATTTGCTAAGTATGAAAACCCAAGTTTCAATGAATTTTAGAGTTATTTTCCCCTTATTAGTAGCATTTCTTTTTTTTAATGTTTCATTTTCACAATCTATTCAAAACATTATAAATGAAGTGAGTAATGCTAATTTACAATTAACGGTTAATGAGCTTACTGGCGAACAACCTGCAGTAATTAATGGAATATCACAAACAATTATAAGTCGTGTACAAAGTTCTAATGATTTGGCTGCAAATTATATTGAAGAACGACTTGCAGCTTTTCCAAATCTTACGGTTGAGCTTCAAAATTTTAATACAACAGGAAAAAATATTATTGCAACACAGCTAGGTAAAACCAATCCAGAAAATATTTATATCGTATGTGCGCATTATGATTCTGTTGCGGCATATTGTGCAGATGATAATGCTACAGGTGTTGCAGCTGTTATAGAAATTGCAAGAATATTATCGGAGCAATGTACAGATAATACTATTGTTTATGCCCTTTGGGATGAAGAAGAAATAGGTTTACGAGGTGCTAATTATTACGCAACGCAGGCAGCAGATGAAACTAACGGAAACACTAGAGATAATATTTTGGGTGTGATAAATATGGATATGATTGGTTATGATGGTGATGCACCAGGAACCACAGGTGATAATGATTTTGATATTGATGTGCGTAATATTTCAAATTCTCTGGAGATAAAAGATGATTTATTAACCATTTTAAATACGTATACACTAGACTTAAATGCTATAGTTGTTAATCCAGGAACAACTGCAAGTGACCATTCTAGATTTTGGAATCAAGGCTATCCTGCTGTTTTAGTAGGTGAGTCATGGGAAACGGATGATGTAACCCCTAATTATCATTCTTCTAATGATAGAGCAGAGGATATCGACTTTCAGTATATGACAGAATTGACCAAACTAGTCACAGCTTATATGGCAACAAAATCTGGATTGCTAGCATTGAATAATACAGTTACAAAAGTAGGCACCAATTTAATTGCAAACGAAACTTCTGCGACATATCAATGGTATAATTGTGATACTGAAACTGAGATTTTAGGTGCAACTAATCAATTATTTTCTCCAACAGCTAATGGTAATTATGCGGTAGAAATTTCTACTGGACTTTGTACAGAAATAAGCAATTGCATTACTTATAATGCCTTATCTACTGAAGAATTTACAGAAGAAGACCTCTCATTTTATCCAAATCCTGTAACTTCAGTTTTAAATATTGACAATCTAAAACAAAAAGAACTCATCATTACAGTGAATGATGTTTCGGGTAAAATGATTTACAAAAATACCTTTAGACAAGGAAGCTTTGAAATTGACTTTAAAAATAAACCTTCTGGTGTTTATTTTATTAATGTTGTTTCTAAAACAAAGGCTTCAACCTTTAAAATTGTAAAAGATTAATTAGCTTTTTAATTCTGTAAAATATTTATAAAACCAAGGAATAGTTTCAATACCTTTAAGGTAGTTCCACACCCCAAAATGTTCATTAGGTGAATGAATAGCATCGCTATCTAAGCCAAAGCCCATTAAAATAGTTTTACTTTTTAGCTCTTGTTCAAAAAGAGATACAATAGGAATACTACCACCACTTCTTTGAGGAATTGGTGTTTTACCAAAAGTTTGCTCATAAGCTTTAGAAGCCGCTTTATAACCCACACTATCAATTGGAGTAACATACCCTTGTCCACCATGATGAGGTGTAACTTTTACTTTGACACCATTAGGCGCAATGCTTTCAAAGTGCGATTTAAATAATTGTGTTATGTCTTCCCAATCTTGATTTGGTACTAAGCGCATAGAAATTTTTGCATAGGCTTTACTTGCAATAACTGTTTTAGCACCTTCACCAGTATAGCCACCCCAAATACCGTTGACATCTAATGTAGGTCTAATTGAATTACGCTCGTTGGTAGAATAGCCAGCTTCTCCATAAACGGCATCTATATCTAATGATTTTTTATACGCATCTAATGAGAATGGAGCTTTTGCCATTTCTGCACGTTCTGCATCTGAAAGATTTTCAACCTTATCATAAAAACCAGGAATTGTAATATGGTTGTTTTCATCGTGAAGCGATGCAATCATTTTTGTTAATACGTTAATTGGATTTGCTACTGCTCCTCCATAAAGACCAGAATGTAAATCTCTATTTGGTCCTGTAACTTCAACTTCAACATAACTTAAACCTCTTAAGCCTGTAGTAATAGAAGGAACATCTTTTGCAATCATCCCTGTATCTGAGATAAGAATAACATCATTAGCGAGTTTTTCTCTGTTAGATGCCACAAATTTTGCCAAGTTAACACTACCAACTTCTTCTTCACCTTCTATCATAAATTTTACATTACAAGGTAATTCATTATTAGATGTCATGTATTCCATGGCTTTCACATGCATATACATCTGGCCTTTATCATCACAAGCACCTCTTGCGAAAATAGCTCCTTCAGGATGTAGTTCTGTTTTTTGAATCACAGGTTCAAAAGGAGGTGAGTTCCATAAATCTAAAGGATCTGGTGGTTGTACATCATAATGACCATAAACTAAAATAGTTGGTAAATTTTTATCTATTATTTTTTCACCATATACAATTGGATATCCTTCGGTTTCGCATATTTCAACATGGTCGCATCCTGCTTTTTCAAGACTAGTCTTAATAGTATCAGCAGTTTTTAAAACATCAGATTTGTAAGCTGAGTCAGCACTGATAGATGGGATTTTTAAGAGTTCAATAAGTTCGTCTAAAAATCGTTGTTTATGTTCTGTTATATAAGAATTAATACTTTGCATATGTATTTTGGTTTGTATCAAAAGTAAGAATTATAAGAGTAATAAATTAATGAGATAGGAATTTTAAGTTTTTATTTAGAAAAAAAATTAAAATAAATTAATACTTAAAACCACTAGAAATGCGGTTATTCTAAGAATATGAGAAATATTATTTATTGATTTGTAATTCTTGAAAATTTACTATTTGTATATTCAAACTATTGTTTATATTTGCAACCCAATATTTATTGGATAGTTGCAGGCGTGGTGGAATTGGTAGACACGCTAGACTTAGGATCTAGTGCCGCGAGGTGTGAGAGTTCGAGTCTCTCCGCCTGTACAAAGAAGAAAAGACTCTAATGTTTCATTAGGGTCTTTTTTATTTTAACCAACTTCAATTTTTGTTGAAAATCAACGTATTGCCATTATTTAGTATGGCATTTAATTTCCCAATCTAGACTATAGGTTTTTTTAGGTTCTAAAATTTGTAAACCTATCTTATTATTAAAACTATCTGATACTCCTGTCATGGGTTCAATAGCTATTGTATTAGCTCTTGAAGGTGTGAATAATTGTAAAAAAGTTTCGCTTGACGATGTATGTATTTCCATATCGTAACTTGGCGTTGTAAATTTTACCGTATTAGTATTTAAAATAAAACAGTCGTCTAAGGTTTTGTTTTTAACTTTAAATGGTTCTTCGTTTTTAAAGTCTTTGACTCTTGTTGTAATTAATTTGTCATCTAAAATCAATTTTTTATTACTATCAAACTCTAAACTGCTTTCATATAAATTTTTACTTATAAAATAAGGATGCCAACCCAAAGTGAAAGGAAATGCTTTTGAGTCCGTATTCTCTAATAAAACATTCAGTTTTAATCCATCTTTATTTAGAATGTAATTTAATCGAATGGTATACGTAAAGGGGAACCCTTTAGGTCTGTTTAATTCTTCATACTCAAGTTGTATTGAAGCTTCATTTTTTGATGTGTTTTTGTTTGAAATTTTAAATGTTTTATTGTAAACCAATCCATGTATCGCATTATTTTCTTCTTCCTGATTAATTTCTAATTGATAGTCTTGATTATTATGAGTGTAAAACCCATCTTTAATTCTATTTGCAAAAGGGAATAGTATAGACGACGCATACATATCGCTATATTGTAAAGGGGATAGGTCTTCTATTATTACAGTATTATTTATACATAATTCTTGTAAACTTGCTCCATCATTTAAGGCTATTTTGGCGTAAGAGGAGGTGTTACTATTTGTTAACTTAATATGGTTTGACTGGCTGTCTTTTATGTGTTCTATTTTGTACATTTTGTAGTGTGATTGTAGATTGTTTATCTATTTCCCCTTCAAAAGGTCCATACATTTCCTAATTGTTAAAAATGATTACCGTTTCTTATTTAGAATTGTCAAAGTTTAAAAATTTCAGATTAGGGTTGTTATTAAATGTCTAGTTTTTTACATATGAAAACTTCTCTTGTTTTGGTGTTAGAAATAAATGCCAATAGCTGATTTAAATATAAACGAGAAGTGAACTTGGATTATACTTAGTCATTTAATGAAGCATTATAAAATTTCATACCAAGAGTAGCTTGGTTATTGTTGTCAAATAATGTTGCATTATCCCAATGCGATCCTTGTGCCCATAAGGTAGAACAATCTGTAGAAACCCAAGCAGGTTCCCAATAGACTAAACCCTGTCCGCCAGCATTTTTAATAACTAATTTTAATTGATTAAGATAATCTAGTTGACCTTGTTGAGAAGCAGGATAACCATTAATAAGGGCATCAGTTCCTAAAATATTATTGGCATTATCTACATTATTTAAAGTAAAAGGATATGCTGTTTCTACAATCATTAATTTTTTGTTGTACGTGTTTTTTAGAGTTGTAAGTGGTGTTTGCACATCATCTAAGCTGTAATCAGACCAAATAGGGTAATATGAAAGTCCAATCCAATCAAAATCTACAATACCATTAGCAGTGGCTTGCTCAAACCACCAAAGTCCGTTTTCTGGTTGTGCAATATGAAGCATTATTTCAATGGTTTCATTTTTATCATTTGCCATTGTTCTTACAGCTTCAATGCCTTTATTAATTAAATGTGAATTTCGATTCCAATCTATAGGCCAAACTAAATCACCATCCTGAAGAATCATAGAATTAATCTCGTTACCAACTTGTACTATATTAGGTAATAGGTTTTCATTAGATAATTCTACTAAGGTGTTATAAGTGTAATTATATAGTAAATTTCCTAGAGCTTCAGTATCGTTTATAGAATTAATCCAAGCTGCAGGTATTTGTTGCTGAGTCGGGTCTGTCCAAGTATCTGAGTAATGAAAATCTAAAAGCACCTTCATGTTGTGACTTTTAGCGCGCATAATGGACTGTTTTACATCTTGTAGATTAGAATAGTTGGTCCACGTAGGATTATGCCATAATCGTAAACGTATCAGATTTGCTCCTTCATTTTTAAAAATTGTATACGGATCTTTTTCAATCCCGTTACTGTTTTTATAAATGGCGCCACAGTCTTCCATTTCATTCACATAAGATAAGTCTGCGCCATAATAAAATGCAATAGGAGTGTCTAGTATATCATCCGAAGAATCCATAGTAGAATTGCTATTGTTACATGAAAGATTAAAAAGAATAGCGATGATAAAAAGAAACCAATAATTTTTTTTTAATGCTGAATTTAAAACTATCATGAAATTGATTTTTTATAAACCGTAGGCTAATTTATGGATTATGATAATTACACCCTAGAAGTAGCTATTAGTTTTTACTTTAAAACATACCACAAAAAAAGAGTTTCTCGCTAGAGAAACTCTTTTATGCTCAAAAAAGACTCAATTTTAGAGCTTGACTAACTTAGTTGTTTTAATTTGGTTATTATTGTTTTCTACTTTTACGATATACATTCCTGTATTTAACTGAGAGATATCAAAACTATCTGTTCTGTTAAACTCACCTTTAAAAGATTTAACTAGTTTTCCTGTTAAATCATAGATTTCAATATCAGAAACATTTGTACTTACATGAAAAGAAGTTGTAGCAGGATTTGGATAGATTGAAAATCCTAAAAGAATTTCTTCATCTATACTTAATGCTTCAGCTTGTTTATTTCCTAAGATTCTGAATTGACCAGCAGGAATTGTTATTGTAGTTGTTGAGTTACTTACAGTTGTATTTCCTGATGGGTCCATTAAATCGTACCAAGTCGCGGTAACACCAGGAGGGAAATTAGTGTTCACAGTTTGAGAAACAACATCAAAATTAGCTAGGATAATTACATTTCTTAATTCTGTAGAAGGAATTGTAGTATCAAAAATATCAATTCTTGGAGTAAAATCTCCAGAAGTAATGCTATAGTCACCTTCAAAAACAGGTTCATTAATTTTAAGAGCATGTAGCCTAGACCAATCGTTGTAGATTTGACTTCTAAGTGCGTCGGTTATCCAGTTATTCGTCCATTGAGGTTGAGGTTTAGTATCTAGTTTACATCCATCATTGTTATAAGTACCATTAAAACATGTAAATATTGAGTTTTCCATTCCTAATTCACCAAAATGCCAAATCATTTTTGGTCCAGGAATCATTACAGATACGGCGCCTAATGCAGACATTCTAGATAAAGCAGTATTTAGGTCTCTAACGTCATGTGAAGAATTACTATTATTTCCATATTGTAAATTCTTGTACATTAAACGTTCTTCATCATGACTTTCAGCATAACCAACAACTCTTGGTCCGTTAAAACCTGAATGAGCTGTGTGTCCCATTCTGCTAATGTTTTTATTACCACTTTGTCCCATTGTAAGTTCATTATAAACGGAATTCATAATGCCCCACATCATAACTCCTTTACCTTCATCGAGACGATAATTTGCCCATTCTTTTTCTTCGTTATCTTGTCCTAAATGTTCGAAAATAACATAATGTGTTGGGTCTACGCTCCAAGAAAAATCAGCATATTGTTTTAAGATATCTACGCGGTCTTGTTGATAGCCATTGGTACAACCGTCATCACCAGAGGCACAATTTTGTGTAAATCCTTTGGTTAAATCCCAACGGAAACCATCAATTTTAAACTCTTCTATCCAGTGTTGTACAACACGTTCAGTGTAATATTGGGTTCTTGATTGTTGGTGATTAAAGTCTGAACCAACACTATAACTGTGTGTAGCCACTTGATTAAAATAAGGGTTCTCACTACTAGGTTCGCCCCAGCCATCACCATCTGGATCATCCATCCACATTCTATTCATTGGGTTTCTTCCAAAAGCATGGTTAAGTGCTAAATCTAATATTACAGCAATGTCATTTTGGTGGCATAAATCAACAAATTCTTTGAATTTTTCTTCAGTACCATAAAATTTATCAAGAGCCATATGAAAAGAGGTATTATATCCCCAACTTTCGTTGCCTTCATATTCCATTATAGGCATTAATTCTATGGCATTAATATTTAAGTCTTTAAAATAATCTATCTTATCAATTAAATCTTGAAAATTTCTATCTTGATCAAAATCACGTATTAATACTTCATAGATAATTAAGTCTTCCTTTTTAGGTTTTTCAAAATTTGTTACCTGCCAATTGTATGGTGTCTGACCTGTTTGTAAAACGGTTACTTCACGTTCTTGACCACTAGGATAATCAGGTAAGTTAGGATACGTTGATGCCGAAATATATGGATCATCAAAAGGCGATAATACTAGAGTAGAGTAGGGATCAGCTGTTTTTACTAGTTTTGGTGAATTTGTAACAGGTGATATTGCACCAACCCAATACTGATAAGTTTCAATTTCTCCAGATGTTAAGCCTGTTAGCTCTAACCAAAACTTACTAGTAGCAGTATCTTTTTTCATTGCATAAGAACTCGTAGGAGTCCAGTTATTAAAGCTACCAGCGACATAAACAAAGTCTTTATTTGGAGCATCTATAACTAAAGTTGCTTTTGTAGGATCATTAGGATTATAATTAATACCATCTTCCATATTTGCAGGCATGGCAGTCGGAGTTGTATTGTTTACTACAATTGTAAACTGTTTTGTAATAGTTGATGCTCCTTGTGTAATTACTAATTCGCAAAATTGATTTTCAGTTAAGCTTGAAAACAAATAGCCATTATAAAACGTAGTATTATTTTGCGTATGAACACTAGATCCATTAGCAAATAGTTCATAGTTAGCAGGTCCTCCAGTGTTTTGAGCTAAAATTTGAGTATTAGCGCCATTATTAACTACAATAACTCCGTTTGCACTAGGCGAAGGATTTATCATTGTTACCTGAAAAGCTCCAACGTTAAAAATAAAATTAGCACATCCTGTTGCTTTAAATTCTTGAGATCCATCAGCATTTCTAAATACCATACCCATTTTGGTAACACTGTTTTGTTCCGCAGTGCTTAAATTAAAATAAGTGTTTGGTGTAAAAGTAATACTCCAAGTACCATTACCGTTATCTGTCATTTCACCAACGCCATCATCTTGCCCCCAGTTTCCAACAACAGCAATACCATATTCATCGTTTTCATTACCAACACCTAGATGTGCATAAACTTTTGATGGATTACTGAAACCATTACAATCTGTTTCGGTACTATTTATATCTACTGTTATTGTTAGAGACTGATCAACAACTATAGGACTTGGGTTGGTTGTAACTTGTGCTAAGGCTACTAAAGGAAGCAGCAATAAAAAATTAAGTAATATTTTTTTCATAGTATATTTTTAAAAATCTAAAAAAGGCTATGATAATTCATAGCCTTTTTTGTAGTTACTAAAATTAAATTATTCTACAGGTATTAGGATATAACCACCATCTAGATCGTTAAACCAAATGTTGTATGTACCTCCTGTAACAGGTATATTTGCGCCATCTTGAGTACCAAAACCACTAATAGCAGTATCGCTACCCCAATTTATAGGCCAATCATTATCTGCTCTGAATTTTAATTCACCATCTACTAATTCTACACCGTTAATATTCCAAATGTGTGGGTCAAAAGTTGATTGCGTCATGTCTGTATCAGCATCCCAACCACCTGGTGTTGAATCTCCAATAATACCAATAGTTGTTTGAGTAACTGCAGCAGATGCATCATAAGCTTCTAAACTATAAGTCATGTCTTCAATGTTTATAGTAAATGAATAATAACCATCTGTAGCTATAGGAAACGCAGAAGGATCTTCTCCTGTACCGTCATTTACAGCAGCTTCGCCAGTTGCAGCACCAACACCCCATTGTGGTTGCCATTGTCCTAAAGTTTCTAGTAATTTAAATCCTTCACCTCCTCCAACAAAATAAGCTTTATAGCTATATATGTTTTCGTTATCAGGATGTCTAATTATAGCTGGGTTGTTATTGTTTTCACTCCAACCTGGTGCAGTTGCATCACCAACTAAGAAAAGATTTTTTAACGGCTCTTCCACAACAACATCATCTCCACCAATAAGTCTTAGTGTTAAGGCTTGTGCTTCAGAAATTATATCTAAAGAATTTTCTGTACCAACAGAAGCTTTAACTCTAAAATATACATTTCCAGTATCTGGCATGTCTTCAGTACTAGGGTCACTATCTAAGCCTGCTTCCTCAGCATATTCTAATAAATTACCTATAGTAACAGCATAGTCATTTTCACCTGTAGTACCTATAACTTCCATGTCACTAAAATCACCAGTGATAGATTTTTGTAATTCATAGTTGATACTTGTTTCTATATCAAAATCAGCATCATTCCAAGTGAAACGCTCACCTAAGTTTCCTGCAGCAGAAGGAATTAAAATATATTCTGCTAAAAATGAATTTGTAAAGGCTAATTCACCGTTTGGTTGCGCTGTATATGTTAAGCTGTCATCGCTTTCACATGCATTAAAGCCAATTATGGTTATTAGCAACAAAGCTAGAAATTTTATTGTTTTCATAGTTTTAGATTTTTTATTAATATCCTTCATTTTGAATTAAATTAGGGTTTGTTAAGATAGTATTGTTTGGAATTGGGAAAACATTTCTAAATGGACTCACTGAAGTACCATTGGCTTGATTTCCTTTAAATGGCCATAAATAGGCATTCGTTGTAAAATAATCATATCGAATTAAATCGGTACGTCTTTGACCTTCCCAATATAATTCCCTAGAACGTTCATCAAGGACAAAATCTAAAGTTACATCTCCAGAAGAAATGTTTCCAGATGGTCCACCATAAGCTCTCATTCTTAATTCATTTATTTTATCAACAGCAGTAGCGATGCTACCTCCACCTCCTCTTAGGTGAGCTTCCGCGTAGTTTAAATAAATTTCTGCTAAACGGATAATAGGTAGGTCTGTATCAACGAATTCGCCAGTAGTATCATTTCCTTGGTTACCATTTGAATCAATGTTTTTGAACTTAGTTACTGCATAACCTTGATCAAAAGGTGGAATACTTTCAATTTCTAAACTTTGTCCATCTGTATAAAACATGGCTCTTTTATCTCCTTCAGCAACAACTTCAGTAAGATCATAAGTTAAATTGTCTAGATCAAAAGTAACTAAGTACGTACCTGCAGTTACTTCAATATTTGCTCCTCCTGCTTCTAATATACCATCAGCATCATTATCTCCATAATTAACACCCCAATCTTCGTTAAACCTGAATTTAAAGAATCCATCAGTTAACTCTATATACAAAGCATATTGATTAGTTGAAATTTCATACATTTCTATATCAGCATCTTCATCAGGATTGCCATCTTCATTTGGATCTCCCCAATTATTTAAATCCCCTACTAACCCCCAATCAGAGAGGGTACCGCCAAGAGCACTATTCAAAGAAGGTATATCAATGTCACTTGTTTCAAATTTTTCAACAAGTGCCTTAGTTGTTCTGTAGCCTCCCCAGCCACCATTAACTCCTAAAGCTAATGGATCCATAGTTCCACCAATTGAAGCATGTAGTAAAAAGGTAGAACCGCCATAGGTTTGAGACTGAACACCGTCAAAGTTTATAGCGAAAATAAATTCGTTTTGTGCACCATTAGTATTATTATCCGCTAAAAATAATTCATCATAAGCAGAACCATTGCCGTTGGCATCTGTTGTGTTTATAATGTATGAAGAATTCATTACATTTTCTGAATACGTTATACAGTCTGTATAACGCGGAGTGCCTGTCCATACTTCAGCATTCAAATATAATTTTGAAAGTAAAGCCCATGCAGCAACTTTGTCTACACGTCCGTATTCATTTGAGTCTAATAGTAAATCTTGAATGTCTAATAATTCAGCCTCTACAAAATCAAATAACTCCGTTCTAGAACTTTGAGATGGTAAGTCAGTTGTAATTTCTGTTACCAATGGAACATTAGCATAAAAATCTATAAGATTATAGTATGCAAAAGCTCTTAAAAAACGCGCTTCGGCGATAAAGGTTTGTGCTTCTTCATCAGGTAATGCTGTCGCATTTTGAATAAACGCATTTGTAAAAGATACCTCTTGTGCTAGACGTAAATACATAGCTCCAGTAAAATCGTTGCTAGCTGACCAATATAAACCATGTAAATCTGGTAGTCCCGCATCTCCCCAACCTACCACGGCATGATCTGTAGTTAATTCATTTAGGTTAAATAACATACGTGTGTATTGTGAAAATCCTTCATCAATTCCTGCTATATCAGCATTACCAGCAGGCCCTTGCTGCCCAGTTAATGCTAAACTCGCATAAAGTTTAGCTAAGGCACTTTTCGCTTCCGCTGCATTTGCAAAAACATCTTGCTCTGTAAAACTATCTGGATCAATTGGATTTTGATCTAAGTCATCATGACATGAAGTCATGAAAAATGAGAGAGCTGCGATAAAAATTAGTTGTTTCATTCTATTTTTCATAATTCATTTTTTTAAAAATCTACATTAACACCAAATACAAATGATCTTGGTCTTGGATAGAAATTACTATCTATTCCTCCAGTAATTTCTGGATCTAAACCTTTGTAGTCTGTAATAGTTGCCACATTTTGAACTGAGCCATATAATCTTAATGTTACATCCTTAATGGCGTTATCTAAGGTGTATCCTAAGGTGATATTATCAATTTTAAAGAATGAAGCATCCTCTATGTAGTGACTACTTCTGAAGGTGTTTTCATCAGATTGACTAATAAAACCATTGTCTAAATAACTCGAATGTAAATTTGATAAGAAGTTGTTCGATGTTGGAACAACCCCAGTTAAGTAAGAATTACCAGCAGAAACATCATTGTAAGCATAATTACCAATATTGGCTCTAGTGACTACAGCTAAGTCCCATTTTTTGTAACTAAGGTTGGTGTTTAATCCCATGATAATATCTGCATAAGGATCTTTGTAGATGTACTTGTCAGAATCGTTAATTACATTATCTCCATTTCTATCGACAAAAGCTCCTTCAATTGGGTTTCCGCTTGTATCATAAACTTGTTGATACACATAAAAACTATAAGGTGCTTCTCCTTCTGTGTGTAATTGTACATTATTTCCAGTTCCGGCAGAGACACCACCAGTTTCTTGAACAAAAGGTAAATTAGTTATTTCATTTTCATTAAATGAAATATTGTAATTTATTGACCATTCAAAATCTTCTGTCCTTATCGGTACTAGGTTCAAGGCAAATTCAACCCCTCGGTTTTCCATGTCACCTATATTTGATTTAACTTCTGAGCCAAAATTTGTAAATGGGTCCACAGATGCTGAGGCGATTAAATCTTTGGTGAGTTTTCTATATAAATTAACAGAACCTGATACTCTTCTATCAAATAAACTATAGTCTAGTCCTACATTAATAGTGTTTCCAACTTCCCATCTTAAATTTTTATTGAAAGGGTCTGGTCTATAAGTTTGGTAAAATGTATCCCCAAACTGGTAATTAGCAGAAGATTGACTACCTGTATATCTTGTTAAAAACAAGTAAGGTTCTAAGCCATTTACATTTCCTACTTCACCGTATCCTAAACGTATTTTAAGTTCATTTATATTTTTACTATCTAAAAAATCTTCGTTATTTATATTCCAAGCAAATGCTACTGAAGGGAAATAGCCCCAACGATCATCTGGGTTTAGAACTGATGAAGCATCTGCTCTTAGCGTCGCCGTTACTAAATATTTACCATCGTAATCATAGTTGAAACGGCCAAAATAAGATAGTAATACGTTTTTAGACTTGTCAATAAACTCATAATCAATATCAGCTTCAGGATCCGCTTGTGCGCGTCCTTCTGCTACACTATCATAACTGTAGTTATCATATTCAAAAGATTGATAAGAATATCCAGCAACCGCAGTAATATTATGTTTATCGTTTAAAATTTTGTTATAAGTTAAATAAGCATCAAATAATTTGTTAGTAGATTCATTAACGTAAGAGTTTGTAGACCCATTCCATTCAAGACTTGATGTTGGAATTAATTCAGAAACTACGGTTCTACCATGACTATTAGATTTATCAATACCTGTACTTACTGTAGCTGTTATATCTGGAAAAAAATGTAATTTATAATCAGCTTTTATATTAGCTACATAACGTCTCACCTCTGAGGTGTCATCTGTTAAGTTTAATAGAGCTACAGGATTGGTTCCTGCTAGACTAGGTTGTTCGCCTGTTGAAGTATCTATCCAAGAGAAATAACCTGCATATTGAGAATTTGGATCATAAATAGCTTGTGTAGGATCAAAAGTATTGGCATTTCCAATTGCACCTCTGTCTGCAAAGACATTTTCGGTATAATTTCCTCTAGCAGTAATGTCAAGTTTTAAATGATCATCAAATAATTTTGGCGAAAAATTAAGAGAAGCTGTAGTTCTTTGAAAGTTGTCACCTATTAAATTACCGTCATGGTCTGAGTGACCAAGTGATGCTCGCATTGGTACACCATATAAACTACCTAAGGCACTAAATGAGTGATCTTGACCAAAAGCTGTTTGGTATATTTCATCTTGCCAATCGGTATTAGAATTTCCTAAAAGACCAATTGTGGTAGCATCTGCATTAGGATGATTAGTTACAATTTCTCTAAATTGATCTGCATTTAAAACATCAACCCTATCTACAGAGGTGTGCACTGTTGCAGTAGATGTGGCATTAAATCTAAATTCGGTGTCTTTACCTTTTTTAGTCGTTATTATAATAACCCCGTTGGCACCTCTAGAACCATATATAGCTGTTGAAGACGCATCTTTTAATATGGTCATGTTTTCAATATCATTAGGGTTAATAAGGTTCAGTGGGTTTCTAGATCCGCCTACACCTCCATTATCTAAAGGGATACCGTCTAAGACAATTAATGGGTTACTTGATAATGATAAAGAACCATTACCTCTAATAAGAATGTTTTGACCATCTCCTGGAGCTCCACTACCAGAGGTAACAGATACACCAGCTATTTTTCCGGAAATTAACTGCTGTGCAGATACAACTGGACCTTGATTAAAGTCTTCGGCTTTCAGTAAATCTACAGCTCCTGTTAAATCTTCCTTCTTAGTACTACCATAACCAATTAAAACAACTTCGTCTAGTATGGAAGCGTCTTCTTCAATAACGACATCAATACTAGTTTGGCCAGTGAATACAATCTCTTGTGTGGTATAACCAACATAAGAGAATACAAGAACTTCACCTTCACTTAGTTCTATTGAATATTTACCGTCAAAATCTGTTGAGGTTCCTCTGGAAGTACCTTTTATAATAACATTTACGCCTGGCATAGGCATGGCATTTGCTTTATCTGTAACAATACCCTTGGCAGTAGATTGCGCCATTAAGGTTGCGGGTAGCATAACGAGACAGAATAGTAAAGCATTTAAAACTGTTTTCATACAATGTTTTTAAGTTAATTGCTTAGTTAATAGATTTATATTTTCACTTCTCGGGTTAAATCTATGTAAAAATAATGTGTTTCTACTGTTAAATAATATGACGAAAGTCACGAAAACGTTTTCGTGTTAAAAACTTTTCTTTAGATATTGAGATTAGTGTTAAAATAATGAAAAACTAAGAATTTTTAAATAATGTGTAGCTGAAATTGTGAAATCGAAAATCGCAAAACTAAGTTTTTAACTTATATTCGTTTTCTCATAAAACTAATTATGAAATAAGCGTGTTAAAAATTTTATCGTCAAATTCGATAATTATATAGGGATAAAAAATTAATATTACCACATGAAACGAAAGATAACCCTTAAACAGATTGCAAGAGAATTAGATGTTTCTATCTCTACAGTGTCTAAAGCATTGCGTAATAGCGCTGAAATTAGTGAAGATACTAAGCAGAAAGTTCAAGCTTTTGCAAAACTGTATAATTACAGACCTAACAACATAGCGTTAAGCCTAAAAAACAGAAGAACTAATACTATTGGGATTATAATACCTGAGATAGTTCATCATTTCTTTTCTAAGGTTATTAGAGGTGTAGAGCTAGTTGCTAATAAAAGAGGTTATAATGTTATTATTGGGTTGTCTAATGAGTCGTTTTCTAAAGAGGTAATCAATATGGAAATGCTTGCCAATGGTAGTATTGATGGTTTCATATTGTCTATGTCCAAAGAAACATTAAAACTACAAGACTACCACCATTTTAATGAAACGATGACGCAAGGTATGCCTATTGTAATGTTTGATAGGGTGGTATCAGATATTAAATGTGATAAAGTTATTGTAGATGATTTTAATGGTGCAAAAAAAGCAGTCGAAAAATTAATAGATAATGGATGTAAATCTATAGCCTTAATTACTACCAAAGACTATGTTAGTGTTGGTAAGCTTAGAACACAGGGATATCTTGAAGCCTTAGAAGAACATAAAATTGCGCCAAAGGCTGAATTGATTTTAAAAATAGATGATTCGCTTGATTATGAAGTGCATTTAGAAGCTTTAGAAAAAGAAATTGAGCAACTTTTTAAGTTAAACTCAGCGATTGATGGAGTATTTGCAGTTAATGAATTATATGCGTTATGCGCAATGAAAGTTGCTAGAAAGTTAGGGTTAGAGATTCCTGGAGATGTTCAGGTTATTGGGTTTACAGATGGTGTGTTGTCAAAGCACGCAACGCCTAGTCTTTCTACGGTTAGTCAGCATGCTCAAGATATGGGAGAAAAAGCTGCAGACTTATTAATAGATAAGTTAGAAAGTGAATTTACTACCCATGAAGAGGAGTTTCAGATTGTTGTAATTCCAACAGAATTAATAGAGCGAGAATCTACCAAATAGAAATTTGTTATTGTTAGTTTAAAATCTTTTTTATCTTTACCGCATATTCAAAACTTATATTTTCACTTCTCACATAAGTTTTGATAAGCTAAGCTTGTCAGAATAGTATTAATTAAAACATACTATTTAATGGAAAAGCATAGATTAAGTTTCTGGCAAATCTGGAACATGAGTTTTGGATTTCTGGGGATACAGATGGGTTTTGCCCTTCAAAATGCTAACGCAAGTAGAATACTTCAAATTTTCGGAGCAGACGTTCACGAGTTATCTTGGTTTTGGATTATAGCCCCTTTAATGGGTTTAATTGTTCAACCTATAGTTGGCTATTACAGTGATAAGACCTGGGGAAAACTAGGAAGGAGAAAGCCTTATTTTTTAGTTGGAGCAATTTTGGCATCCATCGGGTTGGTTTTAATGCCGCAAGCTGATATGTTCATTGCATTTTTGCCAGCGTTATGGGTTGGAGCAGGAATGTTAATGATTATGGATGCTTCTTTTAATATTGCTATGGAGCCTTTTAGGGCTTTAGTAGGTGATAATTTAAGAACAGATCAGCGTACAGCAGGATTTAGTATTCAGACGGCTTTAATAGGTTTTGGCGCTGTTATTGGGTCTTGGTTACCTTATGCCTTAACCAATTGGTTTGGTGTCTCAAATGAAACTGTAGCAGGTGTTGTTCCAACAAATCTAATTTTATCATTTATTATTGGAGCTGTTATATTAATTCTATCAATTTTAGTAACTGTTGTAACCACAAAAGAATATTCTCCTGAAGAACTACAACGTTTCGAAGAACAACAAGATACAGATGTTACTCAAGTAGCGGGTGAAGAAAAATCGAGTTTACTTGATATTTTTGAAGATTTTAGAAAAATGCCAGCTACAATGCGCCAATTAAGTTGGGTCCAGTTTTTCTCTTGGTTTGGACTTTTTGGAATGTGGGTCTTTGCAACACCAGCAATTGCACAACATATTTATGGTTTACCTTATACAGATAGCAGTAGTGCTACATATCAAGATGCTGGAGATTGGATAGGTATTCTTTTTGGAGTCTATAATCTTGTTTCTGCATTTTACGCTTTTGCGCTTCCTTATATCGCTAAGAAAATAGGACGAAAACGCACGCATGCCATATCCTTAATTATTGGAGGATTAGGTTTACTTTCAATTTACATTATGCCAGATAAAAATTGGCTTATCGTTTCTATGATTGGAATTGGTATTGCATGGGCGAGTATTTTAGCCATGCCATACGCTATTTTAGCAGGTTCTATATCTCCTAAAAAGATGGGTGTTTATATGGGGATTTTTAATTTTTTCATTGTAATTCCTCAAATAATTAATGCCTTAATTGGTGGACCTCTAGTTAAATATGCATACGGAAATCAAGCCATATTTGCTTTAATGATGAGTGGTATCAGTTTTTTAATCGCAGCAGCATTAGTATCAAAAGTTAAAGACGTTGACGACGTTATTCAAAATTAATAAAATGAACAAAAAAGGATTCATATTCGATCTTGATGGTGTAATAGTAGATACCGCAAAATATCACTTTTTAGCATGGCAGCAACTGGCTAAAGGTTTAGGTATCGATTTTACAGAAGAAGAAAACGAACAATTAAAAGGAGTTAGCCGTGTGCGCTCTTTAGAAAAAATATTGGCTTGGGGAAATAAAACCATTTCCCAAGAGTTGTTTAACGAACTTATGGGTAAAAAGAATGAAGAATACCTGAGCTATATCGCTGAGATGGATGAAAATGAAATTCTACCCGATGTTCCAAGAGTTTTACAAACACTAAAAGAAAATAATCAACCGATCTCTTTAGGCTCTGCAAGTAAAAATGCTAGAACCATTTTAGAGCGTGTCAATTTATTAGCAGACTTCAACGCTATTGTAGATGGAAATGATGTCAGCAAAGCAAAACCAGATCCAGAAGTGTTTTTAATTGCCGCTAAGGAGATAAATATAAAACCAGAAGACTGTATTGTCTTTGAAGATTCTGTTGCTGGAGTTGAAGCAGCAAATGCAGCCAATATGATATCCATAGGTATCGGAAGCAAAGACGTATTAGGCCATGCAGACTACGTATTCAATGATTTTACAGAAATATCAGATGATTTTATAAAATCATTAATAGAAAACTAAACATAAAAAAAATGTCTCATAAAGAGACTTTTAAATAATATTATAAATGAACCTAGATTACATCATCCCAAACAACTGGTCAATTTTAGAAGAAGGATTTGAACCAGATCAGGTTAAAGCATCAGAAAGTTTATTTAGCATTGGAAATGGTGCTATGGGACAACGTGCTAATTTTGAAGAAAAATACTCAGGCCCTACATTTCAAGGGAGCTACATTGCAGGCGTTTACTATCCCGATAAAACTAGAGTTGGTTGGTGGAAAAATGGGTATCCAGAATATTTTGCTAAAGTTTTAAATGCGCCAAGTTGGATAGGGATTAATGTCATTATTAATAACGAACAACTCGATTTATTTACTTGTAAAAACGTAAAAAACTTTCGTAGAGAACTAAACATGAAAGAGGGTTGGTTGTCTCGTAGTTTTGTTGCAACGCTTCAAAATGATATTGAAGTTGAAGTAAAAACGACCCGATTCCTAAGTTTAGATTTAGATGAAGTTGGAGCCATTAATTTCAACATTACACCTCTAAATGCAGCTGCAGAAATTACCTTCGAACCATATTTAGATTCAGGAATTACAAACGAAGATACCAATTGGGACGATAAGTTTTGGGACACGTTAAATGTGAGCCATGAGAATCATCAAGCCTTCATTCAGGCTAAAACCATGAAAACAGATTTTTACACCTGTACCTTTATGGAGTCTCAAGTTTTTATTGATGGTAAATCGGTATTAACTGAACCAAATTTTACGGCAGATTCAAATTTAGCGTCTTTCAGTTATACTTATAATGTTGAGCAAGGAGAAACATATTCTATTCACAAATTTGGAGGTTATACTGTAGATCGCGATCACGATAAAAATGAATTAGTTGCTGCAGCAAAATCCACATTAAGCAAAGCTACAGAAGCGGGTTTTTCTAAGTTATTAGACAACCAAAAAGAAGCTTGGGCTAAAATTTGGGATATGGCAGATATTACCATTGATGGTGATGTTAAAGCACAGCAAGGGATTCGTTTTAATATTTTTCATCTAAATCAAACGTATTCAGGTACAGATGCCACTTTAAATATTGGTCCAAAAGGATTTACGGGAGAAAAATACGGAGGAAGTACCTATTGGGATACTGAAGCGTATTGTATTCCTTTTTATATGGCAACTAAAGACCAAGAAGTCGCTAGAAACCTTTTAAAATATCGTTATAACCATCTTGGAAAAGCCATAGAAAATGCTGAAAAATTAGGCTTTTCAAATGGAGCGGCTTTATATCCTATGGTGACCATGAATGGTGAGGAATGCCATAACGAATGGGAAATTACGTTTGAAGAAATTCACAGGAATGGCGCTATAGCTTTTGCCATCTTTAACTATTATAGATATACAGGTGATTTTAGCTACATTCCAGAAATGGGACTTGAAGTCTTAATCGGAATTGCACGTTTTTGGCATCAAAGAGCTAATTTTTCTACAAACCAGAATAAGTATGTTATTCTTGGTGTTACTGGACCAAATGAATATGAAAACAACGTTAATAACAATTGGTACACAAATTATATTGCGAAATGGTGTATCGATTATACCTTAGAAACGATTGAAAAAGTAAAAGAAGGTTATAATGATGATTATAACAGAATTGCTGGAAAAACTAAAATTACACATGAGGAGTTAGATCTTTGGAAAAAGGTAGCCGACAATATGTACTTTCCATATTCTGAAGAACACAAGGTGTTTTTACAACAAGATGGTTTTTTAGATAAAGAATTAATCACAGTAAAGGATTTAGACCAATCACAACGACCAATTAATCAAAAATGGTCTTGGGATAGAATTTTACGTTCTCCTTATATAAAGCAAGCAGATACACTACAAGGAATGTATTTCTTTGAAGATAAATTTACCACGGAAGAATTAGAACGTCACTTTGAGTTTTATGAACCATTTACAGTTCACGAAAGTTCATTGTCTCCTTGTGTACATAGTATTCAAGCGGCTAAATTAGACCGTATGGATCAAGCTTATACCTTTTATCTAAGAACATCTCGATTAGACTTAGATGATTACAATCACGAAGTACACGAAGGTTTACATATCACCTCAATGGCTGGTACTTGGATGAGTATTGTTGAAGGGTTTGGAGGTATGCGAGTTAAAAATGATACCTTATCTTTTGAACCTAAAATCCCAAAACAATGGGAGGCCTATTCGTTTAAAGTGAATTTTAGACATCAAATTATCACTGTAAGTGTTAGCCAAAACGAAACACAATTTATATTAGAAGGCGATAAAGATTTAACCATTTATGTAGATGGAAAAGAAGTGGCTATAAGTCCTAATAATATGGTTACTGTTTAATTTGACCTTGCAGGTTTTTAAAACCTAGCAGGTCTAAAATAAAAAATAAATATCCTGCAAGGTTTCAAAAACCTTGTAGGTATTTGTTTAAGGTTGCAATAACAACTTGTTTCTTTTTTAAAATAAATTACAATGAAAACACTAAAACTAACACTATTAACGCTACTAGTTGCAACTGTGTTTTCGTGTCAAGAAACCACATCTGAGGAAAAAGTGGTTTCAGAACCTGTAACTGAAATTCAAAACGATATCGAAAAAGTGGAGCCACCTCATTGGTGGATTGGCTTCAAAAATCAAAACCTTCAACTTTTAGTTAAGCATCCTAATATAGGGAAGGCTACACCTAAAATGTCTTATCAAGGTGTTTCTATAATTAAAGTTCATAAAGCAGACAGTCCTAATTATCTCTTTCTAGATTTAGAGATTTCTGAAACAGCAAAAGCAGGGCAATTCAATATTACTTTTCAATTTGAAAATAAGTTAGAATTAATTCAAACTTACGAACTAAAATCTCGTGAAAAACCGGCAGAAGATTACGTTGGTTTTGACAGTTCAGATGCCATTTACTTAATCACTCCTGATCGTTTTGCAAATGCCAACCCTAAAAATGATGAAATTGAAGGGCTGCTTCAACAAGGCATTGATAGAACAGATAATTATGCAAGACATGGAGGCGATATTCAAGGGATTACAAAGCATCTAGATTATATTGAAGATTTAGGATTTACTGCCGTTTGGCCCTGTCCTGTTTTAATTAATGATATGCCCAATGGATCTTATCATGGCTATGCTATGACAGATTTTTATAAAGTCGATCCACGTTTTGGAACCTTGGAAACGTATAGAGAATTAGCCGATAATTTAAGATCGCGAGATATGAAACTCATCATGGATCAGGTGGCTAATCATTGTGGTTTATACCATTGGTGGATGGAAGATTTACCGTTTAAAGATTGGGTAAACTATCAAGAGTTATACGAAGAACATATAGATAACTGGGATTGGAAAGTCACTAAAACATCCAACCACAGACGTACTACCAATCAAGACCCTTATGCCTCTAAAAGCGATCATCGCGAGATGGCTGATGGTTGGTTTGTGTCTGATATGCCAGATCTAAATCAGCGCAATCCATTTATGGCAAACTATATTATTCAGAATAGTATTTGGTGGGTCGAAACTTTAGGTTTAGGAGGTATTCGTCAAGATACCTATCCATATTCTGATAAAGATTTTATGAGTGATTGGGCAGGAGCTATTATGACCGAATATCCCAATTTTTCTATTGTAGGTGAAGAATGGAGTTATAATCCATTATTAATAGGGTATTGGCAAGAAGGACACCATAACAATGATAAATACGATTCTAATTTAAAATCGACCATGGATTTTGCCATGCAAAAACATATCGTAGATGCCTTAAATGAATATGAATCTTGGGATCAAGGACTTGTTAAAATGTATGAAGGCTTAGCTAATGATTTTGCCTATACCTCTCCAAAAGATATAATGGCATTTTTAGACAACCATGATAAGAGTCGTGTTTTTACAGAATTTAAAGGCGATATAACTAATACTAAAATGGCATTGAGTTATCTATTGATGATGCCAAGAATTCCACAGATTTATTACGGAACAGAAATCTTAATGGACGATTTTGATAATCCAGGGGATCATGGTTTAATCCGCACAGACTTCCCAGGAGGTTGGGAAGGTGATACTGTAAATGCATTTTCAGGAGAAGGACTAACTGCAGCACAAAAAGACATGCAAGTCTATCTTAAACAAATCCTAAATTACAGGAAAAACAGCAAGGCTATTCACAATGGGAAAACCATGCATTTTGCACCAGAAGATGGAGTTTATGTTTTAGCTAGAATTTTAGGCAATGAAACCATTGTGCATATTATTAATAAAAATGAAAATCCGCTAGAACTAGATTTAGATAGATTTGAAGAGTTAGGTTTAGATGGAAAGAGCTTAAAAAATATTATTTCAGATGAAATAATAATTTGGGATACTAGCATAAAAATAGCTAATAAAGGAAGTGTTATATTAACCACCAAATCTAATTAAGATGAGAATTGTAATATCAATTTTGCTGTGTAGTTTATTCATGGTTTCATGTAAAGAAGACACAAAAACAACTGAGGTTAATGATACTGAATCTGAAATTGTCGTAAATACGCCAACACCAAATTTTATACACGTAAAGAGTGCGACCCTTTTTAAAGGAGAAATTTTGCGTGTCGATAGTTTTCCTTCTAAATATATTCAACCAAGAGCGGTAGATATTTGGATACCTGAAAGCTATGTTGAAAATAAAAAATATGCCGTATTGTATATGCACGATGGTCAGAATTTATTCGATTCTACTACCACTTGGAATAAGCAAGAATGGAAAGTAGATGAATGGGCTTCAAAGTTAATGTTAGAAGGTACTGTAAAGGATTTTATAGTTGTTGGGATTCATAATATTCCTAGAATTCGCTGGCAAGATTTGTTTCCTGAAAAGGCATTTGAAATGTTAGATGAATCTGTTCAAGAAAACTTGTTCAAGGAAGCTGTGAATGCCAATGCAGATTCCAAATTTAATGGCGATAATTATTTGAAATTTATAGTAGAAGAATTAAAACCTGCTATTGATAAATCCTATCCCGTTGCTACAGACAAGGACAATACCTTTGTAATGGGGTCTAGTATGGGAGGTTTAATGTCTATGTATGCTGTGAGTGAATATCCAGATGTTTTTGGAGGTGCAGCATGTTTATCTACACATTGGGTTGGTGCAGCACCAAGAGAAAATAACCCTTTTCCTGAAGCTATTTTTAAATATATGGAAGCCAACTTACCACAAGCGGGATTACACAAATTATACTTCGATTATGGTAATAAAACCTTAGATGCCCATTATCCACAGTACGCTCAAAGAGTAGATGGCATTTTAAAAGCAAAAGGCTATACAGAATTAGATGCTAAGAACTTATTTTTTGAAGGTACAGATCATTCTGAAAATTCTTGGAATAAACGATTAGATCAACCTTTAGAATTTTTACTAGGGACATTAACCAAGAAAACGAAATAGATATGAAGATGGATGGAATGCGTCTGTCAGAATTCAAAAACTTAAAAATGAAAAACATAATTTTATTTATTGTAACCCTCTTTTCATTTACTCTTTTAAATGCTCAAAATACTAATCGAGTTTTTAAAAGCGCTGTAAAACAGGGCTTAGATTTAAAAGTTGAAGTCAACGATGGCTATTATATTATCAAACCCTATTCTTCAAATATTATTGAAACCACTTTTGTGCCTAAAGGCGAATACTTAAAAGCACAATCTCATGCTGTGGTGGCAAAGCCTTACAATTCGTATTTTGAAATGACAGACAGAGGCAATGATGTTGTTTTAAAAACCAAAGGTTTATACGTTGCCATTACAAAAAGCCCTTTTCAAATTTCATATTATTACAAAGACAAATTTATTATTTCAGAAAAAGAAGGTTATGTAAAAAATGACAGTTTAGAAACTATAAATTTTAATCTTACAAAAGATGAAGTTTTATATGGAGGAGGCGCAAGAGCATTAGGAATGAATCGTCGTGGTAATCGTTTGCAATTATACAATAGAGCACATTATGGTTACGAAACACATAGCGAACTGATGAATTACACCATGCCAATTGTAGTGTCTTCAAAACAGTACATGTTGCATTTTGATAATGCACCAATTGGTTTTTTAGATTTAGACAGTAAAGATGACAATACCTTAAAATATGAAACCATCTCAGGCCGAAAAACCTACCAAGTCATTGTTGGTGATTCTTGGTTAGATATGATGGATGTTTATACCGATTTAACAGGAAAGCAACCAATGCTGCCACGTTGGGCTTTAGGTAATTTTTCAAGCCGTTTTGGGTATCATTCTCAGCAAGAAGTTGAAGAAACCATAGCTAAATTTAATGACGAAAAAATTCCGGTTGATGCTATAATTCTAGATTTATATTGGTTTGGAAAAGAATTAAAAGGAACCATGGGAAATTTAGAAGTCTTTAGAGATTCGTTTCCAGATTTTGAAGGCATGGTAAAACGCCTCAATGATAAAGGTGTAAAAACAATAACCATCACAGAGCCGTTTATTTTATCAACGTCTAAAAAATGGGATGAAGCTGTTGAAAAAGGCATTTTAGCCAAAGACTCTATTGGAAACCCTGCAAAATATGATTTCTATTTTGGGAATACAGGGCTCATTGACATTTACAATCGTGATGCTGAAAAATGGTTTTGGAATATTTATAAAGGATTAGCCGATAAAGGAGTTGCTGGAGTTTGGGGCGATTTGGGTGAGCCAGAAGTGCACCCCAATTGGGTACAACATAAAACAGGTAGTGCAGATGAAGTTCATAATATTTATGGCCACGATTGGGCAAGATTAGTTTTTGAAGGCTACCAACGCGATTTTCCAAATACAAGACCATTCATTTTAATGCGTGCGGGCTACTCAGGTTCACAACGCTATGGATTAATTCCTTGGTCAGGAGATGTAAATAGAACTTGGGGTGGTTTACAAAGTCAACCTGAAATTGCACTACAAATGGGAATGCAAGGATTAGCGTATATGCATAGTGATTTAGGTGGTTTTGCGGGCGCTAATTTAGATGATGAGCTTTATGTACGTTGGTTGCAGTACGGAGTATTTAATCCAATATTTAGACCACATGCTCAAGAAGATGTGCCAAGCGAACCCATTTTTAGAAGCGAAAAAGCAAAAGAACTAGCCAAGCAAGCTATTGAATTACGCTCTAAATTATTGCCATACAATTACAATTTGGTGTATGAAAATACCAAATTTGGGAAACCATTAATGCGACCATTGTTTTTTGAAGAATCGGATAATTCGGAACTGTTTAACTATTCAAAAACCTATTTATGGGGAAATGATATTTTAGTTTCACCTGTTTTAGAAGCAGCGATAACAGAACAAGACGTTTACTTTCCAAAGGAGAATGTCTGGTTTGATTTTTATACGGATGAAAAAATAAATGGTGGACAAACAAAATCGGTAGCATTAAAAGAAAACTCAATTCCGACATACGTAAGAGCAGGAACTTTTCTACCGCATACAAATGTGATTCAAACCACTGCAAAATATGATGACACGGTTTATAAAATTGATTATTATCATGATGCTTCAGTTTTAAAAAGTAGCCGACAAATTTATATCGACGATGGTCAATCCGCAAATGCCATTGCTAACGAAGATTATGAAATTTTAAATTTAGAAATGACTTCTAAGGGGTCTACACTAGAATTTGTTATAACTGATAAAACAGGAAAGAATTTTAGCCCTAAATCCAGAACTTATTATCTAACCATTCACGGATTAGATAAAAAACCCAAACGCGTTATGGTTGGAAGACATGACGATTTTGATTGGTCTGAAACATTAAAAACAGTAAGAATTCCAATAGAAAAGAGTTCTGAAGAAATAGCTGTAATTACAGTTAAACTGAAAAAATAATCCTAATGAAAAATAGTAAAAGAATCACAGCATTGTTAATTGTACTAAGCTTTTTTGCGTGTAAGAATGAAACGAAAAAGCTAGACATTGATCATAGTCGTAATGAAAGTGAAATAAAAGAAAGCATGAAGAAGAAAGAAGTCGTATACCAAGTGTTTACACGTTTATTTGGAAACACAAATACCACTAATAAACCATGGGGAACACTCGAGGAAAATGGAGTTGGAAAGTTCAATGACTTTACAGATAAAGCTTTAAATGAAATTAAAGATTTAGGAGTTACGCATATTTGGTATACAGGTGTGCCACATCATGATGTAATTACTGATTATACAGCATTCGGAATTTCAAACGACGATCCAGATATTGTAAAAGGTAGAGCAGGTTCTCCTTACGCAGTTAAAGATTATTACAATGTTAATCCAGATTTAGCTGTAAATGTAGACAACAGATTAGAAGAATTTGAAGCTTTAATAGAGCGCTCACACAAAGCCGGATTAAAAGTGATTATTGATATCGTTCCAAATCACGTAGCGCGTAATTATCAAAGTTTAACTAATCCTGAAGGCACAACCGATTTTGGAGCCGAAGATGATACAACTAAAACCTACGACGTCAATAATAATTTTTACTATAATCCAGGTGAAGCATTTAAAGTGCCAGAATGGAAAAATGGCTACCAACCATTAGGAGGTGAGCAACATCCTTTAGCAGATAGTAAATTTGAAGAAGTGCCTGCAAAATGGACAGGTAATGGTTCACGTGCATCGCAACCAGATATGAACGATTGGTACGAAACTGTAAAAGTAAATTATGGAATTTCACCAGAAGGAAGAAAAGACTTTGATGAATTACCAGATGGTTTCGATACTGAAGATTACAAAAAACACTTCGAATTTTGGAAAGGTAAAACGGTTCCTAGCTCATGGATAAAATTTAAAGACATAGCCTTGTATTGGACCGCCAAAGGAGTGGATGGTTTCCGTTACGATATGGCAGAAATGGTACCTGTTGAATTTTGGAGTTATATGAATTCGCATATTAAAATGGAAAATCCAGATGCGTTCTTATTAGCCGAAGTTTACAATCCAAGTTTATACAGAGATTATATCAAAAGAGGAAAAATGGATTATTTGTATGATAAAGTACAATTGTATGATACCTTAAAACACGTGATGCAAGGTCATGGAAGTACAGATAATATTCCTCCAATCTTGAAAGATTTAAGTGATATAGAACACCATATGCTTCATTTTCTAGAAAACCATGATGAGCAACGTATTGCGAGTCCAGATTTTGCAGGAAGTGCAGCCAAAGGAAAACCCGCAATGGTGGTTTCGGCAACGTCATCAACAGCACCAACTATGATTTATTTTGGACAAGAGTTTGGTGAGCCAGGCGCCAAAGATTTAGGATTTGGAGATCCAACGAGAACATCTATTTTCGATTATGGCTCTGTACCAAGTGTAGTTCGTTGGGTTAACAATAAACAGTTTGATGGAGGGCAGTCTACAACAGAAGAATTAGAGCTTCGAGATTTTTATAAACGCTTATTGACTTTTACCATCAATAGCTCGGCCTTAATGGGAGAGTATCAAGATATTCAGCATTACAATCACCAAAATACGGAATGGTATAATGATAAAGTGTTGTCTTTTGTTCGCTGGAGTGATGATGAAAAATTAATAATTATTTCAAACTTTAATGCAGATAATACTTATGGTTTTGAGTTGCAATTACCAGAAGATTTAGTTCAAAAATTAAAACTTCAAGATGGTGAATACGAAGTAAAAGACCAATTGTATAAAACATATACTTCAACTTTAAAAGTTGAAAATGGTAAAGCACAAGTCAGAATTGATATTAAACCTTTGGAGTCGTTTATTTTAAAAATCAAATAAAGACCTAGCAGGTTTTGTAAACCTAGCGGGTCTAATACCGATAATCAAAAAGATACCCACTTTCGTGGGCAATACATATGAAAAAACTATTTTTATTTACTATAATTCTTGTCACTTTGAGTTGCAAAAATAAAGACACAGAAAACCAAACCGCTACCGTGGAAACACCCGAAGTTGTAGAAATACCATTTATTTGGGAAGCTGCGAATCTTTATTTCTTACTAACAGATCGTTTCAATAATGGTGACACTTCTAATGATGTCAATTTTGATAGAACTCTAGAAACAGGAAAACTTAGAGGTTTTAAAGGTGGAGATATAAAAGGAATTACTCAAAAAGTTAAAGAAGGGTATTTTACCGATTTAGGAATTAATGCGATTTGGATGACTCCAATAGTGGAACAAATCCACGGAGGAACCGATGAAGGAACAGGAGTCTCTTATGGTTTTCATGGCTATTGGGCAAAAGACTGGACAAAAATTGATCCTAATTTTGGTACCAAAGAAGATTTGCATGCGTTAGTAAAAGAAGCACATGCTAGAGGCATAAGAATTGTATTAGATGCTGTAATTAACCATACAGGTCCTGTAACTGAAAAAGATCCAGTTTGGCCAGAAGAGTGGGTGAGAACAGATAAGCAATGTTCTTATGAAGATTATGAAAACACCATAAGTTGCACTTTGGTTGCTAATCTACCAGATATTAGAACAGAGAGTAACAATAATGTAGAATTGCCACCACAATTAGTAGAAAAATGGAAAGCTGAAGGGCGTTACGAACAAGAGGTAAAAGAACTTAATGAATTCTTTGAAAGAACAGGGCATCCAAGAGCTCCACGTTTTTATATTATGAAATGGCTAACGGATTACATCACAGAATTCGGTGTCGATGGCTATAGAGTAGATACTGTAAAACATGTTGAAGAATACGTTTGGGAAGAGTTTAAAGTAGAATGTGATTATGCATTTGCCCAATACAAAAAACAAAATCCAGAAAAGGTGTTAGATGACAACCCTTTTTACCTCCTTGGAGAAGTCTATAATTATGGTGTAAGTTCTGGTCAGGAATTTGATTTTGGTGATCGAAAAGTAAATTACTTTAATCCACCTAGTTTTCAAAGTTTGATAAATTTTGAGTTTAAATACAATTCAAAAGATAAAAATTATGAAGAGTTATTTAAACACTATAATACCATATTAAATGATGAGTTAAAAGGCTTTGGAACTGTAAATTATTTAAGCTCTCATGATGATGGAAGACCATTTGATGCTCAAAGAAAAAAGCCTTTTGAAACAGCTAATAAATTATTGTTATCACCAGGAACATCTCAAGTTTATTATGGAGATGAATCATCACGTTCTCTCATAGTAGAAGGAACCGAAGGGGATGCAACATTACGCTCAATGATGAATTGGGATTCTATTGCTAAAAGACAACATACCAAAGACGTATTAACACATTGGCAAAAATTAGGTCAATTTAGAGCAAAACACCCAGCAATTGGTGCCGGAAAGCATCAAATGATTACAGCTTCTCCATATTATTTTTATAGAAGCTATCAAAAAGGAAATTATAAGGATTTGGTCGTAGTTGGCTTAGACTTAAAGCAAGGAGAAAAAATAATCGATGTCTCTAAAGTTTTTGAAGATGGAGACACTTTACATGATGCTTATTCCGGACAAACTCAAGTGGTAGAAAAAGGAACAATTACGATTCAATCACCATTTGAAATAGTGTTGTTAGAAAAGAAATAATCAATAAACTAGATCTCTAAGGTTTTAAAAACTTGGTAGATCTTAAATAATATTGTTCAACTTATGAAGACGTATTTATTAACCTTAGTTGTCGCATTTGCATTACTTTCTTGTAATGATAATGTAATACAGACTACAGAAATCACATCGCCAAATAAAAAGGTCGTTGTGAATTTTAGTTTGAACAAAGCAGGACGACCATTTTATAAGGTTAAATTCAATACTAAAACAGTTGTAGATACTTCATATTTAGGATTTGAATTTAAAGATGTACCAGCATTTCATAAGAATTTCATTGTAAAAAATACAAGCACTTCAACTTTTAATGAAACTTGGCAGATGCCTTGGGGAGAACAGTTAGATGTGGTTAATAATTATAATGAATTAAGAGTTGAGCTTCAAGAGAAAACCACACCAGAGCGTTTTCTAAATATTGTATTTAAAGTTTACGATGATGGTATTGGATTTAGATACGAATTTCCAGAACAAGCAAGATTAAGAGGTGAGGTTTTCATCACAGAAGAACACACCGAATTTAACCTAACAGAAGATTATAAAACTTTTTGGATTCCTGGAGATTGGGATATTTACGAACATTTATATAACACAACAAACCTTTCTGAAATTGATGCTTTGCAGTATGCTAATCATAAAAATTTAGCACAAACTTATATTCCAGAGAATGCGGTGAATACACCTGTAACTATGGTTGGAAACGATGGAATACATCTAAGTTTTCATGAAGCTGCTTTGGTTGATTATTCCGGTATGACCTTAAAAGTTGATACAGAAAACCTTAATCTAAAAAGCAATTTAGTAGGTTCCAAAAACAACGATTATAAAGTAAAACGTACGGTTCCTTTTCATACTCCATGGAGAACCATTCAAATTACAGATAATGCCCCAGATTTAATTGAATCTAAGCTTATTGTTAATCTAAATGAACCCAATAAACTTGGCGATGTGTCATGGTTTAAACCTATGAAATATACCGGAGTTTGGTGGGAAATGCATTTAGGGAAATCGTCATGGGATTATGGTATGGAAAAGGTGGATGCTAAATGGGCAGATACAGGAAAAGCACATGGCAAACATGGAGCAACGACAGAAAACGTTAAGAATTTTATTGATTTTTCTGCCAAAAATAACATTGGAGGTGTTTTAGTTGAAGGCTGGAATACAGGTTGGGAACATTGGATTGGATTTGAAGATAGAGAAGGCGTCTTTGATTTTGTTACTACATATCCAGATTATGATATTGATGAGGTGGTGCGTTATGGAAAGAAAAAGGGGGTCGATATTATTATGCATCACGAAACTTCCGCAGCTACAGAAACCTATACCAAACAACAAGACACCGCTTTTGCGTTGATGCAGAAATACGGTATGCATACGGTTAAAACAGGTTATGTTGGTAAAATATTACCAAAAGGCGAATATCATCATGGGCAATACATGGTGAATCATTATAATCATACAGTAGAAAAAGCAGCAAAGTATCAAGTTGCTATCAATGCACATGAACCTATAAAAGCAACGGGTTTAAGAAGAACCTATCCAAATACAATTTCGAGAGAAGGTTTAAGAGGTCAAGAATTTAATGCTTGGTCTAGTGATGGTGGTAATCCTCCAGAGCATTTACCCATTGTAGCTTTTACAAGAATGTTATCTGGACCAATAGATTTTACACCAGGCATTTTCAATATAAAATTCGATGAATATAAAAAGGATAATCAAGTCAATACAACCATAGCTCAGCAATTGGCTTTGTATGTGGTAATCTATAGTCCTGTGCAAATGGCAGCCGATTTAGTAGAACATTATGAAGCTAACCCAAAACCTTTGCAGTTTATCAGAGATGTTGGTGTAGATTGGGATAAATCAGTAGTTTTAAATGGTGAAGTCGGTGATTATGTGACTATTGCAAGAAAAGAAAGAGAGACTGGAAATTGGTTTGTAGGAGGCATTACAGACGAAAATGCAAGATCTTTAAAATTAGATTTTAGTTTTTTAGACGAAGATCAATCCTATGAAGCTATCATTTATAAAGATGGAGAAAATGCCCATTGGGACGATAACCCATTAGATTTAACAATAGAAAGAACTGAACTTAATAAAAATTCAAAATTAGCTATAAAATTAGCTGAGGGTGGAGGTTTCGCTATCAGTTTAAAAAAGAAATAATATTAATGTAATTTTTTATCCCTTATGAAAAATATACTTCTAATAATCGTATTAACATTTTGTTTTAATAGTATTAATGCTCAAGTAGGCATTGGTACAACAGATCCTAAAAGCACTTTAGATATTAATGGTAATTTATCAATTAAAGTTGTTGATTATAATGGAGGTCCTAGTGGTGCTGCAACACCAATTGATGATGGTGTTTATATTAATTTATCACCAACAGCATTCAATGTAGAGTTCATATTACCCAATGCGACAACCGTTCCAGGTAGAATATATGTGCTTAGAAATATTTCTGACTCAGAAAATGCTGTTATTTATACATTTGGTGCTAATGCTACAGCAGGTGCTGGAGTAGAGTTTTTTCGTGGAGATGGTAGAAATAGTCAAGGGCCTTTGGGTTCGGTAACAATGACAGCAGATGTGGGAAATGATGGAGGAGATATTACTAAAACTCTAATTTTTATTAGTGATGGTGCTAACTGGACTTATGGACATTTGGGACTTTAGTATTTCTTTTTTTTATCATTAAAAAAGTATTAGTCTATTGACGTATAAGATTGTAGTTTTATCTTTTTTAAATCACAACATTGAATAATCACAAAGATATCATTATCATAGGAGGAGGAGCTGCAGGTTTTTTTGCTGCTATTAACATTGCAGAACAACATCCAGACTTGTCTGTTGCCATATTAGAACGTGGTAAAGAAGGTTTGCAAAAAGTGAAAATTTCAGGAGGTGGGCGATGCAATGTGACGCATGCCGAATTTATTCCATCTGAATTGGTCTTAAATTATCCAAGAGGAGAAAAAGAACTTTTAGGCCCTTTTCATAGGTTTATGACAGGAGATACTATTGCTTGGTTTGAAGAACGTGGAGTGGAGTTAAAGATTGAAGAAGATGGTAGAATGTTTCCGGTTTCAAATTCTTCACAAACCATTATAGATTGTTTTTTAAACGAAGCAGAAAAGCATCGTGTTGAAGTATTGTATAATCATGCTGTAAAGTCTATTGATACTTTAACAGATGGTTTTAAAATTGAAACATCTCAAGGAGTTTTTCAATCTAAAAAGGTATTAATGGCTACAGGAAGTAATCCTAAAATCTGGAAATTACTCGAAGATTTAGGGCACACCATTATACAACCAGTACCATCGCTATTCACTTTTGATATTAAAGATAAACGCATTAAAGATATTCCAGGTGTTGTAGCAAAACAGGTAGAAGTTAAAGTTGTTGGTACAGATTTAGAGTCTAATGGACCATTACTAATTACACATGTTGGTATGAGTGCGCCAGCGATTTTAAAGCTGTCTGCGTTTGGTGCTGTGGAATTAGCAAAGCGGAATTACAACTTTCAAATCGAAGTTAATTTTATAAGCTTGGATACTGAGAGCTGTTTAGAAGAACTCAAAAATTGTAAACAAGAATATGCCAAAAAGACCCTTATTAATTCAACACAATTTGATTTGCCAAAACGCCTTTGGAAACAGTTAATTCTGGCAGCCAATATTAGAGAAAATGAACGTTGGGCAGATATTAATAAACAGCAATTAGAAGATTTAGCAGAGCAATTAACAAAAGCGATTTTTCAGGTTACAGGAAAAAGCACGTTTAAAGAAGAGTTTGTAACAGCTGGAGGCGTAGATTTAAAAGAAGTAAATTTTAAAACTTTTGAAAGTAAACTAATTTCTAACCTTTACTTTGCAGGCGAAATTATTAATGTAGATGCTGTTACAGGTGGTTTTAATTTTCAAAATGCATGGACGGGAGCTTATATTGCTTCTGCATCTATAATATTGGATTGATTATACATTGTGCGATAAGATAGAATTATAGCTTTAAAATCTTCAAAAATATAAGGTTTGGTAATAATTTGGTTTATTCCTGAAGTTTCAGCTTTTGCAGAAATTTCAGAAGAATTTAAAGCCGTAAGTGCTAAAATAGGAATATAAGGATTAAACATTCTTATATGCTTTGTTACTTCATAACCATCCATGTCTGGCATGTTAATATCCATCAATATTAAATCAAAATCTTTCTCTTTTACAAGACATATCGCTTCTTTACCATTAGAGATTGTTTGGCAACTGTAACCTTCAATTTTTTCAATATTCTTTTTCGTGATTAATAGATTAATTTTGTTGTCATCAACAATTAAAACACGCATGTCTCTATGTGTGAAAAGTGTGGGCGTACTTTTATTTTCTTTTGACATAGAAAGCTGAAATGTTATTTCAAAGAAAAAGCAAGAGCCTTTATTAGGTGTAGATATAAAATCGATATCAGCATTGTGGCTTTTTAATAAGGTCTTTACAATATATAATCCTAAACCAGAACCACTGCTATTTTTATTTAAAAACGTCTTGTTTTCAAAAGCACTAAAAACAACAGATCTGTGTTCCTCTTTAATACCAATACCAGTATCTTTAACTTCAAAGCGTAAAGTGATTTCTTCATCATTTCTGCTTTTTTCTATAACATTAATCGTAATAGAACCCTTTTTGGTGTAACGTATAGCATTATAAGCCAAATTGATTAATATTTGACTAAAAGCTACTTTATCGACCAAAATATTTTCATTTTTGTCTGATTTGTCAATATTAACAATCAACTCTAAATCTTTATTTTTAGCCGCTACTGCAATTGTGCTCACAACGTGACTAACAATTTTTTCGATTTTATCTGGTTTTAATCTAAGGGTTTTATTGTCAAATTTAAGTCTGTTAGCTTGTAAAATATTGTCTATTAATATAGATAAATAGTTGCTTGACGATATTAATGAATCTAAATACGATTGCTTTTTAATAGCATCATTTTCTTGATCTATAAGTGTTGCTAAACCACTAATACCATAAATTGGCGTACGTAATTCATGGCTGAGTATTGAGAAAAACTCTAAGCGGTCTTTGTCAATGGCAATAAGTTTAGAATTAGAAGCTTTTAATGCTTCGTTAATCTTTACAATATTTTTTCTGGCCTTAAAATAAAAGTAAAAAACAGTAAGTATTATGGCTAAAGTAAGGCTCATAATAATAGTACTTACTAAGAATATTTGTGAGTTTAGTGCTTCTTTTTTACGGGTTTCATTTGCTGTAGCTAGCTTTTGCTCAGCATTAATAATTTTATCTACTAACTCACCATTTCTAATGTTCTTTAGCTCTATATTATTAAGTGCTGTGTATTTATAGGTGTCAGATTTTAAAAGATATTTATTGGCAGAATCTAAATTTTTATTGCTATTGGTATAATAAAGGTATTTGTAGTAATTTAAAGATGCTATTTTTCTATAGGAATTAATATCTGTAGAAATAGACGCTTTTAGCTCATCTTCATTTATTAAAAACAATGGCTTATAATCTTCTTCTACTTTAAAATTAGATAATTTAACATGTGCAATAGCATTGTAATACTGGTAAGATTGATGTAAATTCTTTTTCAGATTTTCTATTCTATAATTCTTAGAATAATTTAAGGAATCAAAATTAGTAGTTTCTAAAGCTGTTATGCCTATGTTGCTAGACTCTAGCATGCTGGCATTATCAAAACTGTAGTAGTCTTTTTTTATTTTGTACCTAAGATTTATAAAATATATTTCACTGTTAAGTTGTTTTGATATGTCTTGAGCTATTGGATATAGACTATCAAATTTTGAATAGTTCTTACCTAAAACATATGAATTTAGTATGCCTGAGTAAGAAAGGTCTCGACCTTTGTCTTGGTTAAGAGAATCGTATATTTTTAATGCCTTTACATGGTAGCTTTCAGCCCTCTTGAAATTAGACATTTTGGTTAATACTTGCCCTAAAGCATTGTAGGATTTGGCTTCAGTGTCCTTAAAATTATATTTTTTAGAAAAACGTATGGCATCATTAAGTAGAACAGTTGCCTTATAAAGACTGTCGTTTTTTACGAGCATATCCAGCTTATAACTGTTAAAGGTGCAAGAACTGTTATTTATGTTTATAAGTGATTCTTGTGCTTGTGCAAAAGAAACATTTGTAATTAGGGCTATAAACAAAATAATAACAGTGTTCAATTTGGGGAAACACATGTAATTAGTCTATTAGTGGGTAAAATTACACTTTTTCACAAAACTATTGTTACTTAAACGTTTTTTATTGCTTTTTATAGATTTTTTTTGTTGTGTTAGCTTAAGTTGTAAGAGACCTTCTTTTTTTTTCTAATACCATTCTATTGTTTGTTTAACATTGTAAGAGGCGCTAGTATTATTACATTTGTTTACCAAGCTTAAGACTATTAATTTATGATTACATATATCGCATTGTTACGAGGGATAAACGTTGGTGGACACAAAAAAGTTGTAATGGCTGAGTTAAGAGAATTACTTTTAAAATCAGGATTAAAAAATGTAACAACTTATATTCAAAGTGGAAATGTTATTTTTCAATCTTCAAATAATGATGCAAAAGCTTTAGAAGAAAGTATTCAGAAATCCATTTTAAATCACTTTGGGTTCGTGGTTCCTGTTATGGTTAAAAGTAGAGCTGAATTATCTATGATTTTTGATAATAATCCTTTTGAAACAATTAAAAAAGCCGAAAGTTATTTTATAGTACTTAATGAAATTCCTGATGAATATTTAGTTAAAGAAGCATCTCTAAAAATATACCCAGATGATGAATATATTATTTTTAATGATTGTATTTATCTGTTTTGCCCAAAGGGGTATGGGCGAGCAAAATTCAATGTTAATTATTTTGAAAAAAAAATGAAAGTCAATGCAACGTCAAGAAATTATAAGACAATGGTAAAACTACTTGCATTGTCAGAAGAATAAAGTAAGAACCTTTAGAATTTACTTATTTTTGCAGATAATTATAAGATGCAATTGAAAAGTCTGCCTCCAGGCAGTCTTGGTCAGATATTTAGTACGCAATGACAGAACAAGACTTTATTCTTAAATCCTACAATTCCAATATTGATAAGGGTTCCGTAAAATGGGCTTCACCAAGTAATATTGCTTTGGTGAAATATTGGGGAAAAAAAGCACATCAAATTCCCGAAAATCCGTCTATTAGTTTTACACTTTCAGATTGTAAAACCATTACCGAAATGACTTATACAAAGAAGGATAACCAAGGGTTTAGTTTTGATATTTATTTTGAAGGCGAAAAAAACGAAGCTTTCATACCAAAAATTCAAACCTTTTTTGAGCGTATTGAAATTTATATGCCTTTTTTAAAGGATTATCATTTTAAAATAGAAACATCAAATACCTTTCCACATAGCTCAGGTATTGCGTCTTCAGCATCTGGTATGAGTGCTATTGCCTTATGCTTAATGAGTATTGAAAAGGAGCTGTCTGTACCTGAGAGCGACAATGTAGAGTTCCAAGATTATTTCAATCAAAAAGCATCATTCCTTGCGCGTTTAGGTTCAGGAAGTGCTTGTAGAAGTATTGAAGGAGAACTTGTGGTTTGGGGAAAAAACGAAAGTATTGTTGGTAGTTCTGATTTATATGGTGTAAAATTTGAAGGAGATGTACATGCAAACTTTAAAAATTATCAAGACACTATTTTATTAGTAGATAAAGGAGAAAAACAAGTGAGCAGTACGGTCGGTCATCAATTAATGTATGGTCATCCGTTTGCAACAAAACGTTTTGCCCAAGCGCATGATAATTTAGCAAAACTGAAAACAATTCTAGCTTCCGGAGACCTAAATGCCTTTATCAAAATTGTAGAAAGTGAAGCCTTAACGCTACATGCTATGATGATGACGAGCATGCCTTATTTTATATTAATGAAACCAAATACATTAGAAATCATTAATAAAATTTGGGCATTCAGAGAAAAAACAGATTCAAAAATTTGTTTTACGCTAGATGCAGGAGCAAATGTTCATGTTCTTTATCCAGAAAAAGAAAAGGATGATGTCCTGCAATTCATTAAGAATGAATTAGCTAACTATTGTCAAAACGGACATTATATTTGCGATCAAATTGGACATGGAGCCAACCAAATATAATTTTAATACGTATATTTGTTAAAGTAACTGTTTACAATACATGAAGGGACCACTATTTTATTCTAAAATTCTTTTATTCGGTGAGTACGGAATTATTAAAGATTCTAAAGGCTTATCTATTCCATATAATTTTTATAATGGAGCGTTAAAAGCAGAAAATAATTCTACACCAGAAGCTATAAGTTCAAATGAGAGTTTAAAGCGTTTTGTAGTGTATTTAAGGGAATTAGATAAAGATTTAGTGATTTTTGATATTGACACATTACAACGTGATGTTGAGGCAGGAATGTACTTTGATTCTTCCATTCCGCAAGGATATGGAGTGGGAAGTAGTGGTGCGTTAGTGGCTGCGATTTACGATAAATATGCCAATGATAAAATTACTGTTTTAGAGAATTTAACACGTGAAAAACTGCTAAAGTTAAAAGCTGTTTTTTCTGAAATGGAATCATTTTTTCATGGTAAATCTTCAGGATTAGATCCTTTAAACAGTTATTTAAGTCTTCCTATTTTAATAAATTCTAAAGATAATATAGAAGCTACCGGAATTCCGTCTCAAAAGACCGAAGGAAAAGGAGCGGTATTTTTAATAGATAGTGGTATTGTTGGTGAAACAGCACCTATGGTTAGTATTTTTATGGAAAACATGAAAAATGAAGGTTTCCGTAGTATGCTAAAAGACCAATTTATCAAGCATACCGATGCTTGTGTAGATGATTTCTTAAAAGGCGATATAAAATCGTTATTTAAAAATACAAAGCAATTATCTAAGGTCGTATTAAACAACTTTAAACCTATGATCCCTTCTCAATTTCATGAGCTTTGGAAAAAAGGTATTGAAACTAACGATTACTACTTAAAATTATGTGGTTCTGGTGGTGGAGGCTATATTCTTGGATTTACTGAAAATATAGATAGAGCCCAAGAAGCTTTAAAAGGCCAAAAGTTAGAGGTAGTCTATAATTTTTAAGTCCAAATGTTGCCACAACACTGAGCACAGTCTAAGTGTTTTCTAAAAATCAGTCATGTTATCAAGACGACAGAAACACATTCTTCTCAAATTTTTTAGCCTATTTTCAGTAGTTAGGGGATATAATATTTTAGTTGTTGTAATTGCTCAGTATTTAGCTTCAGTTTATATTTTTGCTCACGATAAGCCCTTAAAGTCTGTTCTATTAAGTCTTAATCTTTTAATGCTAGTGCTAGCTTCTTCTGCTACCATTGCGGCAGGTTATATTATTAATAATTTCTATGATTCTGAAAAAGATTTAATAAACAAACCCAGGAAAACCATGTTAGATCGTTTGGTGAGTCAAAACACCAAACTGTCCTTTTATTTTGTACTTAATTTTATTGCCGTTGTTTTTGCTAGTTATGTGTCGTTTAAAGCCGTAATATTTTTTGCAGCATATATTTTTGCTATTTGGCTGTATTCGCACCGTTTAAAAAAGCAACCAATAATAGGTAATATTGTATCAGCAATTTTAACAGTAACTCCATTTTTTGCTGTATTTATTTATTATCAAAATTTTGAAAAAGTTGTTTTTGCCCATGCTATATTCTTGTTTTTATTAATATCAATGCGAGAACTTACTAAGGATTTAGAAAATATTAAAGGAGATTTAGCACTTAATTATAGAACGGTTCCTGTTGTTTATGGAGAAAAAGTATCTAAGGTTATGCTTACCGTAGTCGCGATTTTAACTATAATTTCAGCAGCCATTCTTGTCTTATTTTTTAAGATTGGGTATATGTATTATTTCTTTTATCTCAGTATTGTGTTGCTTTTCATCTTTTTACTCATTCTGTGGAAATCTGAAAATAAAGCTCATTATCTTATTCTTCACAACATGCTTAAGTTTATTATTGTTGCTGGTGTGTTTTCTATTTTATTGATTGATGTATCTATTGTTCTAAATAGGATATAAACTTCATTAATAGTGCTTTGTATCGTTATATCAATACCTAGTATTTAAACTACTCTACTATTTAAGTAAAAAATGTGAACTATTGTTATACCTTTGCAAAAATTTATATACCATGAGCAAACAACAAGATAGCAAAGGAAAAGGAAAGACTTCAGGAAGAGGAAACGCTAATAGTAAAACAAGAAGTTTTGCTAAAGGAAATGCTCCTTATAAAAAGAAAACGAAGTCTGAAAAACCATCTAATTCAGATGAAATCCGTTTAAATAAATACATTGCTAATTCAGGCATGTGTTCACGACGTGAAGCAGATGAAAATATAGCCATTGGTTTGGTTTCTGTTAATGGTAAAGTCGTAACCGAAATGGGTTATAAAGTAAAACGTACTGATGAAGTTAGGTTTGATGGTAGTCGTATTACACCAGAAGCCAAAGCATATGTATTATTAAATAAACCTAAAGGGTTTGCAACTACAACTGCAGAAAGCAAAGGTAAAACGGTTATGGATTTGGTAGCCAATGCTACAAATGCAAACATAAAGCCAATTGGCCGTTTGGGCAGAAACTCGTTAGGTCTATTATTATTTACAAATGATGATAAGATCGTGCAAAAATTCACCAATTCTAAAAATGGTGTGGCAAGATTATTTCAGGTAGAATTAGATAAGAACCTAAAATATGAAGATTTAAAAAAGATTCAAGAAGGTTTTAAAGTCGAAGGCAAATTAATTACAGTAGAGGAGATTAGCTATATTCAAGGTGAGTCTAAAACTCAAATAGGAATCAAAATTAAAAACACGGGAAATACCATTTTACGTACCATATTTGACCATCTCAATTATGATATTGTAAAAATTGATTGTGTAGCTATTGGTCATTTAACCAAAAAAGATATTCCTCGCGGTCACTGGAAACACCTAACAGAACAAGAGGTGAACACCTTAAAAATGCTTTAATTTTTAAACGACATTTTTTAAATAATTACCGTTTGTCGAATAAATAGCACATTTTAACGACTAGGTTATTTTTTTTTCTATATTGCAGCCCCAAATAGAATGAAAAATAACCTACTTATGAAGAATGTAAAACTACTTTTAGTGCTTTTACTTATAGTAAATTGCACAACAAACTTACCTAATGAAGTTAATGAAACTTCAGAAATCTTAGCCCCAGAAGCACAAAATTGTGTTGATGATTTGCCCCAAGTTAGAATAACTAACAATGGAGTGCATGGCTACAATTTTCTTATTTACGATATAGATGATAACTATACCACGCTATATTCTGGGAGTATTCCTCTTGGATCAGATAGTGATTGGATTGAATTGTCTAGCGACAATGTTGTAGTTATAGCCTCTAATGAATTTGATTATGGTCAAAAAGTACAATTAAGCTTAGAGAATTGCGATACTATTGAGGTAGAGATAGATACTAATGATACCTTGACAGTGTTATAATCAAAATATCATTTTATCAATCTAAACAATCGTTCGTTTTACTCTAAATAGTAAAAGCTAAAACAATTAAGTGACCTCTCAAATAAAGGTGAAAATTATAAAAACCATGTATTAAAAATTGGTGTTTTAGGATTAATAATTCGCTTTAAATTGGAGTTAATACTGTATTTGTTTTAAAATTATTAAAACCATTATCAACTAGAAGGCTTATGTGTTCTAGTTTAATGGTTTTTTTTATTGGTGTAAAAAAAAATAAAAAAAAGTTTTCCATATTAAAAAATAAATTACATTTGTTGCGCATTTAGCTGAACAATTGAAACGTGTTTTTACGTTCGGGTTTTTGAAAATTAGGAAGTCATATTCAAAAGCCGCTTATAAGATAAGTAACCGAATTTTAGAGCTAACTTCCGCTTCTACAATTGCTGCCAGTCAGCATATATATGGTTTTGTTCCTACGACACAAAGCCAAATTCAAGTATGATATAACGTCAATACAACTTGTACCACGCTTATATTTTATTAATCTATACTTGACATTTTTTACAACATGAACAATAAATACATTGATCTTATCGATCAATCTTTCGATTTTCCTCAGCCAGAATTTAAGCTTGAGGATAAAAACTTACAGTTTCACGATATTGATCTTATGAAACTAGTAGAGCAATATGGAGCACCATTAAAATTTACGTATTTGCCACAAATCTCTAATAACATTCAACGGGCTAAAAAATGGTTTGCTGATGCATTTGAGAAGTACGATTACAAAGGCAAATACAATTACTGCTATTGTACTAAAAGTTCGCATTTTAAGCATGTGTTAGATGAAGCATTAACTAATGATATTCATATTGAAACCTCTTCTGCTTTCGATATTGATATTATTAAAGCACTTAAAAAAGAAGGTAAAATAACCAATAAAACCTACGTATTAAGTAATGGCTTTAAACGCGAACAATACATTACTAATATTGCAGACCTTATAAATGATGGACATAAAAATGCCATTCCTATTATAGATAATTATGAAGAAATAGATTTATTATCTCAAGAAATTAAAGGCAAATTTCAAGTAGGTATTAGAATTGCTTCAGAAGAAGAACCAAAATTTGAATTTTACACCTCACGTTTAGGTATTGGGTATAAAAATATTGTGCCTTTTTACAAAAATCAAATACAGAAGAATAAAAAGGTAGAGCTTAAGATGTTACACTTTTTTATTAATACAGGTATTAGAGATAATGCCTATTACTGGAACGAATTGCACAAATGTTTAAAAGTCTATACAGCTTTAAAGAAAATATGTCCAACTTTAGATAGTTTGAATATTGGTGGAGGATTTCCAATTAAAAACTCATTGGCTTTCGATTTTGATTATGCCTATATGGTAGATGAAATTGTAAACCAAATTAAAATTGTTTGCGAAGAGGAAGAAGTAGCTACACCAAATATTTTTACAGAATTTGGCAGTTTTACAGTTGGTGAAAGTGGAGGAGCGATTTACAAAATCTTATACCAAAAACAACAGAACGATCGTGAAAAATGGAACATGATTAATTCTTCTTTTATCACAACACTACCAGATACTTGGGCTATTAACAAACGTTTTGTGATGTTACCAATAAACCGTTGGCAAGATAGCTATGAGCGTGTTCTTTTAGGAGGATTAACTTGTGATAGTGATGATTACTACAATAGCGAGCAACACGTAAATGCTATTTATTTGCCAAAATACAATAAAGACAAACCTTTATATATTGGCTTTTTTAATACAGGAGCTTACCAAGAAACCATTGGAGGATTTGGAGGGTTACAACATTGTTTAATACCTACACCAAAGCATGTTTTAATTCAAAAAGATGCCGACGGTAATTTAAATACTAAGGTATTTGCAGAGCAACAAAAAAGCGAAAATCTATTGGGTATCTTAGGTTATGATACCGAGAAAAAAGCGAAAATCGTAAAGACCGCTTCGCTTTCTGAAAGTAGAATATAGTTGAAGTTTATGAACATATAATTTGAATCGAATTATTTTACGTAAAAAATGAATTGAAACAAAAGGTTACACAAAACCATTTTGTCAGGTTGCGCACAGTCGAAACCTCTTTCAAGAATATAAAATAAAAATTTAAGTACAATTAAATAAGATTCCCGTTTTCACGGGATAAGATTATGAAAACAAAAACTTACGCTGGTATTCCAGAAGAATTAGCAAAATTAGAAACGGCTAAAATTGTATTAATTCCTGTACCTTATGATGGTACAAGTACATGGCAAAAAGGAGCAGACAAAGGTCCTGATGCGTTTTTAGATGCTTCGACAAACATGGAACTTTACGATATTGAAACCGATTCTGAAGTGTATCAACAAGGTGTGTTTTTAGCAGATGCTGTCACAGAAAATGATTCTCCAGAAGCTATGGTAGAAGCAGTTCATCAAGCAACAAAACGATACATTAAGAAGAATAAATTTGTTACTGTTTTTGGTGGTGAACATTCTGTGTCTATCGGAACCATTAGAGCATTTAATGAAATGTTTGATGATTTAACGGTTTTACATATTGATGCACATGCCGATTTACGTGAAAGCTACGAAGGTTCTACATGCAACCATGCTTGTGCCGTTTATGAAGCGAGTCAAACGACAAACTTAATTCAAGTGGGTATTCGTTCTATGGATATCCTTGAAAAAACGGTTATGGATGATGAGAAAACCTATTTTGCTCATGAAATGGCAGAAGATGATAGTTGGATGGATGCTGCAATCGATCAAATGACAGATAACGTGTTTATTACTTTTGATTTAGATGCTTTTGATCCTTCAATTATGCCAAGTACGGGCACACCAGAACCAGGTGGTTTACTATATTATGAAACATTAGAATTCTTAAAACAAGTGTTTGAAGAAAAGAACGTAGTTGGTTTTGATATTGTAGAATTATGTCCTAATGAAAAGGAGAAATCTTCAGATTTCTTAGCGGCCAAATTGTATTACAAAATGTTAAGTTACAAATTTCAAGATCAAAATATAGAAGATGATTTTGAAAGTAATTTTAACAATTCAACTAACGAAGGAAACAAAAAATCTAAATTCAATACAGAAGATGACTACTAATAAAGGAGAAATTTCAAAATTTATAGAAAAGTATTACTTGCACTTTAACGCAGCAGCTTTAGTTGATGCGGCAAAAGGGTATGAAGAACAACTCAATTCTGGAGCAAAGATGTTAGTCTCTTTGGCTGGAGCTATGAGTACTGCAGAATTAGGTAAGATTTTTGCTGAAATGATTCGTAAAGATAAGGTGCAAATTGTGTCTTGTACTGGTGCAAATTTAGAAGAAGATATCATGAATTTAGTAGCACATAGCCATTACAAACGTGTGCCTCATTATAGAGATTTAACACCTCAAGACGAATGGGATTTATTAGAAAAAGGGTTAAATCGTGTTACAGATACTTGTATTCCTGAAGAGGAAGCGTTTAGACGTATTCAAGAACATATCGTTAAAATATGGAAAGATGCCGAAGCTAAAGGAGAGCGTTACCTGCCGCATGAGTATATGTACAAATTATTGTTATCTGGTGTTTTAGAGGAGCATTATGAAATAGATTTAAAAGATTCTTGGATGTATGCTGCAGCAGAAAAAAACCTTCCTATTGTTTGTCCTGGTTGGGAAGACAGTACTATGGGGAATATTTTTGCTAGTTATGTTTTAAAAGGCGAGTTAAAAGCAAGTACCATGAAATCTGGAATAGAGTACATGACATTTTTAGCAGATTGGTATACCGATAACTCTGAAAATGGTATTGGATTTTTTCAAATAGGTGGAGGTATTGCAGGAGATTTTCCTATTTGCGTAGTACCTATGTTATATCAAGATATGGAACGTACAGATACACCATTTTGGAGTTATTTCTGCCAAATTAGTGATAGTACAACCAGTTATGGATCTTATTCTGGAGCTGTTCCAAATGAAAAAATAACATGGGGAAAATTAGATATTAACACTCCTAAATTTATTATAGAAAGTGATGCGACCATTGTAGCACCATTAATTTTTGCTTATCTTTTAGATATGTAATGGAAGAGCATAGAATTGAAAATATAGAATTAAAGTTTTTAACCGTTGATGATTTTGAGGAATTAAAATCTGCAACCTTAGAATCTTATGGAGGTGTTTTAGATTCCTATTGGAAAAAACACCACATAGAGCGCTTAACATCTATTTTTCCTCAAGGGCAAGTGGTAATAAAAATTGATGGTAATATTGCAGGTTGTGCCTTGTCGCTTATTGTTGATTATGATAGTATTGATGACGAACATACGTATGCAGATATCATAAAAGGCGATTCGTTTAAGAAACACGACCCAAATGGTGATGTGCTTTACGGAATTGATGTTTTTATAAAACCAGAATATAGAGGTTTACGTTTAGGAAGACGGTTATACGATTACAGAAAAGAAATCTGTGAAAACCTAAATTTAAAAGGTATTGTTTTTGGTGGTAGAATGCCAAATTTTCATAAATATAAAGAGCTTACACCAAAAGAATATATTGAAAAAGTAAAGCGCAAGGAAATTCACGATCCGGTTTTAAATTTTCAAATTTCTAATGATTTTCATCCCGTTAGAGTTCTAAAAGGCTATTTAGAAGGAGATACAGCTTCAAATGAATATGCAGTTTTAATGGAATGGGATAATATTTATTATACCAAAAAAAGTAAAAGAACAAGTGCTATAAAAACAGTTGTTAGATTAGGCCTTATACAATGGCAAATGCGTACCTACAATAGTTTGGACGAGTTAATGCAGCAGGTAGAATATTTTGTAGATAGTGTTGCGGCCTATAGGTCTGATTTTGCCTTGTTTCCAGAATTTTTTAACGCACCATTAATGGCAAAATACAATCATATGTACGAGCCAGATGCTATTAGAGAATTGGCAAAGTATACCGCTATTATTGTTGAAAAAATGCAACAATTATCAATCTCTTATAATATCAACATTATTACAGGTAGTATGCCAGAATTAATTGATAACAAGTTGTTTAATGTTGGGTATTTGTGTAGAAGAGATGGGAGTTTAGAGCGTTATGAGAAAATTCATATAACACCAGACGAAGCTAAAGTTTGGGGAATGCAAAGAGGCCATAAACTACAAACTTTTGATACTGATGCAGGAAAAATAGGAATTTTAATTTGTTACGATTCAGAATTTCCAGAATTATCAAGGTTATTGGCAGAAGAAGGTATGGATATTTTATTTGTACCATTTTTAACCGATACACAAAATGGCTATTCTAGAGTACGCTTATGTGCTCAAGCTAGAGCTATTGAAAATGAGTGTTATGTTGCCATTGCAGGTAGTGTAGGAAATTTGCCTAATGTAAATAATATGGATATTCAATATGCACAGTCGGCTGTATTTACACCATGTGATTTTTCATTTCCTAGTAATGGAATAAAAGCAGAAGCGACTACTAATACAGAAATGATTCTAGTTGCAGATGTAGACTTGAGTTTATTAAGAGAATTACATTCCTTTGGAGCTGTGAAAAATTTAAAAGATCGAAGAAAAGATGTATATGATGTTATTCGTGTAAATAAATAAGTATTATATTTAAAAAAAAAATAGCTTCAGAAATATTATTAAAGAATGACATATCCATTGCTAAAAGTTTATCATGGAGAATCATTTTTAAAATGGATATAACATCTGACATATAGAAAAAAAATAGAATTTACCTGATGAAACCAAAAGACGCACATTTAAAACGAGTTATAGTTGATTTTAAAAAATTAACACCAGAAATTTTAGCACTTCTGGTAGAGAAATATCCTGATGGATATGACGACGATAATGTTATCTCGTTTAAAAATGCAAAAAACGAAACAGTCGAAGCCGTAGAAGTCACTACAGAAGACACTAAGTATTTAGTAAAAGTAAGTACTAAGTTAGAACAGACGATGGAAAACTATGATGAAGATGATTATGAAGACTTTGCAGATGATGATCCAGATGCTGTAGTTGACCCAGATTTAGAGCCAGGAGCCGAAGGTGAAGATTTTGACTAAATTAGTGTTGCTACGTTAAGAATATTTTGTAATTTACTGTATGTTAAAATGTTATAAATTTTAAAATGGTTGAATTATGGAAACATCATTTCACATGTCGTTACCTTGTTTAAGTGTAGAAGAAACTAAAAATTTTTACATTAATAACATTGGAGCTTCCTTGGGAAGAGCTAACGAAAATTGGATAGATATAAATTTATTTGGTCATCAACTAACATTTATTCAAGCCGAGAAATTCAATTTCAATAGCCCAAATTATGTCTTTGAAGGTAAGATGTTACCTTCATTTCATTTTGGTGTTATTGTAGATGTTGAAAAATGGGGAGAACTCTATGCAAAACTGAATAATCTGAATTTAAAAGTGGTAACTCAAACCACGTTTTTAAAAGATCAAACAGGTGAACATTTATCGTTTTTTATTAAAGATTCAAACGATTATATGTTAGAGTTTAAGAGTTTTAAAGACTCTGATGATATATTTAAAGTATAATGAACTACTTTTATTTTAAAACAGAAATAGACAAAAAATAGCGTCTTTTAAAGTTCCACAGTATTTATAACCAAGAGGTTGTAATCTAAAAGCATTTGGGCTTGAGGTGGCAAAATCCCAAAACCACAAACTAAAAATTTTAATTATTACTGAATTATTTCAGTATAAAATTTAATGCGATGAATACTAAAAAAATAACAGTATTTGTGCTTATGGTCATGGTTTTAAGCGCAAATGCATTTTCAATTACAAATCAAATTAATCAAAATAAGATTAAAGTAACTAAGGTTGCAACTTTTGATGGTTACGATGCAGAAGATGGCTATGCTTTTATTATTAGAGAAGATGAAGATGATGAAGACAGTGAGGCAATTGTTTATTTTACTGAAATCACAGAAGCTGCTCTAAAAGCAGTGAATCTAAAATCTAATGACCTTATTGGTAAGCGTTTTGAGATTATATATGAGGTTACAGAATATGAAGAAGAAGATGAAAACGGTTTTATAGAAACCTATGAGAGTTATAAATTAATACAGGTTAAGAGGTTGTAATTATAACATCAAACCAATAGCCAATAAAATAAGACTGCTAGGAAACTTGCAGTCTTTTTTGTTTTAAAACTTCCCCAACAAAAACGGAAATTATAATACTGTATTCTAAAGCAATAACCCATAAATTTTCAGAATTGTTAGTATTAGAATAGGCCAAATAACTTAGTACAATTACCAAAGACCAAACTAGTGGAAATTTATAATTGGTAAAAACACTTAATATTATTAAGGTTGCAATGTACCATGGGTGAACAGTTGTGCTTAAAAAAAAGTATAGGGTAAGTACTAAAAGCATTGAGGTTATTAAGTTTGGTAAATTAGTATGCTTTTTAAAGAATGTAAATCCTAAAATAATAAGTACTGAAATTAAGGGTAGAATTTTTCCAATAATGGCAATTTCATTATAACCCGTTATAGCATAACCAATGGCTCTTGCTAGATAATAAACACTAGCATTGAATTCAAAATTTCCAAACCAAAGTCCAACAGTTTTTGAGTAGTTATTCAAAAATTCCATAGAAAAGAACGGTAAGAATAATAGCAATGTAGTTGCTCCTACAATGGCGTAGAATGTAATTAATTTTATGAATCCTAATGTATTATTTTGTTTATCTATGGTATTAGATGTAAACCATCCAAAAAATAAGGGCAACAACATTAGTGGAATTAATTTTACAGAAATAGAACAAGCCAAAACCACAGCAGCCCATTTCCATTTTCCAGAGAGTAATAAATACAATGACCAAATGAAAAAGAAAATCATGACACCTTCAAAATGAAGATTCCCTGTTAATTCTATGATAATAAACGGATTTAAAATGTACCAAAATATTCTACTTGAAGGTAATTTTAAGCGTTCTAAAAGTTTCTTTCCAAAATATAGTGTGCCAAGATCAGCTGCTATAATAACGAGCCTTAATCCAATAACTGAGCTTAGAATACTCTTTCCTGGTAATAGGTTGGCCAGAACAAAACAAAATTGATTTAAAGGAGGATAATTAGAAAAGTGAGAGGAGCTTAAGCTTCCCATGCCATTGTACAATTCTTGAGCTTGATTTATAGGGAATTTTAGATTATTAATAAAAGAATCTGGTGTGTATAGGTAAGGGTTAAAACCTTCTAAAATCATACGGCCATCCCAAATAAAGCGATAAAAATCTTGAGATAAATTAGGGATAGCAAAAAGAAATAGCAATCTAAACAGAATAGAAAAACCAACTAAAAGTTTAAAGTTAAAACCGGTTTTCTTAATTATTTGAAAAGCTAAAAAAAAGAGAGTAATGTAAATTAGTAATAGTTCTATGGTGTCCCAACGCATTAAATCATACGCAAACCAAGCATAGAAAGCACTACTAATAATAAAAAATAGAAATGGAATTTTGTGATATTTCCAAAGCGCAATCACACTTTAGAACTTAGTGATTTAAAAAATACATACCCAAAGCCAATAAATAGCATTAAGTGAAACGGAAACAATCCAAAGTCACCACCTTGGTCACCAACCACAAATGCACTGTACATACCAAAAGCAAAATAAAGCATTAAAATACCTTCAATAATAACATGAGGAGACATCTTTTTTATAATGTATTTGTTGCCTTTCCATGAATCTCTAATAGTGCTAATATTAAATTTAGGAGTTCTTACAAACTCGCTTCGTTTGCCTATATGACCTTCGATTACAGCAATAGAATTATGTAAAGAAAAGCCCATGGCGATAGAGAAAAAGGTGAAAAACATTCCTATATAACTAAAGAATTTTTTAAAACCACTACCATAAATATTACGGTACATAAACCAATAACACACAAAGAAAATAATAGTACTCATTACAAAGAAACTCATAATATAAAAGTAGTTTCTTAAATGCGCATATTCATTTTTTATATATAACATTGGAATACTTAAAATAGCCACTGTGAATATGCTTAAAAACATTGTACTATTTAATAAATGTAGTAAACCGTGAACTTTTGTTTTTGTAGAAATATTATCAGACTTTATAACACGCCAAAGCATTTTTCTAAAGTTTTCTGCTCCACCTTTATTCCAACGAAATTGTTGAGAACGTGCAGCACTAATAACAACTGGTAATTCAGCTGGAGTTTCTACATCTTCTAAATATTTAAATTCCCAGTTTTTTAGTTGTGCTCTATAACTTAAATCTAAATCTTCAGTAAGGGTGTCACCTTCCCAGTTACCTGCATCTATAATGCAAGTTTTTCTCCATACACCAGCGGTGCCGTTAAAATTTATAAAATGGCCTTTGCTATTTCTACCTACTTGTTCTAAAGTGAAATGAGCATCTAAAGCAAAAGCTTGAATTTTGGTTAATAAAGAATAATTTCTATTAATATGTCCCCAACGTGTTTGTACAACACCAATTTTTTCATTTTTAAAATAAGGAATGGTACGTTTTAACCAGTTAGGTTGTGGTAAAAAGTCAGCATCAAAAATAGCAATATACTCACCTTTAGCTATTTTTAAACCTTCTTTAAGCGCACCAGCTTTAAATCCGCTTCTATCTGTTCTCGTAATATGTGTAATATCTAAACCTGTTTTGGCCAACTGCTCTACATGTGCTTTTGTAGTTGCAATAGTCTCATCAGTAGAATCATCTAAAACTTGAATTTCTAATTTATCTTTTGGGTATTCTAAAAGCGCAATATTATCTAATAAACGCTTCATTACATACATTTCGTTATATACGGGAAGTTGAATGGTAACGAAAGGAATTTCTTCAGAATTGGAAAAATCAAAGGTTTCACAATCTTGCCTTTTCTTTTTCGAAGATAAATAATTATAAAGTAAATTTAGTTGCGCCAAAGCGTACATAAATATAAGTACAATGGCAATGGTGTATATAACAATAACGATTGATTCGAGAATCATTTTTTAAAACTGTATTTAAAAATCCAACCTAAGATTTTTATGCCTGCAAAGATAGCACCTTTTATCGTTCCTGAAACTTTTGAGACACCTATTCTGTTTCTATAATTAACAGGAATTTCCCTATAGTTTAATTTCTGTTTTAAAGCTTTTAATTGCATTTCAACAGTCCAACCATATGTTTTATCTTCCATATTTAAGCCTAAAAGGCTCTTGTATGTGATGGCTCTAAAGGGGCCTAAGTCTGTAAATGTTGAGCGGAAAAACAAGGCCATTAAGCTTGTTGCTAGCCAATTACCAAAAATTTGCGGAGAGGTCATAGAGCCTTCTTCTCGTAATTCTTTAACACGAGCACCAACTACAAAATCAATATCATCCTCTAAGATAGGTTGAATGATTTTTGTTAATTCTTCGGGGTAATCACTGTAGTCACCATCTAAAAAAACAACGATATCTGGTTTTTTTTCTAGTTTAGAAATATAATCCATGCCTTTTAAGCACGCATAACCATAACCTTTTCTGTTTTCGACTAAAACTGTTGCACCTGCATTTTTGGCGTTAATTTCAGTGTTGTCAGTAGAATTATTACTAACCACAATAATTTCATTGACAATAGAAGGTATGTCTTTTATGACGAGAGGAATTGATTCTTCTTCGTTATAAGCAGGAATAATAACTTTTATGTTGGGCATTTAGTGTATTTGAAAGTGCAAAAGTAATCTTCTTATTTTTGATTTACTAAATCCATTAAATCAACATCGTTTCCTAAAAGGACTTCTGTTGGATTAATACGTCCTTTCATAGAGTCATTTTCTAATTTTAAAACACCTCTTGGACAAACAGCAGAACAAATACCACAGCCAACACAACTAGAGCGTACGATGTTTTCTCCTTTTTGCGCATAGTGTCTTACATCAATACCCATTTCACAACTGTTAGAACAGTTACCACAAGAAATACATTGGCCACCATTAGTGGTAATTCTAAATTTTGAAAACAAACGCTGTTGGAATCCAAGAATTGCTGCCATAGGGCAACCAAAACGACACCAAGAACGGTTTCCTAAAATGGGATAAAATCCTGTACCAATAACTCCAGAAAAAATGGATCCAATATAAATGCCATAAGCAGATCTTAAGGCGCCAGCTTTAATATAAAATAGATGATCTGTGGTGCCTGTAAAATGCATAATCAATAAAAGAGCAATGACAATAAAAAATCCTATAGCTCCGTATTTTGCATCTTTTCCTAATTCTTGTCGTTTAAAGAACATCACTGCGGCAAATACTAAAGTTAAAAAGCCAATGACTAAGCTTATAAAAACACCTCTGGTTAGCCAAAAATCATTTTTATCATAGCCTAAGTAGGTGTACACCATGGCAACAGTCATTACAATAGAAAATACTAAAACGGTATGGATTAACCAACGTTCTAATTTCCAAGCCGACATTTTTTTAGACGATAATTGTCTAAAAGAATCACCAGCAGTTTCTGCTAATCCGCCACAACCACAAACCCAAGAGCAGTACCAACGTTTTCCATATTTATAGGTTAAGATTGGAGTTATAACAAAGATGGATAGGATACCAAATATGAGTAACGCCAAGCCAATATTTCCATTAGATAAAAATCCTTTTACAGACCATTCATCAAAAATGTAATAATTAAGAGGCCATATACTTTTAAGGTCGTAGTATGGTAAATCGTTGTTCATAACGTACATAAATTCAGGAATCAAAAAGGCAAAACCCAATTGAAAAAACATCACTGAAACGGTACGTAATTGTTGGTAACGATTATGTCTGTATTTTAGAATAAATTTATATCCAAAAGCTAAAATAGCAACGGTATACAAGGTGCCGTAAACAAACCATTGGCTCGCATTTCTGCCACTCAAGAGTTGACTCAAAGGATCAAATAAACTAATTAAACCCGTGTTTTCTGCTCCGTCAGTACCTAAACCTAGATATTTAGGAAAGAAATAAAGTACAATATAGAAGGTGGTTAAAATCACACCAACAATCCAACCCCAAACTCCACGAGAGGAAATAGATTTAAACCAAACACCATCATTCTTTATGCCTTCTAGTTTTGTAAGGTAAGCTTCTCTAGAATACATGATAATACCGCCAATTATAGATCCTAACGACAGTGTAAGAAATAAACCTTTATTGGGAAAATTAGTATTAAAAAGCGCTAAGGCTAAAATAAATAAGCCAATAACACCTATGGCAAGAGCTACTTTTTGTTTGTTATTAATATCTAAAGCATCTGGTTTTGCTAAAGACATACTATGGTTTAATTTATTGCTCATTTTTATACTGGTTGTAACTGGTTAGTGTAGGCTTTTAAAATTTCGTTTTCAAATCTTGAATAAAATTCAGGATCAAAGTTGGCTTCAGAGAGGTGATTCATCACGTAATCTACATCGCGTTTTTCAGTAAGCCATTGATCAAAAACGTCATGGCGCATTCTAATTCCAAAGGTGTTAATACCTAAAAATTTATGGGTATTTTTATCGTAAGCAACAGTTATACATTTGGTGTCGTCTTCATGTTTCCAATGAAAATGTTGTTCGTATTCTGGTCGTCCGCGTTCGCCAAATACCCAACCATAGGTTTGATATTCGATATCTAAAAATTTAGCAGAATTAAACCAATGGCCTGGTTTGTATTCCATTTTATTTCCGCAAATGGTTTGTGCTAAGGTTTCACCCATCATACGACCAGTGTACCAAACGGCTTCAATTGGTCTTCGGTTTCCAATGGCTTCATGCTGTTCGGCACAATCACCAATAGCATAGACATCTGGAATGTTGGTTTCTAAAAAACGATTCACTTTAACACCACGTCCTATTTCAATATCAGAATCTTTTAAAAAATCAATATTTGGTGTAACTCCTGCAGTTAAGCCAACCACATTACATTCTAGTTCTTCGCCGGTTTCTTCAATAATAACCGATTTTACATTGCCATTATCGTCTGAGTTAATGGCTTTCAGATTTGTAGAAAGTCGTAAATCGATATGATGATTTTTAATGTGCCTATTAATCATTTCACTTTCTCCTTTAGGCAATACACCATTCCAAAAGCTGTCTTCCCTAACAAGAAATGTTACAGGAATACTTCGGCTATTCAACATTTCAGCCAATTCAATACCTATTAATCCACCACCAACAATTACAGCACGTTTGCATACCTCATTATTGGGTGCATGTACTTCTAGATTTTCTAAATCTTGTTTGTGGTACATGCCCATTACACCGTTTAAATCTTGTCCTGGCCAACCAAATTTATTGGGTTTACTTCCTGTTGCAATAATTAATTTATCGTATTGAAGCGTATCACCTTCGGCAAAATGAAGTGTTTTAGTTGCTGTTTCAACCTGTTTTACGTAACCTTTTTTGAGTTCAATTCTGTTTTTTTTCCAGAACCAATTCTCGTAAGGTTGTGTGTGTTCAAACTTCATATGTCCCATATAAACATACATTAATGCTGTACGAGAGAAGAAATAATCGGCTTCGGCTGAGACGATAGTTATTCTTTTATCGGATAGTTTTCTGACGTGTCTTGCAAGCGTAACTCCAGAAATGCCGTTGCCAATAATAACGATGTGTTCCATATAATTGAGGTTGTTGATATGGACTATAGGTCGAAGCTTTTGTTAAAACCTTAATCTATTAGTCGAATTTCTTTAAATTTAGGCATAATTTTATAGTATGCGATATCTTTTTTACTTCCTTTTAAGCATCATTGTTATAAGTTGTGCTGCTGCAAAATACAAGCCTTTAAAAATAAATGGTGTCAGTTTTGTTGCGGCTAGGGATGCTATTGATAGTACACATACCAAACCGGTTGTTAATATAAATGCCAATGCTGCAGCTATTATGCCTTTTGGTTTTATAAAAGATGTTAATCATCCTGAAATAATTCATAATACAGAGCGTCAATGGTTTGGAGAGACTAGAGCTGGTGCTAAACAATACATAAAAACGTTACATAAAGACCATATTGAGGTGATGATAAAACCTCAAATTTGGATTTGGCATGGTGAATTTACAGGTTTATTAAAAATGAATACTGAAGCAGATTGGAAGTTATTAGAGTCCTCATACTCTAGTTTTATTCTTGAATATGCAGAATTGGCAGAAGAGGTAAACGTAGAAGTGTTTTGTATTGGCACTGAACTTGAAGAATTTGTTAAAAATAGACCAGAGTATTGGCAGCAATTAATTAAGGAGATTCGAGCGGTTTATTCAGGGAAACTAACTTACGCTGCTAATTGGGATGAATTCTGGACCACACCGTTTTGGTCAGAATTAGATTATGTAGGCATTGATGCTTATTTTCCGGTGAGCGATATGCAAACACCAACAATTGAAGATTGTATAAAAGGTTGGGAAAAACACACACAAGGTTTAAAAGCATTTTCTGAAAAATTAGACCGACCTATTTTATTTACAGAGTTTGGTTATAGAAGTGTTGATTATTCTGCTAAAGAACCTTGGCGCTATGATCGTTCTATGACTTCTGTGAATTTTGAAGCTCAAAACAATGCCACCCAAGCTCTATTTGAAGCCGTATGGCAAGAAGATTGGTTTGCTGGTGGTTATTTATGGAAATGGTTTATAGAACATAATAAAGCTGGAGGATTAGAAGACAATCAGTTTACTCCACAGAATAAGCCCGTTGAAGACATTATAAAGGCGCATTATAGTCAGTTTTAATTTAAAGTTTTGTAATGCTATAAAATATTTAACGTCTGAGAGTTCAATTACTAATATGTATGAACTTAAAATTAATATTATTTATAGTAATACTTTGTTTAGGATGCTTAAGCTATTCACAAGATATCGTCATTGCTGAGGTTGAAATTGAAGGCAATAAACGTACTAAGACTAAGTTTTTAAAACGTTTAGCTTTTGTAAAAAGAGGAAGCACAGTAGATTCTACTATAATAGCTGCAGATGTAAGACGTTTTAAGTTGTTAGCTTCTGTTGCTAGTGCCTCGTCAAAATTAGAAAAAATTGAAGATGAAAACTACAGACTTATCTATACGATTGTTGAAAATTTTGCTATTATTCCTGGGCTAAATGTATCTCAAGATAATAATGATGATTTTGCATTTAGAACATCTGTTTTCGATTTTAACTTTCTTGGGCAAAACCAAATATTGGGTGGGTTTTATGCGAGAAATGTGTTTGATTCTTATGGGTTTTATTGGGAGGCACCCAATTTATTTACAAGAAAATTAGGAGTCGGTATTAATTACCAAAACAATGTATTACAAGATCCTATCTTTTTTGAAGATGGACGTGATGTTAATTATAAATCCACAAGTAGTGCCTTTGAATTAAGATTGATGTATGAACATAATTTTAAGAATAGATTCGAAATTGGTATAAACGTCGCTAATGAAGATTATAATTATTTGAGCGGAAATCTACCTCAAAGCATTCCAGAAAAATTAGGTGTCGATAGGGTAAGGGTTGTTGGTGAGTACGAGCATAACAATATTACCAATGAGTATCAATACATAGATGGGTTTAGAAGTGTTTTTACTTACAGTTTTACATTGCATTCTAATGGTGACAACGCATTGTTACGTAATTTTTTTATTGGTAGAAACGATTTTGAATATTTTAAACGTATTGGTAATAAAGGAAATTGGGCTAATAGACTTCGTTTAGGATATGCTACTAATGATACAACTCCATTTGCACCATTTGCATTAGATAATCAACTTAACTTAAGAGGAGTTGGAAATACCATTGATAGAGGTACGGCCTCTGTAGTATTAAATACAGAATATAGACATACAATACTAGAAAAAGGATGGTTTGCCATGCAAGCCAATGCGTTTATCGATGCTGGTACGTGGCAAGAGCCAGGTGGTAATCTCGGAGATTTAATTGAAGGAGAAAAAGCAAGCGCATTCACTGGTTTAGGTGTTCGGTTTATTCACAAGCGTATTTTTAATGCTGTCTTTCGTATAGATTATGGTGTTGGAATAGGAAAAAAAGCGAATAATGGTATTGTCTTTGGAATAGGGCAGTATTTTTAACGAGACTCAAAACAAGCAAGAGCTCTGCTCGAAGCTTGTTTTGTTATCCCAATGTATTGTTCTTGTTTATTATTCCATATCAATGGCTTTAAATTCTTTTAAAGCTTTATTAGGCTCAATAATATTATAACCCTTCCAAAACTCAGGATCGTATTGGTTTAATTGGGTTGGAGTAACAAGTGATTTTTCTTTGAAATTTTTAAAATCTGATTCAGATATGGCATCAGTTTCAAAAACTACAAGTTCTGTTTTTTCAATATTTCTAACGATAAAGTGAATGTCTCCTTTTAATTCATTTTGTTTACGTCTGCCTTTTACATTTTTATTTTTCTCTACAATTTTAAAAGGTCGTTTAATGCCAACGCGTTCGCCTAAAGACTCATCTCTGTATTTTAAAGTGTATTTATCATTGTCATTTTTTTGAAAGATGATTGTGCCTTCCTTTAAGTATTTTTTCATGGAAATGCCAAGAAGAGAAAACTTACTTAGTGGTTTTACATTTTTATAATCAACTCTTACAACTGCAAAATCTTCAGTATTCACATACATGGTACCAGAAAAGTCTTCACTGCGTTTGGGCTTAAACGGAATCACATACACAAACATATCATTGATATATGCATAATCTGCAATTTCAAATTCATAACGTCTCGATTTATGAATAAAGTTAAGATCATTATCTTCATCAATAAAGTTGTTGTTTTCAAAATTATGAATCATCATTTTTCGCCAATGTAAAAAGCCAATTTTACGAATAGAATCTCTTTTCTTTTGTTCGGCAAGTAAGGCATCTGTAGCGGCTTCATTTTTTTTATTTGTATCTCCAAATAATGAAGAATCCATTTCCTCTTTTACACTAAACCAACCCGATTTTATTTTAAAATACGAATCGCGTTTTACATACTTTTTAAAGATGTCATTAAAACGTTTTTCATAATTATCTAGGTTAATGTCTTTAGATTTATCATATAAACGACAAGCTTTTAGAATCTCCATTTTTTGAGAGGCCTTTGGTTCAATTTCACCGTAGATCTCACCTAAAATTTCAGTGTGATTACTATTGTTTTTAGGCATTATATGAAGCAAACTATCTATGAATTGCTGGTTGAATTCTGGTATGGTCGATTTTTCTAAACTCACATCGTATTTGTCCATTTCAGTATAATAGGATGTCCTATAAAAGAGTTTACGTTTGTTATAGCTGAAGTCGTAATTTACCGTTAAGCCTTCTTTTATTTTATCTAAAACTTCGTCGATGGTGTAATTTTTATTGGTGACTAGCACTTCCGATAAATCCACAGATTTTGATTCTAAATAAATAGGAGAATTGTTGAAGTTAAATAGTGAAATTCGTTTTTCTTCATACCCTAAACAACTTATCATTAATGAGTCTGTTGCTCTAATAGCACGTTTAATTGTAATATTAAATTCCCCATTATCATTACTAATAACACCTGTTTTTGAGTTAAATTGAATAGTTGCAAAAGGAATGGGTTGTTCTGTTTTTGCGTCTAATAATGTTGAAGAAAAAGTTTCCTGTCCGTAAGATTGCGACACTATGCATAGGATAATCGCAATGATGATTTGATTGATTTTCATGATGAAGGATTGATTGGTTGATTTACAGCCAAAGTATAAGATTGATGGATTTTATAAACCCGATTTAAACTTTTATTAAGTAAGATTTATCTTAAATTTAACAACTTTAAGAATATTTAAGAGTCATTTTAATTAAAATGAACTGTCAACTTTAATAAAAATAGAAATAAAATGCGAATATTAGCCGTAGGAGATATACATGGAGGATTAAGAGGTTTAATTCAAATTATAGAAAGAGCAAACGTTAGCTCAGAGGATACATTGATTTTTTTAGGAGATTATGTTGATGGTTGGAGTCAATCGGCTCAAGTCATTCAATATTTAATTGAGTTGTCTAAAACCAATACCTGTATTTTTATAAAAGGAAATCATGATGTATGGTGTCAAAATTGGTTGGCTTCGGGTGTTGTAAATGATATTTGGTTTAATAACGGAGGAAAAGAAACTATTGAAAGTTATGAGGCATTTTCTAAAGAAGAAAAACTAATACATCTCGATTTTTTTGACGCTATGGCCTTATATCACATTGATGCTGAAAATCGCTTATTTCTTCATGCTGGTTTTACATCTATGCATGGTGTGGAGCGCGAATTACATAAAGAAAACTTCTATTTTGATAGAACGCTTTGGGAAATGGCATTAACGCTAGATAAAAATATCAAACAAGGATCAGTGCGTTATCCTAATCGCTTAAAGCATTATTCTGAAATTTATATTGGTCATACACCAACCATTAATTTTGGTGAAGACCAACCAATGCATTGTGCTAATGTCTGGAATGTTGATACAGGAGCCACCTTTACAGGGAAATTATCTGCTATAGATATTGATACAAAAGCCATTTTTCAAAGTGATAAACTAATGGATTTGTATCCAAATGAAATAGGACGAAATAAGAAAAAGTAAGCAATACTTAACAAATATTTTTTTTGTAATAATAGAGTAGGTCTTGAGCAGACGCACCAAACCATTTTTTTACATAAATTGTCCAAAAATGGTATTGTAGTTTCCAAACACCATGTTTACGATAGAGTCGTGCTGAGGTTGTCAATTTTTTATTGATGACTGTAAATTCATTCCGGGCATACAATTCATTAATCAGAATATTGTCTTCGTAGATAATATAGTTCTCGTTATAACCACCAATATCGTTAAACAGTGTTTTTGTAATAAACTGACTTTGGTCGCCACCTCTACTAGCACGCCAAGAAAATTGGGTAAGCCAACTGGCTAAACGTAACCACCAATGGTTACTGTCAAATTGCATTCTAAAACAACCTGCTTGATTACCTTTTTGAACTTCATTTAGAATAAATTGATCAAAATCTTTAGGTGGAAAAGAATCGGCATGAAGAAAATATAAAATACTTCCAGTTGCATGCTTTGCACCCAAATTCATTTGTTTTGCTCTGCCTTTGTCTGAAGATAGTAACTTTATGTCTGGTCGAGTGCAGTCGAGACCTTTTGATTGGTTTGAATTCACTTCAGACCTGTCAGGTTCTTGAAGCCTAACAGGTCTAAGTATGTCCAAAGTACCATCTGTACTACCTCCATCAACCACTATAATTTCAGAAATGTTCTTAGACGACGAATTCTCTATTAAATGTGTTAACAAACGGCTAATAGTATCAGCCTCATTTAAAACAGGAATAATTATACTAATCATACAGTACTTACGATAAATTAATGATCGTAGTTTTAATCATTTAAATTCCAATTGTAATCGGTATAGCTTTTTTTAGCAGATTCTGAAATGGTAATGTCTGAGTATTGATTTAAGAAATCAATTAAGCTACCATCTTGCTCAAAATCCTTTTTAAACCACTTAAATATTTTTGAAATCTTGATGTTGTCTTTAGACAATTCGTTTTTAGACGTATCCGCTAAAAATTCTTTTGTAGCATGGGTTAATTGTGCATCTAAGTTTGAAGCTGTAAATGCTGTATTCTGAAGTTTTGGGCACGATACAGAAGCACAAACAATAGCAAAATGAATTCTAGGTTCATTCATTTTTCTTAGTATTTTATGCTCAATATCGTTTAGATTTTGCCAAGTATCACCCAATTTCCAAAGACGCTGATCCCAAGGATCTTTAATATCTTTTATACTTTTTGTTGGGTAATTTCTGAGGATTAAATCTATGGTTAAAGCGTTGTATGCATTAATCCAGTAAGCGAGTTTGTCGTTCTTAGTCCAATCATCATTAGGTTGGTATAATTTTAATAAATCAATATAACGCTGTAAAGTTTTTGATTCAGCTTTAAGACCTTTATAATTTACATTTCCATTTTCTGAAACATACTTTTTTAACAATGCATTAAAAATAGTATGATCAAAAGCTTCCGTATAAATAAGCTCTGTAGTTACTGAAATGCCATCATCACTGATGCTACCATCTTCCCCTAAGCTTATTTTAGTAGAATTATTGTCTTTTTTTTGTTCTGTAAAAACAAGCTCAGAAGCATTTGTTTCTATAGCTTTATCTTGAGTTGTTTGTTGCAATCCACTACACGATAACGTAAATATTAAGGTGACAATTAAGGCTGATAAATATTTCATATATGGTGTTTTTAGGTGTTAGATTTACTATTCTGAACTCTTGATGTCCTGTTTTTTTGAAAACGCAGGATACAATTCTTGTTTTAAAAAATCTTTAGGAAAATTTTCATCACCTTCAAAACCGAGTTCAATATCTCTACCATCGTGTGGTATATAATCGGTTTTAAAAATGTAATCCCATAGACTTAACGTTAGTCCAAAGTTTACACCATACCTTACATCTTCCGGTAATTCTTTTACATGATGCCAGATATGCATCTTAGGATTATTAAAAATGTATTTTAAAAAGCCATAATCCCAACCCAAATTAGCATGGTTAAGATGACCAATAGCAATGCTGAAGAAATAAACAATAGCCACATCTTGTGCGTCAAAACCACCAATGATAGCAATAGGAATATAAAGTATAGATTTATAAACCACAGGTTCCATCCAATGGTAACGTAAGTGTGCGGCAAAGCCCATTTCTTTTACAGAATGATGCACTTTATGGAAATTCCATAACCATTCAAAACGGTGCAAAAGCCGATGCGTATTCCATTGTACAAAGTCTGAAACAATAAAAAAGATAAATAAGCCTAACCATTTAGGGAGTTCATCAACATCAAAAAGTTGAAAGCTAGAAACAGATAGTCCAATAAGACCTAAAACATCATTAAACAGTTCTGAAACCGTATTAGATAAAGCAATAAAAACGATAAGATTCAACAAAAAGAAATTGAAAAACATGTAAAATGTATCTAGCCAAAAATCTTTTCGGAATAAGGCTTGCTCTTTTCTCCAAGGAAATGCAATTTCAAGAATCCAAACTAAAACAGAAATAAGGATAAGACCATAAAAAAAGTTGTCCCAATGATTGAGGTCAATGAGTTCGTATTTGAGGTAATTCCAGTATCCTGAATAGGAATTTTTAATGAGGTCTATATACTTTTCCATAGGTGCTTCCTGAGTAGGCAGGAATGTCTTTTGTTATCCTTCAAGGTTTTTAAATCCTTGCAGGTCTTTTTTTTATAAGGTCTTAATCAGCTCTTTAAAAAGCGTAATCATATTTGGTTCTGCTTTTTCGGCCATAGCAATGATTTCAGAAATATCAACGGGTTTTAAATTATCTGGATCACATTCGTCTGTTAATACAGAAACGGCAGCAACTTTTAAATTCAGGTGATTTGCCACAATAATTTCAGGAACCGTACTCATGCCAACTGCATCAGACCCCATGATTTTTAACATGCGATATTCGGCACGTGTTTCAAGTTGAGGGCCAACCACACTAGTATAAACACCTTTGTGTAACGTTATATTGTGTGCTTTAGCAATGCTTTCAAATTTCGCATTAATTTCGGCATCATAAGGTGCACTCATGTCTGCAAAACGTTCTCCTAATTCTGAAACGCCTTTAAACGCTAAAGGTGAACCTCCTTGAAGATTAATATGATCGTCAATAAGCATTAATTCTCCTTTTTTATAATTGAGATTAATGGCTCCGGAAGCATTAGAAACCAATAAGGTTGTTATACCTAGTTTTTCCATAATTCTTACCGGAAACGTTACATCTTGTAACGTGTAACCTTCATAAACATGAAAACGGCCTTGCATAACAACTACCTTTTTACCTTCTAAAATGCCGTAAATAAGTTTGCCTTTATGAAACTCTACGGTTGCTGTAGGAAAGTTGGGAATGTGATTATAACTTGCTTCGGCTATGATTTCAATTTCATCAACTAATTGTCCTAAACCGGTACCTAAAATGATGCCGATTTCGGGTTGATCAAAGCCTTTGCCTTGTAAATATGCTGTGCTTTCTGTTATTTGGTTAATCATTGAGTTGCTGTATTTTTTCTTGTAATTTGATGTTCGATTTATAAAAGTCTGAAGCAATTAAGTCTTCATAGGTGTCAATATCGTTTAAAGTGTCCAAGATACCAACTGAAATTTGATTACTCTGTAACTCTTGTAACGTTAACTGAAATAAATTGGGTTGACTCCATGGTTTGTTGGTGAAAATTTCGGTATTCAATTTAGACATGCCTACTAAATAATAACCACCATCTTCTGCTGGACCAAAAACCACTTCACTCGTATTTAAGGCCTCTAATCCATTTTTTATATGTGTAGAATGAATGTCTGGTAAATCAGAACCAATCAATACGATGTTGTTATAGCCAGCATCAAATCCATCTTTAAAAGCGTTAAGCATGCGCTCACCTAAATCAGCTCCATATTGTACCGCTTTAAATTCACCTTTCCATTGGTCATCTACAATAGCATTAGAAAAATAAATGCGTTTATCTATGTCTAATTTCTGAGTTGCTTTTTCTGTGATTTTTACCAATTCGGTGTACACTTCAAACGCACCAAAATCGCCAATGGTTTTAGCGAGTCTTGTTTTTACAGTTCCTAATTTTATGTTTTTGACAAACACAATAACAAGTGATTTATTCATAGATTTTAATGCCTTTTAATAACCATTTACTCCAGTCTTTAGAGTAAGCGTGTACGTGATCTGTTTCCTTTTCTTCGGAATTATATACGGGAAAATTGTTGTTCTTCCATTCAAAAATACCACCAAATAAATTGTAAACATTAGTGTAGCCTTTCTTTTTAAGTTGTTCTGCAATGTCTTCAGATCGAATACCAACAGAACAATATACAACAATAGTTGATGTTGTATCAGGCAGTGTTTTTATAACAGTATCTAAATCGAAATTATCGTAGCCAACATGTATAGCATCCTCAATATGACTTACATTGTATTCTTTAAATTCTCTGGCATCCAGTAGAATAGCATTCGTTTTTGGCATGGCCAATTCTTGAACAGAAATATAAGGAATACGCTCTTTATTATGAATTTTCAATAACTCATGAAGGGTTTCTTGGCTATTTCCAAAGCAACTTAAGAGTAAAAACGATAAGATAATGAGGTTTCGCATTTGTGATTAGTATAAATAATTTGGTTAACCTTACAGTTCTAGTGGTTTTCCTTGCTGCTGTTTTTCGACTTCAGGTAAAATTTCCATGTTGTCCCAAATCCCTGAAACGATCGTTTTTGCATAAGATTCTGGAAGTAATCCGTTTAGCATTAATTTGTTAGTGAGCGTATGGTTATAGTCTAACTTACGAAAATTTACCTGCAAAGGTTTTGTCAAGTCATCCAAAATAGCAAACCAAACATTGGGATTTCCATCATTAGCAGGCATACCAATGACACCAGGATTTATCCAACGTTTATTATTGTTTTTATGTTTGAAAGGTAAACCACAATGGCCAGCAATAATGATATCGCTTTCTGTAGCTTCAAAATTAGATTGCTTAGTAGCCCAAGCTGTCGATTTGAAAATAAATTCTGAAACATTAAAATACGAACCATGTACAACAGTCACCTTCTGATTTCCAAGTGTGAATTTTATATAATCTGGAAGCGTTTCAAGATAGTTAAGTGAATCTTTAGAGAGTTTACTCTTCGCATACGGATACCATTGTTGCGAAAAACCATCGCATCGCGAACCTTCTCTAAAATCGCATCCGCAATCATCTTCATCATCACGTAATTGTATTTCAACATTACCAACAATGCTTCTGGCATTCCAGTTTTTGAAGGTCTGAATGGTTTCTTCAGGTTGTGCGCAATAGCCTATAATATCGCCAGTGCAAATACAATTTTCAGGTGGAATACCTTCAGATTCTGCCACAGCAATTAGTGCTTCAAGTGCTTGAAGATTACTGTAAACACCACCAAAGAGTAGTACTTTACCTGATAATTTTCCTATGTCAATTATGTTTTTATCCATTTCGGTATGAAATATAAAATATTACAACTTAAAATTCCCCAAATATTCACCCAAAGTAAATCGGCATACTTGCCTTCTGTAAAAATTAAGGCTTCCGGAAACACATTAAAAATCAAGATAAATCCAAATATTAATCCGGTAATAACACTCAAATAGAAACTCATTTTGGGTACTTTAATGTTCCAAAACAGAAAGATGGGTGTTAAACCAATAACCATGGTGCCAGATATGGTGGTTGCGGATAAAATTTCGGCTTCAAGAAAAACAGGCAATGTACCTAATATAGCAATAGCTGCCATGGATGCTCTTCCAAAGTTAATATCGTTAACCATACCTAAATCAATCGCCAATAATTTTGAAAACGATGAAAAGGTAGAGTCTAATGTTGATGCGGCTGAGGTTATCATTATAAAATTAATGACTAATAAAATAACCACGCCAAAGGCTTTTCCGACTTCTACAGCGGCTTGACCTTTAAAACCTTGGGTTTGTGCATAGACGCCAATAACACTAAATAGTATAATACAAATAGCACCTAATAAACTTGCCCATAAAAAGCTTTTTCGGGTGACTTTTGGTGAACTAATAAAGGCTCTATCCGTTAAAACCGGATCGTGAAACGGATAACTAAACGATTGAATAATGGCAGCGAAAAATAAATTCAAACCCAATTCAAAGCTCCACGTACCAGAGGTTACGACATCAGTAACGCTAAAGGTTTCTATAGAGAAGATATTCCATAAAATTACTATAAGTAGAATACTGAACAATACCATTTGAATGACATCGGTAAAAATAGAACTGCTTAAGCCTCCTTTTATCGCATACGCTAGAGTCAAAATGGTAAAAACAATAATCGCCCAATAATAATTGGAACTGCCTGTTTCGCCAAAATAACTACCAATAACCATGGTGTTACTCCACACTTCATTAAACAACCTGATGGCAATCAATATAGAAAATAAAGCCATGGCTTCTTTTCCAAATTTGGTGGTTAAAAACTGATGAATACTTTTAAATCCACCAACAACGCGCATTTTGTAAATTAGTAAACCAGCGACAGCAAAGGATACATAATAACCAGCATACGCAACGCCACCAACAATACCAAAGTCTAAACCTAAGTTGGCGGCGTTGGTAATGCTCTTGGCAAAAATCCAAGAAATGATAAGACTTCCTGTAAGCACTAAACTATTAGGTGCTTTCTTTTTATGAACCGCCTTAAAAAATTCGTCTGTAGTTTTTGCTAATGGTGATAATAGAAAGAGTAGTAAACTCGATACGATTATCAAGGTCCATTGCCAGTTAATTATATCCATGTGTGTTTATTCATTCCACCAAACCGGTACGTTTATACTATTGTTGTCTGTTGCGGTTGCTGCAACACTGTAATTTTCAAAATTTAAAGCGGCTTCCTCAGCAGGATAAGGCATTCTAATCGGAATTAAATCATTGTTTAAACTTGCTGAAATGGTTTGTAGTTCGGGGAAACCTGTTCTTCGGTATTCTATCCAACCTTCATAACCATTAATAACATTAGCTATCCATTTTTGCGTTAAGATTTGTTCTATTGGATTTGACCCAAAAGCATTATAAGCTGCAGGACCAGTGAGGTAGTCTGCAGGTAATGCTGTGTTCCAATATTCGAAAGCTAAAGTGACTCCAGTATTATAATGCGTTTGTGCATCTGCGTTGATAATGCCTTTGGCAGCCGCTTCAGCTAAGGCAAATTGCACTTCCCAAGCGGTAATAAAATTAGCGTCTAAGGTTGAGGTGTCTTCTCGAAAAGCAGTACTTGCTAAAGAATAATTAGCTAAGGCAATTGAGGTTGATGAGGCATCAATGCCATTTAATAAACCATTAAATTCATTGGCAGTTGAATTAGAAAATGGTCGGAATAAACTTGAAAGTCGTGTGTCATTCAAACCGACTAAAATTGTTTCCATTGTTTCGGATAAGACAAAATTGTTGAAATCACCAATGCGTAATTGTGCTAACCTAAAACTGTTTGGGTCTGTATTGGTAAAATTGAAAATAGCATTTTCACTGTTGGAAGTGATATAGTTGCCTTCATCAAAAAGGGATTGTAAATCATTAGAAACATCAATTTTATCAGAAATACGCACCAATTGTTTAATTTTTAAAGCATTCGCAAATTTTATCCAAGCGTCTAAGTTGCCATTAAATAAAATATCACCTTCTAACGGAATCACATCCGTATAGGCTTCAATAGCCGCAATGCCTTTATCTAAGTTATCTAAAATGCCGTTTTCATTGAGGTAAATCTCTTCTTGCAAATCATATGCTGGTGTTACTGTACCGTTAACACCATTAAAAGCTTCAAAATAAGGAACGTCTCCAAATAAATCCGTCAACCCAGCCGCCATATACGCTTTTAAAATCAAAGCAGGACCTTCATAAACAGCAAAGGTTTCTGTGGTTCTGGCTTGGTTGAGAATAATCTCATTATCTCTTAAATTGGTATAAAAAATAGGCCAAGGATTACCACCCAATTGTGGTGATTTTAGCGCATGTCTATCAAATAAATTAAAATCTAAAGCGGTTCTGTGTTGCGCTAATAAGTCACCTGCAACAAAACCTTCATAGCTCATGTTTTCGCCAAAATCGTAAATCACTTGTCGCAGTAATAAACTAGGCTGAACAGAACTTGGTGCATTTGGATTCGTATTGATGTCTTCAAAATCTTTGGTACAGCTTGTGGTAAAAATCAAGCTTAAAACCGAAACGATATATATAATTTTTTTCATTGAAAATTTTATTTTCATTCCCTTAAAAAAGGGAAGCCTATTATTTTGTTCACTATTCTTGAGATTCCCGTTGTTGTGAGAACTAGAAATTAAATCCAGCTTTAAAACCAATACTTCGTGTGGTCGCATAACTCATGTCTTCCACACCACTTACAAAACCATTCCCTTGAACCGCTAATTGTTCTGGGTCAAAATGCGGATTCTCAGTAATTGCAAATAGATTATTTCCAACTAAGGAAAGACTTAAATCAGCACCTTCTTTCAATCCTAAAAAACCATCTTTTATATTGAAGGTATAGCCAATAGCGAATTGACGTAGTTTTAAAAAGGAAGCGTCGTAAACGTTGTTCTCTTCGTGATTTCTATCATAAAATTGCCGGTAATAACTTTCTGCCGAAACCGCTACAGTATTGGCTTGTCCTGTATTTACATTAACACCTTGCGCTACAATTCCAGCATCTGGCCTATAGCTGGTTTCGGCTAATTGACCACCAACATTTCCTAAAGCACGTGTTCTAGAAACGACTTCGCCTCCTTGTCTCCAATCGAATAAAAAACTCATACTCCAATTTTTATAATTGAAATTGTTACTCCAGCCTAAAGTGAAATCAGGATTGTAATTTCCTAATTTTTTTAAATCATTATCTGCGATAAATCGACCTTCATCATCAATTAAAAATTCGCCATTGTCGTTTTTATCATAACCTGTTCCATAGAAATCACCAACACGTCCTCCTTCTTCCACTTGAAACCAAACGGTTTGGTTGGCGCTATCATAAATTCTACTGTAAGCCAATGTTAATCTGCCATCGGCTTGCGGTAAATCTTTAATTACAGAACGATTCGTTGCGAAGTTAAAAGTGCTATTCCAATTAAAATGATCGGTTTGAATAGGTGTGATCCCTAAAATAATTTCCACACCTTGCGTATTTACGTTTCCGCCATTAACCACTTGCTGATTGTAGCCCGAAGAAATAGCCACAGGTAAAGAAATAATTTGGTCTTCGGTATTGGCATTGTAATAGGTAACGTCTAATCGCAATTTATTTTCAAAAAAACGTAAGTCTGTACCAAATTCATAAGAGGTGGTGCGTTCTGGTTTTAAGTTGGCATTTGGGATAAAATTTTGATCGCTAAATGTGGGTTGACTATTATAAGGGGTTTGCGATACAAAAGCACCTGAAGTTTGGTAAGCGCTAGTATCATTTCCAACTTGTGCCACACTTGCTCTAAGTTTTACAAACGAAAATACGTCTGGCAATTCCGTAATATTAGATAAAATAAAACTCGATGACACAGAAGGGTAGAAGAACGAAGTGCCATCCACGGAAAAAGGTGTAGCTAAAGCACTAGACCAATCATTTCTTCCCGTAATATCTAAGAATAGATAATCTTTATAACCCAGTTTTGCAATACCATAAAATGAATTAATTCGCTTTTCACTTTCAAACTGAAAAACTTCAATTGGTGATGCTGCATTGTTTAAATTGTAAATTCCGGGTTGTGCTAAATTAACCGTTTGCGATTGTTTAGTCGATGCGGTTTGGTTCAACCTATTTCCACCTAAAAAAACATCAAGTGAAAAGTCTTCAAACTGATTGTTGTAGTTGATGAGAAAGTCGGTGTTAATCTCTCTAAACATTACATCATGCTCGGCATAAGCACCATTACTGAAACGATTACTACTGTATGCTCTGCGTAATTCACGCTTTTCAGTACTATAATCCATCCCTGTTCTTAAGGAAACACTTAAGTTTTTAGTCAGCTCTTGTGTAATGGATAGATTTCCAAAAATACGATCGCGATTAAAGGAATTGGTGTTCTCATTTAAGATAAAATACGGATTGTCAAAAAACGTGTAGTTAAAAGAATATTGTTGTGTGCCTTCTAAACCCGGTTGCCAATAATTTTTAAGATTTTCAATATTTAAAGAACGTGGTCCCCAAGCTACTAACGAGTAATTCGCGTTTTCACTTCCGTAACCATTGGATGGTCTATTGTCGCTACTAGAATTTATGTAGCTAAAAGATGAATTGATTTCGGTATTGTCACTTGGTTGAAAGTTTAATTTAGCAGCAATGGTTTGGCGGTCTAAATTCACGCCAGGAATAATCGATTCACTTCTCAAGTCGGTGAATGATAATCTGTAGTTACCAGAATCAAATCCATTAGAAACTGAAATATTATTAATGGTTGTAATACCTGTTTCATAAAAATCCTTCAAGTTATCTGGATTCGATTTAAAAGGTGTTGCTGTGATTTCTAAACCATCATAAAGCGCAGTATCTCCACCTCTAACAAAAGTGCCATTTGGTAATTGCACAGGACTATCAAATTGCGGAATTAACAAACCCGTGTCTAATCGTGGTCCCCAAGAATAGGTGATGTTGTCGTTAATGCCGCCGCCAAGTCCATCAATATATTCAAACTGACCCGAATTTCCTTGACCATACGAATTTTGAAAATCAGGTAGTCTAAATGCTGTTTCCACAAAAAGAGAGGAATTAAAACTAATACCTAAACCTCTTTTGTTTTTGCCGTTTTTGGTTTCAATAACAATAACACCATTGGACGCTCTTGTGCCATATAATGCTGCGGCACTTGGACCTTTTAAAACGGTAACAGAGCCAATATCATCAGGATTAACTTCCATGGCTCCATTACCAAAATCAATTTCTTGAAATCCGGCTGCAGCTTCATTGGTGAAATTAAAAACCGTTTCATTATTTATTGGTACACCATCTAAAACAAATAAAGGATTGTTGTTAGAAAAGGACGCTTCGCCTCGAATCGTAATTTTGGAAGAAGAACCAACACCTGTGGCACCTTGCGTTACGGTAACTCCGGCTAATTTACCTTGTAGGTTGTCTAGAAAGTTCACCGTTTTTACTTCCGTTAATTTTTTAGCAGAAATGGCTTGAACTGCGTAACCCAATTCTTTAGTGTCACGTTCTAAACCTAAAGCAGTAATGACCACTTCGTCTAAAGCAGCCGAGTCTTCTTCAAGTGCAATGTTGATTATAGTTGTATTACCAACAGTAATGGTTTGGGTTTTAAAGCCTAAAAAGGAAAAAGTAAGTTGTTCGGTACTTGAGTTGACGACAATGCTATATGTGCCTTGCTCGTCTGTTGTTGTTCCATTGCCATTGTTAGATGAGATGTTTACAAACGGTAAAGGTGTGTTTGAAACGGCATCGGTGACGGTTCCAGTAATTGTAATTTGCGCATTGCCCAATAGACATAAGCATAGCAGTAAGCATGAGTAAATGTACTTCATATCACGACCACAAAACGTGGCAATTTTTTAAGATGTGAGAATCGTTAGTTGTAAAAATTCTTGGACTTTAATAGCGTTAAAATCCCTCTTTATAGATGAAGTGATATTGGTGAGCCTTTGTTGTATGGTGATTCAAAGACTGTAGCATATTGAAAAACGGAAGCAGACGTTACAATGGTCTTAATTGTTTTTCGAAGTATTAATAGCAATCGTTTTATCTTAAAATCTAAAGTTTTAAAACTTTCTAAAACGGAGTCGATATCGGAAACATCATCAATATCTGTGAGTATTTCTAAATAAGAAACACTTTCGTTTTGATGTTGTAATTCGGTATTTAAACGCTGTCTTAATTTAGCGGTTTGCCAAGGTAAATTCTGAAAACTAGTTTTATTAAAATGTGTTTTTTTGAAACCCATCAAATAAAAACCACCATCGGTTGAAGGTCCTAAAACATAGTCTGAAGTTGCTAAGTTCTGAGTCGCTTTTAGAATATGATTGGCTCTAAGATGAGGTATGTCGTTTCCGAGAGAAATAACATGTTCAAAGCCCTTATTAAAAACAGCTTCAATGGCATTAGTAAAGCGCTCGCCAAATGAACTACCTATTTGCTCTTTTTCGGAAAAATGAAAATAAGGTAAATTCGTTTTCTTAACCGTTTTTACAGTATCAGAATCAAGCAAATTAAAGAAGTCAGAAGAAGAAATTGATTTTGAAGTCAATTCTTTTTCTGCAGAATTTGCAAAGATTAATATGGCGGTTTTGTTCTTCATTATTTATTCCTGCGAAGGCAGAAACCTTAATTTGTTTATGCTACAACACCTTGACAGCTACTTCCTGCACCAGCAGTACAACCGTAACAATGCTGTGAAATGACGATGTTTCGTCCTTCTAATAATTCTTCGTTAAATTCAGATATGTGTCTCGATTTACTATTAACGGGTAATTCTAACATCTGATTAAAATCACAATCAAATAAATAACCATCCCAACTAATCGATAAGGTATTGGTACACATCACGTTTTCTACAGCAGCCGGATTATAAGCTTCCACTAAAGAATACATATAATCTTCGTAATTTTCTGAAGCGATTAAATAATCTAAGAATCGTGCGATAGGTAAATTTGTAATGGCAAATAGATTATGAAATTCAATTCCGAAATCGTCCATCAATGCCTTTTTAAAATCCTTTTCCATTGCAACTTGATCACCTGGTAAAAAGGCTCCAGACGGATTGTAAACCAAATCTAATCTTAGGTCACTTCCTGGCATTCCGTAACCCACAGCATTTAATTCTTGTAAGGCTTTTATAGATTTATCAAAAACACCATCTCCACGTTGTTTATCCGTTTTTCCACGCGTCCAGTGTGGCATAGAACTTACCACGTGTACATTGTGCTTTTTAAAGAATTCTGGTAAATCGTAATATTTTTTATTGGCTCTAATGATGGTTAAATTAGAACGTACAATAAAATCTTTAATACCGACTTTAGCAGCTTCTTCTACAAACCATCTAAAATCAGGATTCATTTCTGGTGCTCCACCAGTTAAGTCTAGCGTGTGTGCTCCAGAATTTTTAATCACCTCAAGACATTGTCTCATGGTGTCTCTCGTCATAATTTCTTTTCTGTCCGGACCAGCATCTACGTGGCAATGATCACAAACTTGGTTACACATGTAACCAACATTAATCTGTAGAATTTCTAGTTTTTTTGCTTTTATAGGAAATTGACTCGTTTCTGAAATCTTATCTTTAAAGGTTGGTAATTCACCACTTTTAAAGATGCCATTAGAAAGTATTTCTAATTGTTTATTGCTTTGTGCTAAGTTATTTCCGAGTTTCTTTAGGGACTTTGTTGCCATATATTATTTTAAAGTTGTCTTTTCGAGCGCAGTTGAGAGGTTTAGGTCTCAATTGTACTCGACCAGACATTATCCATCAAGTTTATTAACCTTATTCATCATTTGTACACCATGCACTAAAGTGGCACCGCTTTTTATTGCTGCTCCAACATGTATAGCTTCCATCATTTGCTCTTTGGTAATGCCACGTTGCAAGGTGTCTTTTGTATAAGCATCTATACAATACGGACACTGTTCCGTGTGCGCTACAGCTAAAGCTATGAGTGATTTTTCACGCGCTGTTAAAGCGCCTTCTTCAAATACTTTTCCGTAATAGTCAAAGAATTTAGTTCCTAATTCTTCACTCCATTCGGTAATTTTTCCAAACTTGCGTAAATCCGCAGCATCGTAATATGGTTTCGACATAAAATTATTTTTTGATTTAGAAAAATCAATATAACGATTAAGTCGAAGTTAAATCTTAAAGATTACAGAAAATTTTAAAAGATTGATTTCTATTAAAAGGTTTGACGCTAGTTTTAAAAATAGAAGAGCATTTCAATCAAAAAACCTTACTTTTAAATTCTCTTTTTTTTATTAGAAATGCAAAACTGGATTGAATTACTTTCTGAATTTAAACAAAAGCAAAAACCTGTTGCCTTTATAACGGTAACGAAGTGTTTAGGGTCAACACCTTGTGTGGTGGGTTCGCGTATGCTTGTGACTGAGAACAAAGATATTCACGGAACCATAGGAGGAGGGAAGCTTGAGTTTAAAGCCATAGACGAAGCTATCGTTGCTTTAAAAGCGAATAGAATTATTGAATCCACCTATACTTTAGGTCCAGAATTTGAACAATGTTGCGGAGGAAAAGTAGAATTTATCATAGAACCTATGAATCAATCACCAGAATTATTTTTATTTGGAGCAGGACATATTGGTGTTGAAATCTGCAAACTTTTAGTCGATACACCTTTTAAGGTGAACCTTATAGATTCACGTGACGATTGGTTTTCTAATTTAGAATTAGACAGCAGTGTAACGACGCATCAAGCCAATGAAACCGATTTTAAATCGTTTAAAGATGCTGTGAAATGGGGACCTAATTGTTATGTATTAGTGTTGACGCATAATCACGCCATCGATTTTGATTTGATAACCATGGCTTTGCAAAATGAAACTAAATTTTTAGGACTAATAGGAAGCAAAACAAAAAAAGTAAGATTCAATACTATGTTGATTAAAGAGATGGATATTCCTGAAGGGATGACAAATGTGGTTTGTCCAATAGGATTAGATATTGGAGGCGATACACCAAAAGAAATCGCGATTAGTGTGGTCTCCCAATTACTTCAAGTGCATTATAAATGTACCATCGAAAAATAAATGTTATTTGAATAAGATTGTCCCCTTGAGGATTATTGAAATAAAAGCGATAGCTTTTGATGAAGATAGCGAGCGAAGCTCATTAGGGGTGTTTTTGAATAATGAAAAACTTAAAAAGATTTCCGTTTTCACGGGAAGTAGCATGAAAAATAACAAATCCATCATAGAAAAACTAACAGCACTTTGGGCTCTAAACGAGTCCGGTTTAGGCGGTTTTTTGCATGTATTTAATTCGCCATTTACAGGATTGATTGTAGGTGGCGTGTCCATTTTACTCATTAGTTTAATTGCCTATTATGCCAAAAATAAATGGCAAGCCATCTTAAAAGCATTGGTCATTGTCTTAATTATTAAAATGGCAGTGAGTCCATATTCTCCATTCGGAGCTTATGTTGCTGTGAGTTTTCAAGCGGTTTTGGGAGCGATTTTATTTTCTAATTTCTCATGGAAAGGAGCTACGATAATGGTTTTAGGAATGGTGACCTTTTTAGAATCGGCCCTTCAAAAATTATTAATACTAACCATTGTTTACGGAACAAACCTCTGGGAAGCCATTGATATTTATGGAGCTTGGGTTCAGAAAAAATTAGATTTTGTTTCAGAAACCTCTACAACATCAGTTTTAGTCACCACCTATCTTTTGGTTTATGGGATTTGCGGAATTTTAGCAGGGATTTTTATTAAAAACACGATTAAGATTATTTCGAATAAAAAAGAAACTGATTTTTATCTTCACCTTGAAACGGATAAACTTGATAAGAAAACCAAAAAAGTAGCTTTTAAAACGAAAGTCATTTGGGTGTGGCTAGGCACAGTTGCGGTTATGGTTTTGGCCTTTTCAATATTTGGAGGTCCGCTTTTGGGATGGCAAAAAGCCATTTATATTGTATTGAGAAGTTTCTTGATTTTAATGCTTTGGTATCTAGTAATTGGTCCTTTTTTGTTGAAAGTCGTTCAGAAGTATCTTCGAAAAAAAGAATCTAAATATCAAGAAGATATTGCGAATGCGATGGACTTGTTTCCGTATTTCCGTCAAATTATTGCATTCACATGGAAAGATACAAAACATTTAAAAGGCTATACGCGATTCCAATATTTTATGGCGAATAGTATTTCTAATTGTATTCATTTTAAAGTGCCTTCAGAATGATATATATCCTCAGAGGTGATATCCGAATAGGAAAAACAACAGCTTTACAAGAATGGTGTAAAAACCGTGATGATGTTGATGGAGTATTATGTCCTGATAATGCTGAAGGAAAGCGCTATTTTCTAGAAGTAAAGTCTAAGAATGAATTTGAACTTGAAACTGAACTTGACACTGAAGCCATCATTGAAATAGGAAACTTTAAATTTTTAAAATCGGCTTTTGAAAAAGCGAATGCTTATTTACAATCTGTTGCTTCAGAAAACGAATCGCAATATCTTATTATTGATGAATTAGGGAAGTTGGAATTAAAGAATGAAGGTTTGCATGCTTCTGCTGAAAAATTAATTTCAAATTATAAGTCTGATGAAAGACAGCATTTAATTTTAGTGGTTCGCGATTATTTGTTGGATGCTGTTTTGAAGCATTATGCTATTGCTAAATATGAAATTCTTGAAAAGATAGATTTTGAAAATTTATAGGCTTTTGTTTCTAGGTATTTCAAAATTACAGTTGTTTTAAATAATTTAATTAGTTAATAACTTTTAATATGTTAATGATTCATTTATAATAAGTTATAATTAAAATAATATATTTGAATATCGAAACTTTACACCAAATATTAGAACTTTTTCCTTACCTATTCCTAGGTGAGCTTTTTTCTTGGTTATTCCCAGATGGGATATTCCCTTACTTGTTACCAGGTGGGGTTTTACCGTACCTTTTACCACGTGAAACTGTTCTAGGTTTCCTAAAAAAAAAACCTAAAATATTAAAATTTTTTTGAATTGAAATAAATTTGAATACAATTTAAAAGGTTGACTATTAGATTTTTATGTGTTTTGTTGGCGAGACGTAATGTTAGGCTGAAAACATGTTTAATACTCTTTTTTTACTTTTTTATTCTGAAATTGTTTACATATTTTAAAGATCATTGATATAAGTAACTTTTAGATTTTGAAGGTTTTCAAAACCTAGCTGGTCTGGTAATAAAAGAACATACGATCTATTTGTTAGGTTATTATCCTGTTAATTAACTTTCATACCTGTCAGGTTTTAAAAACCTTACAGGATATGTACGATAGTAATTTTCTTCTCATTAATGAGATTCCTGCGTTTGCAGGAATTGGTTAAGAAAAAATAGTCTCACTCAAAGCATAATAAATCGCCATTAAAGCAGAAAAAACAGCAGATCCCAAAAACCTCCATTTCAGTTGGAATCGATTTTGAATAATATAATTTGCCATAAAAGAAATAGGAATATTCACCAAAAACGACCAAAACGCAATCTCTAAAAGGTTAAAACCAATAGCGTCAAACTGACCTGAAAATAATTTAATAAACAGTAAATGTCTGGCGACCCACAAGGGGTTAAAATAGGCTATTGCTAAAATAGTTTTACTTAATGTGGCTTTGGCTCCTTTTCGAAACTGTGTCGTTTTTACTATCCAATCAAAATAATTCGGGATTTCAAACGCATAAAAAGTAGCGCCAATACACATCATGCCTAGCAAGCGATACCAGATGAATTCACCAAGTAAAAGAGCAGCAATAGTATCACCAGCACTGTAAATTAGTGCGCCTTTAAGGATGTTTTGTTTTTTGTAATGTAGAGCGATAAGGCGTTTGTTTATTGTGATTATTTACACCCCTAAAGTCCCCTCAAGGGGACAATAGTACCAATGTTTATTTTTTGGAATGTCCCCTTGAGGGGACTTGAGGGGTGTTCTTTGTTCATTTTTTATTTTCATACAACCCCATCAAAACCTTCTCAGGTGTCATCGGTGCATGAAATTCTATATCATAATTAGAATTAAAAGCCTTTATCGCATTTTGAAGTGCAAAATAAGCGCCAATACCATACATTAATGGTGGCTCACCAACGGCTTTAGATTTTAAGATCGCCATGTCATTGCCTTCGGTTTCTACTGGAATCACTTCCACACGTTTTGGTACAGAAAATATATCAGGTACTTTATAAGTGGATAATGCATTAGATAATAATTTACCGTCATCATTATAGGCGATTTCTTCCAAAGTCATCCAACCGATACCTTGTATTAAAGCACCTTCTACCTGGCCTAAATCAATTCCTTCACTCATGCTTTTTCCGTAATCGTGCACGATTTTAACCGAATCAAATTCATAGGTGCCACGCGTGCAATCCACCGTCACCGTTGTAATCGCTGTGCCGTATACGTGATAAGCAAAAGGATGTCCTTTTTCTTTGGTTTTATCAAAGTGAATTTCTGGTGTGGCGTAATGGGCATTTTCAGTTAAAGCGACACGTTTTAACATGGCACTATTAATAAGTTCTGTCCAGGATAATTCTGATGGTTTATCATTTATAAAGACAGATTCATCTTTTAAAGTAATATCCTTTTCTGATACATTTAAATCTTCTGAAGCTACTAGTTTTAAGCGTTCCACTAAAGCATTACAAGCCATTAAAGTTGCTTTTCCATTTAAATCTGCCGTAGAACTCGCAGCAGAAGGCGACGTATTAGCAACACGCGTCGTATTGGTGGTTTCTATTTTGATTTTATCAATAGGAATCGAAAATACATCTGCAGCAATCTGCATCATTTTAGTATTTACACCTTGACCCATTTCGACAGCCGCTGTGCTTATGCCAACACTGCCATCTAAATAAATATGAACCAAAGCACGTGCATGATTCATTGGTGTATTGGTAAACGAAATACCAAAAGTAATTGGCATAAACGAAAGCCCTTTTTTGAAGGCTGTATTATTCTTATTGAAATCAGCAACTTCTTGTTCTAAAGCATCACTATTAAATATGTTTTTAGCAGAATGCCATGTGTTTTTGGCTTCTACTTTTTTTGCAATTTGTCCATAGGAGAACGTGTCATTTTCATCTAACAAATTCGCTTCCTGAATTTGTCTAGCTGAAACCCCAATTTCAGAAGCCGCTTTTGCAATCGCAGACTCAATTACAAACATACCTTGTGGTCCACCAAAACCTCTAAAGGCCGTATTTGGTGGTAAATTGGTTTTGCAACTCAACACTTTTGTGGTCACGTTTGGTACGTAATAACTATTGGTAGCATGAAACAAAGTACGTTCTGCAATCGCAGGTGATAAATCTGCTGCTGCTCCAGAATTTTGTAAAAATTCGGTTTGGTAAGCTAAGATTTTTAAGTCTTTAGATAATCCAATTTTATAAGTGCTTTCATAAGGATGACGCTTTCCTGTCATGCGTAAATCATCATGACGATTCAGTATTAATTTTACCGATTGATTTAAATGATAAGTCGCTAAAGCAGCCATCACAGCCCAAGGTGTGGCTTGATCTTCTTTTCCACCAAATCCACCGCCAAGACGTGTGACATCGACTTCAATTTTATGCATTGCAATGCCTAGAACTCTAGCTGTTGTGGCTTGTACAGCTGTTGGGCCTTGCGTAGATGAAGTGATTTTTATATTGCCATTTTCCATTGGTTCAGCGTAAGCTCCTTGTGCTTCAATGTATAAATGTTCTTGTCCGTTGGAAAAGGTTTCCCCTTCAAAAACGTAGTCACAGTCTGCAAATGCTTTTTCGGTATCACCTAAACTAAAAGAGCGTGGTGCGTTGATAAAACTACCTTTTGCTTTGGCTTCTTTTGCTGTGGTGATGACTGGTAAATCTTCAATTTCAATCTCGATTAAACCTCTTGCTTTTCGTGCAATAAATTCAGATTCGGCAACAATTAAGGCAATTGGCATGCCCCAAAAATGAACCTCGTCTTCCGCAAATAAAGGTTCGTCTGCGATGATGCCTCCAATTTCATTTTCACCTGGAACATCTTTGTAGGTAAAAATACGTTCGACACCTTCTAGAGCTTCAGCCTTAGAATAATCGATATGTTTTATTTTTCCGTGTGCTTTTGGTGAGTCAAAAACCACGGCATGAAAGGTACCTTGTCTAATATTAACATCATCAACATATAACGATTCACCACGAACATGCGTATAAGAATCTAAGTTTTTAGTGCTTTGTTTTAATGATTTTGAAACCGCATCTAATTTAGTGTTGCGTACTGTATTTGTCTTGTTATTGTGCATACTGAACAAAATCGTTTAAGGTGAAATGATTAGGGAACAATTCCGTAAAATGCGCGAAAAACAATTGTCTTGCGAGCAAACGCTTATAATCACTAGTTCCTCTAACATCACTAATTGGACTAATTTCCTTTTGAAGTATCTCATTAGCTTCTAATACCGTTTCAGAAGTCAAGGGCTTTCCTGTTAAAAATGCTGAAGTATCGTGTAAATACTTCGGAATTGCAGCAACACCACCAAGAGACACATGCGCTTCTGAAATGGTACTATTTTCAACTGATAAATGTATCGCTGAATTGACACTCGCAATATCCAAATGGGTGCGTTTACAAACTTTTTCAAAATTAAAAAAGGACTGCGCTGTTGGTAACTTAAAGCTGATGGCTTTTAGAAGTTCATCATCTTTTAAGTCGTAAGTTTTATAACCTTGATAAAAGTTATTTAGTGCAACACTACGCTCTTCGTCTTTTTCATTGGTAATTGTAAGATCACTATTAAGCGCTAAGAAAAATATAGTCATATCTCCAATAGGCGAAGCATTGGCGATGTTTCCACCCAAAGAAGCCATATTTCTAATTTGTTCTGAAGAGACCAACTTTAAGTGTTTTCTTAAATTGGGTAAAATGCTGTTTAACTCCCTGTGATTCCATAAATCAGAAACGGTAGAGTTGGTTCCAATAGTGCAAATTCCGTTTTCAATTGAAATGCCTTTTAAATAATCTTTCTCAGCAATGAGGTGTACGTCGTTATCTGCTAAATGATCTGCTTTCTGTACATATAAATCTGTTCCTCCAGAAACATATTTTCCTTTGGGTTGATTTAAATCTTTAGCTTCAATATCTTTTAAACGTTGTGGAATGCTTTCAAAATACTCTGGAATAAATCCATTGTCAATTAACCATTTAAAAGAGTTTTTTTCTTGATGCTCTAGTTTTTCAACCACTTGATGTGCCGCTTTTTCAATGGCTTTGTAACCTGTACATCTACAAATGTTTCCACTAATAGCGTCAATGGCATTACTGTAATTTTTATCTGAATTAGATAAAGCAAAGCCAGTTAGAGCTACGACAAAGCCTGGTGTGCAAAATCCGCATTGGGTGGCGTAATTTGCTTTCATGGCTTCTTGAGCTGTGGTGAGTGTGTCTTTTAAATTGGTGCCTTCAACCGTTACAATATGTTTGCCATGTGCGTTTCCTAATGGTGAAATACATGAGGTGATACTTTGGTATTCCATCGTGTCGTCGTTTAGTGTACCGACCAAAAGTGTGCAAGCACCACAATCGCCTTCACGACAACCAATTTTGGTGCCAGTTAAGCGTTGTTGGTAACGTACAAAATCCAGTAAAGTGGTTCCGGAATGCTCCGATGTTTTAATGGTTTTGTTATTTAGGATGAAGGTGATCATGTTAGTTATTTCAATTATAAATGAATTAAAAATGTAACGATAGCGTCACTTCGAGTGAAATTCCCTTTTCGGAATTTTCTATCGAGAAGCTTTTTTAGTGACAAAAGTTCTCGATACTTTTCGACCCAAAAGTCAAAACACTCGAACTGACGTATAGGATTGTTTAGTATTCTGTCTTATCTTCTTTTTTAGTCCATTCCTGAAATGGCTCTAAAGCAATCTCACGAGCTAATTGCTCAAAAGGAATACTTCTTTTTTCGTAAGGTAATGGAATTTCTTTGTAAATAAATTCATCGTCAAAACCAATATTTGCAGCGTCTACTTGGTTACTTCCATAATATACTTTGTCTGGTCTCGCCCAATAAATAGCGCCTAAACACATTGGACAAGGCTCGCAAGAGGTGTAAATTTCACAACCATCTAGTTGAAAAGAATCCAAGTTTTTACAAGCGTCTCTAATCGCTGTAACTTCAGCATGAGCCGTTGGGTCGTTAGTAGAGGTAACTTTGTTATTTCCGCGTCCTACAATTTTTCCGTCTTTAACAACGACACAACCAAATGGTCCTCCTTCGTTGTTGTTCATTCCTTTTAAAGCTGCGTTTACAGCTTCTTTCATGTATTGTTCTTTATCTGTCATATATAATTGTTGTCTGTTTTTGAAACCTATGTTTCAATAAAGATATTAAATTCAAATATAATAAGGTATTTGCAATTGTATAGGATTGCTTCGGTTTATCACATAATTAAAACGAATAGCCAATAGCGAAGTTAAGCACAGGTTCGTCATATTTAAAATCGAAGCGTTTTCCTGGTGCTAATGACGGATCGTGGAAAGGTGCTGCCAAATCGAAACGAATAACAAAACCTTGCACATCAATATGCAACCCAAATCCGGCACCCATACCTAATTCATTGATGAAGTTAGAGGTGAATTTATCTTCTCCGTCAAACACAGAATTGGATTTAGAGTTCCAGACATTTCCAGCATCGGCAAATACCGCTCCTTTAAAATATGAAACTATAGGAAAACGATATTCTACATTGGCTTCTAGTCTAATATTTCCGGTTTGATCCCAATAGGTTACATCGTCGTTATTGCTATCGTCATTGTAAGTTCCTGGTCCTAAAGAGCGCGTTTTAAAAGCTCTAACACTATAAGGACCACCTGAAAAATATTGCTTTACATACGGAATAACATCCGAGTTTCCATAAGGTAAGCCGTAGCCAGCAAATAATCGTGTTGCTAAGGTTTGTGCTCTATCTTTACCGAAGTTAAGATGGAATCTTAAATCCAAATCGGCTTTAGCATATTGCGCATATTGCAATCCTAAAAATTCTTTAGGTTCGCCAGAAGTGGTTTCTTTTCCTAGTAAACTAATCGAATTACCTGCAACATCTAAAGTTGTGTTTAGGTAAAACTGATTAGGATCGTTAGCATCTACCATTTCGTTATAGGTAAATGAAAAGGTCATACCTGAAATAAATTGCTGATCGAAACTTTGTTGTAAGTATGAATTTTCGTCTAAAATAGCTTCAAATTCAGCAGTGGTATTTGAAAGTCTAGTGTAGCTTACGGAAATAGGATTAAATTGATAGGTTATAAATCTATTAGCATTCCAAGAGTACCCAAACTGTCCAGTTCCTGAAAGTAAAGTATACAGTTGACTTCGACTCAAATAATTAAGTCCAATACTTGTTTTTGTTTTTGGGATAGAATATTTAAAGAAATCCGTATTAATTTTTACAGGAAATAAAACACGAGGGAAAATGAGTTCCGTTGTTAGACCCAATTCTATACTGCTAAGTCCTGTGTTGTTGCCACTTATAAATTGCGATTCGTAACCAACATTTGTACTAATGTTGAACGTTTCACCACCTTTAAATACATTTCGATTACTGTAGGTTAGTGCTAAATGAGGTCCTGTATAGTTATTGGATTTGGTGACGGCTTGTATTTCGGCACGGACGGCACGTTTAGTTAATGGTGATAAAAAAATATTGGTTTCAAGAATACCTAAACTGTCTGTGAGTAGCGAATCAACTTCTTTATATTGAATGTTAACATATTTATACGCACCAATTTTAGATAAACGTCTGGCGGTATTTTTAGAATTTTCAGGACTGTAGAAATCCCCTTCGTTTAGTGTAATAAATTCATCGAGGTATTTAGGTTTTATAAACAGTGTGTCTTGTATGTAATTCTTATTATTGAACCGTTCTGTTTTGGCGTATGTAGAATCTTGTAAGTCGTAATTAGCAAATACATTTATCTTTGAAATACGATAAGGAATAGTCGCTTTTTTAGGAACTTCAGCTTTCAATTTTAAAAATAAATCGAAGCGTTTGTTGTCGTATTGATTGGTGTCTGCTTCAAAAATAAAAAAATCGGGATTGAGGTTATAATAGCCTTTTTTCTTTAGTTGTGCATCAATACGCTGGCGTTCTAATTTCATATTAGACAAATCGAAACGCATGCTTTTTTGAAATGGGGATTTGTCGGTTTCCTTTTTTACATCTTCATAGAGTGGTGACGGCATAGAATCGATCTGAAAACGTTCCATTTTATATGGTTCCGTGATTTTTAGTTTATAATTGATAGACGCTTCAATCTCTTTTTCTTCAAAAGCGGAAGTTGCAGTGCTATAGAAAAATCCTTTATTTTCTAGGCGATTTCTTAATACGTCTTCAATCTCAAAGGGTTCTACACTAGATTGATAAACAGGTTTTTCTCCTATTTGTTTATATAGCCATCTGTTGAGGAAACCTGGGTTTTTCTTTTGCATTTTGTAATAATAATACAAGCCTAAATGCATTCCCAAGAACTTAGAATTTGGTTCAGGTCTTAAAACGGTTTCCAATTCTGTTTTTAGTTCCTCTTCATTTTTTATGATAGAATCCGATTCAATTTCAATTTTAGCACCAGTGTATAAACGTTCGCCTTCAGGAATGTGTTTTTTTATACTGCATGAGTATAAAATCATTCCTAAGAAAATAAAAGAGATACTATGTTTTAAGATTCTTTTCAAGTTTAATTGGTTTTCTGTTCCATGCTTTTGTCTGTTGCTTCTTGCTGTTTTTCTTGTGCCCTTTTCTCGGCTTCGGATTTTGCTTTCTTTTCTTTTTTAGAGCGTAAAATAGCATCCCAAAGTTCGCTAAATTGGTTGAATTCTTTTGTAAATATTAAACTAATACCACTCACTATGGTTTGGCCATCTATTACATTTTCAAATTCACTTTTTCTAAAACCTTTTAGTCGGTATCTGCCATCTTCTGTTAACGCATATTCTAAGCTTACATTACCAATTACAGGTGTTTCTTTATCAGTACTATTGCTGCCTTGTATATCAACGTCACTACCAACACTAACCGTTAATCTGTCGTTAAACAATTTTTTCTTTGCTGCGATTTCTAACTCGGTACGGTCGGTTGGTGAATCGCCTTGATAATCGGTATAGCTGTTAAGTCCAAAATCGAGTTCGATACCAGTACTACCTAATATTTTATCAGAAAATGTATTCAGCTGATCGGATACCGCATCATTTAAATTGTCTCTTGCAATTGTAGCAAAGCCTCCGTCACTACCATCACTACCAGAATCTGGATAAAAACGATTGAGCACTAAAAGTGAAAAGACTTGGCGATTCAATTCTCCTTCTTGCTGGTTGACTTGTTGTACTCTAGAATATACTTGTCCGCTAATGGCACCTTGGTCTTCTTCTGGCATATCTAAACCAAATGAAATTTTAGGTTGTAATAATTCGCCATCAATATTGAGGTAGACATTAAAAGGTAAAACTTCTTGGTATTTAGTTTTTACGGATGAATCTGAACCAGAAATTTGCGAAGCCATTAGTCCGTAAGCTGAAGTATCTAAATTGTATATGGCGCGTATATCTAGTTTCGCATCAAACGGATCGCCAGACCAAGTGACACGACTGCCTTGAGCAATTAAGAATTTTCGATTCACTAAATTGTAAAGGTTTAGTTCGTAATGTCCTTCTGAAATTTCATAGGCGCCAGTGAGTGTGATTCGCCCATTGGGTTTCATGGTGAACACAAAATCACCTTCACCTGAAATTTTAAAATTATCTCCGGTTTCTTCATCTATAATTATAGTGACTGCTGCATTTTTTCCAACGTTGAATAAAGCCCTAATATCAAAGCCTTTTATCGTAGCCGTTTGTTCTTCAGTTTGTGTAAGAATAGCATCTCGATTTTCACGATTAACAAATACAACAACTCCATCACGTTCCTCTACACTGGCTACTGATGAAGGTAGTACATAAGTGAGATCTGTATCGGAACCTAAAGTCAATTTAGCATCTAATTTTGGAATTTGTAAATCGCCAGTTAGTTTAGCATTGGCGTCAAAAGTAACTTTGCCGTAAAATTCTTCGTTATCTTCTTTAGTGGCATTTAAGACTTGAAAATTGGAGGTTTTTACACTTAAATCGAATGTTGGATTAATAAAACTCTCGGTACCAACCTTACCAGAAAGTACTAAGGCGTTATTGTTTTCATCACGAATGGTGAAATCGTTCATTGAAAGGCCATTATTATTGATGCTCAGCGTTTCTTTAGCCATACTAAATTTAGTGTTCAGTTTAGCGACATTGAAACCAGCATTATTAAATGTTATGGAGCCATCGTATTTTAAATCTGATGTTGAACCTGTAACTTTAAAAGCACCAGAAAAACTACCATCAGCATCTTTAATTTCGCCCATAGATAAAGTGTTGAGTGCTTGTATTTTGAATTCGTTGATATTAAAATCGAGATCGAGATTTGCTATGTTATTGGTGACAGTGTAATCGCCGACGAGATCAAAATCAATATCACCACCTTTTAGTCCAGCATTAAACGCATAACTATTGTCGTCCAATGAATTTCCATTCACACTTAAAGTCCCTAAATCGGTTTTAAGCATGTTCAATTGTTCAATACTTAAATCGGCTAAAATACCAGCATTGGTAAACGGATCTTCAAGAATAAAATTACCATTTAGTTGTCCGGTTGCTAATTCGGCTTCTGGATTTAAATAATCAAAGACGGCATTGATGTCAAAATTCTCGAATTCAATGGCAATATGCTCTTTTGAAATGTACTCTAGTTTATCTGTAATCGCAATGGATTGATTATTTTGGTTGATTTTAAAGTTATTAAATTCGAGATGCTTATCTGTTAGGATGATTTCATTATCTTCAGGAATTAACCATTTCTCTTTATTGAGAATTAAGCTATCCGGATTTACTGTAAATCTTAAACGCTCTCTGCTGCCAGTGATTTTAGTGTTGACATTCATGAGCTGCTCTCCTTGATGATAGCCCAAAAAGTTAAGCGCTAATTCGTTGTTGGTTTGGTGGCCAGTTATGATGGTTTTAGGTACATCTAACGGACCAGCAGTGATGTTTTTAAAACCTAGATTAAAATTGAAATTTTCTTTGTCGGTATCCATAGAAAAAGCAAGACTGTCCAATTTGTTGCCACTATAATTAATATGTGGTGCTGTAATATTTGCTTGTAATTGTCGCGCTTTTTCGTTGAAATCTACAGCCACGTTAATGGTGTCTAAACCTTGAACATTAACTAAGAAGACGTCATTCAGTAAAGGGGATTGCGAAATTTTACCTTTGAGGTTTAAGTTCACAAAATCGCTAATTGTGTCTGAGACATTTTCATCTCTATAAAAATAACTTAAAACGTGGCGTTTAATCGCTTTACTAAACGTTTGAGGATTGGTATTTGACTTTAAATCAAGATCTAAAATGTTGTTTTTAAAAGAAACCGAAGTCGTGTCTGTATCCACATGAGCAAAGGCTTTAATATCACCTATTAAATAACTTCTATTGTCATACACAACAACACCGTTGTCAATGTTAGCGCTAGCATCGTAAGTTTCGCCATTACCTTTAAAATTTACAGTGACATTCATGGCCGTTTTAATATTACGACTCATTACACCAAGCGCTTCTAGGTTGGCGCCAATAACGTTAATTTTGACTTTAGCTTCAGGTGAAATAGAATCTAAAACCACAAAAGCATCTAGGTTCGCATTGAGATTATTGTCTTTGTATTGCGACTGAATATTTCCTGTTCCGTTTTTAATATCACCATTAAGATGAAGATCTTTTATGGCATAATTATTAAGTTGAAATTCAGAAATAGTTGCCTCTAAATCCGCATTTAAGGTATTGATAGTGCTGCCAGATCCTGTGGATTTTAACGTAAGACTTAAAGCTCCAAGTTGAGGATTGCTAAGTAATTCGTTAACCTTGTATTCTTCAATAGTTAATAGCGCGTCATAAGAAATGTTATCAGTGTTTTTAAAATTACCATCTACTGCAGCCAGACCTTGTGAGGTGGTGAGTTTTGCTTTAGTTGAAATATCTTCAAGATTTCCTTTAAATTGTGCCACAAATTTCACGTCATTTGGAAAGCTAATTCCTAAGTCTTCCTCATTTACAAACTGAATTAAATCAGAGCGTTTTGTAACTGCTAAAAACTGTGGAATATCAAATTGAAGTGTTTCAGGATTGGTGACGTTTTGAAGCGTTCCTTTAGTAGAGATTTTTGTTGAATTTCCCCAGTTAAGTTCTGCTTTATTTAAATTAATTGATGCTAAAGTTCCGGAAGCATTTAGATTTCCTAGAATTAGTTTTTTGCTTAATTTATTGAGGTATTCGTTATTTTTTAAATCAGGTTGAAATTTGAAAATCTCTGTCAATGAGAGTTGAAAGGCTGGGAGGTTTAAGTTGACCTTAGTAGTTTCATGAGCTTCTATTAATTTTGAAAGTGACTGATACTCTAAATGTGCATCACCTGAAATTGAATTGTTATTTAATTTGAATTTTAAATCATCCAAACGCATATTTTGGTCTGTTGCGTTAAAATTAACAGCCAATTGATTAAGGTTTAATCCTGAATATTCGTTAAAATTTAGTTGTTCTAAGTCTAGTGTCGCTTTTTTATCTTTTAAAGAAATGTCTTTCGCTTGAAGCGTAAAATTTGAAAGTGCTATGGCATTCGGGTTGAAGATGTCTTGTTTTGGTTTTGCATTACCAACGCTATAATTAATGTGATTGTTTTCAAAATCAATAGCAGCAATATTAATTGTTAGTTGCGGCCATTCAAACGTTGTGATGTCTGTTTTTACTTCCTCAGTAACTTCCTCTATTTTTTGTGTTAAGCCATTAATTTCAGCGTCTGTGGTTAAGCTGATTTTAGAATTTTTAAGCGTGATGTTTTTAAGGTTGAAATCACTAGCTTCTAAATTTATAAGTGGTGATTCTGTAGTGAATTCTGAAATATCAACATCAGCAATCAAACGGTCAGGTTGCGATTCGTAATAAGCAACCACATTGTTTAACGCAATAGTTTCAAAAGCTAATTTTGGTAAAGGTGTGTTTGAAGTTGTGGTGTCAATCGCTACTGGTTTTTGAATAAACTTAATATTGGCTTCACTAAGTTTAATCGTTGAAGCATCAAAAATCATGTCTTCAATATTTGTGGTTTTCATATTAGCTTTCAACTTCCCAATTTTAAATCTAGAATCAATGCCTGCAACCGCATCATCAAAAACAACATCAAAATTATTGAAATTTAAGTTGCCTAAAACTAGGTTCAGTGGAGTGGAGGTGGTATCTGTTGCAACGGTTGTAGTGTCGGTAGAAGCAAAAGCATCAATTAGAAATTGAAAGTTATAACCTTCAATGCTATCTTTTCTAATCACATTGGCACGCAAACCATCCCAATCTAAAGCATCAACTCCGATGCCATTACCACTTATAATTTTAATTAGAGGGATGTTAGCTTCCAATGATTTTGAATAGACTAAAGTATCTCCTTTTTTGTCTTCGAGATATAAACCATCGAGTTGTATATCACCGTCAAACGTAATAAAGAGTTTTTCTATGGCGACTTTAGTTCCGGTTTTATCTGAAACGAAGCTAACGGCTTTGTCCACAATGATACCTTGTCCCCAAGGACTACGAACAAAAAGAATCACCAAAAATAAAAACGTAAGAATTCCTAACAGTACGCGTAAGGTTCTGCGCAACCAACGAAATTTTCGTTTTCTTGGTATTTGGGGTGCTGTGTCTTCTGTTTTGTTCAATACGTAAAAATATACGAGTAAAAGTATTACAATTGTCGTTATTGCTAATAATATTAACGCTCATACTTTAATTTTAGCTAAAATTATAACGTAAAAAAGCCAAACAGGTCGTTTGGCTTTATATTAATAAAATGTAAGTATGTTCTACGCAACTTGCTGTACTAATTTTTCCTTTGATTTCAATGCCGTCGAAAAAATAGGTTTCAAAAAGCGTGCTAATTGGTCAAATTCTATTAAAAAAGCATCGTGGCCATGCACGGATTTAATTTCATGAATATTAACGTTGTCTTTCACTCCTTTTAAATCCACATAGGTATTCCAGTTTTCATCCGCTTTAAAAAACAAATCAGAATTAATGGTGATGATATGAATATCGCTTTCAATTTTTGAAGCGACTTCTAAAAAATCAGTTCTGTTTCTTGTAATATCAATAGTACGCAAAATCTGATTCATCAGTTTATAGGCAGCCAACTGAAATCGATTGTCTAGTGCATTTCCATGATAACTCAACCAAGATTCAATATTATAAAGGGCATCGTTTTTCTTAGTGCGATCAAATTTTTGTGTTAACGATTCTGGTGTACGATACAAGGTCATGGCGTGCATTCTAGCATCGACTAAAGGTTGTGACGAGTTATTCAATATCGCATCTTGAATATGGCAATTCGCAATGACCCAATCCGTGGATTTCCAGTCGGTCGCAATAGGAATTAAATGTTGAATTAATTGGGGTTTTAATGCGGCTAATTCCCATGCAATTCCGCCACCAACAGAGCCTCCTATAACGGCAAATAAATTTTCAATTTCTAATTGCTCTATGGCTAAAGCAAATAGTTTGGCAATATCTCTTGCTGTAAAGTCTTTGTAATTTTCAATGCAGTTTTCTGCAATATTATCGTAGCCATTGCCAAGAATATTAAACGCTAAAATCGTATAATCATTAGTGTCAATACATTTGTCGTCTCCAATAATATCATTCCACCAGCCGTCTTCTCCAACCACATTTGAGTTTCCGGTAAGGGCGTGGTTGACTAAAATTATGGGTGCAGAATGTAATGCTTTACCAAAAGTTTGGTAAGACAATTTAGGATTGATTGTCTTACCACTTTCAGTAACGTAATTATTTAGGGTTATGTAGTGTAAATGTGCCATTACAAATATTTATATAGCTGTATATTCTTTTTCTACGGAAATTTTTAAAGGTGTCTTGTTCTGTAAATTATCTTTTACAGGACAACGTTCTTCAACAATCTGAAGCCATTGCGTTAAAACTTCAATACTGGCATCGGTCTCTGGAATAAGGTTGAGATTAATGGTTTTAAAGCCTGCGCGTTCTTTGGTAGACGTACCTAAAAATCGATCAGGATTTAATTCACCCGTCACTTCAATCTTTAAATTTTTAATTGTAAAACCTAATTCCTTAGCTACCAAATGTCCAACAACATTGGCACAACCAGCAAAGCCTGCTAAAATGTATTCTACGGGATTGGCATCTTCATCGGTGCCACCTAAAGCTTCCGGTTCATCTACAACTAAAGTAAATTGTCTTGTTTTTCCTATAAATTGGGTTGCAGAAGTACTGTCTCCTACAACGGAGAATTTTAAATCACTCATATTTTTGTCTTTTTAGTATTGAATACTATAAAACAGATGTCTTTACAATTAAAGACATCCATTTTACTTCACAATTTAAATTTAATTTTGAAGGGCTTTTTTCTGTTTAACAACAGCAAAAGCTTCTTTTAAATCGTTTTTTAAATCTTCTATATTTTCAATACCAACAGACAAACGAATTAAATCTTTAGTAACACCTGTAGTTTCTTGCGCTTCATCACTTAATTGCTGATGCGTTGTACTTGCAGGATGAATGATAAGTGATTTTGTGTCTCCAATATTGGCTAATAATGAGAATAGTTTCGTTGTATCAGCAATGGTTTTTGCCGCTTCGTAACCACCATCCACTCCAAAAGTGACGACGCCACTTTGGCCTTTTGGTAAATACTTTTTAGCTAACGCATTGTACTTGCTAGATTTTAATCCTGGGTAATTCACCCATTTAACTTCAGGTTGAGACTCTAGCCATGTTGCTAATTCAAGAGCGTTTTCACTATGTTTTAGAATACGTAGTTCTAAAGTTTCTAAACCTTGAATAATTTGAAAGGCGTTAAATGGACTTAAGGCTCCACCATAATCTCGTAAACCTTCAATTCTAATTTTTGCTATAAATGCAGCTGCTCCTATGGCTTCGCTATAGACTAAACCATGGTAACCTGCAGATGGCTCTGTAAATTCTGGGAATTTTCCGTTAGTCCAATCAAATGTTCCGGCATCAATAATAATACCTCCTAGTGATGTTCCGTTTCCAGTGATATATTTGGTTAGCGAATGAATAACGATGTTAGCACCATATTCTATTGGATTTAACAAATAAGGTGTAGCCACGGTATTATCTACAATTAAGGGCACTTTATGGGCTTTCGCTCCTTTTGAAATGGCTTCAAGATCTAAAACATCTAATTTTGGATTTCCTAAAGATTCTACAAAAAAGGCTCTTGTGTTTTCTTGTGCTGCTTTTTTAAATTCTTCCGGATTTGACGCATCAACAAATGTTGTGGTAATACCATGTCTTGGTAGGGTGACGCTTAATAAATTGTAGGTGCCTCCATACAAACTACTCGACGCCACAATGTGGTCTCCTGCTCTTAAAAGTGTTAGTAAAGTTGTTGCAATTGCTGAGGTTCCAGAAGCCGTAGCCACTGCTGCAATTCCTCCTTCTAGCGCTGCTAATCGCTGCTCTAAAATGTCGTTTGTTGGATTGTTTAAACGTGTGTAAATAAAGCCAGGAACAGAAAGGTTAAATCGTCCGGCTGCATCATCTGAATCATTAAAGACATACGATGATGTTTGGTAAATAGGAACAGCTCTTGTTCCTGAAGTTTGACTGACGTCGTGACCTGCGTGCAACGCTTGTGTTGCAAATTTTTGTGTACTCATTTTTCTAAGTTTTTGAGTTAATAAATGATTAAACCAAAAGCCAAATAAGCCTCGTTAGAAGCGTACTTAATAGAAAAATATTATAAAGAAAATGCTAATTACAGATGAGTAATTAGTCTTGAGTTATCTATCCAATTTTCCGATTAATGAATCGGATAATTAAGTAGAATTTAGCACCTTCTTAGTAAATCTAAGGGTTGCTAAGGCTTCATAGGGTCATTCCCTCCACCTTTCTTGATAACATTTCAGTAAGTGTTTGAACTTTGTGAGCACAAATATTGCAACACAAAAATTAGAAATCCAAATTATTTGTAGATTTTGTGAGTTTTTTATGAATTTCGTAGAATTACGAACTTTTCTTTGCTAAATACTTAATTTGGATGATTTCGCTAACAGGTTTGTTTTCAATTTTGCTTTCTAGCCAAGAAATAATATCGAGATATAAAAAGGCGCGTCGTTCGTACGGATGGTCTTCAAAAGTCTTTAGTGTTTTGTGTAATTCTTTAAATGCATTTTTAAGATCGTGTGGATAAATATCCTGAAGTCCTCTAATGAATTTTATCATTTCTTTTTGCACTTCATGCAGGTCATTCATCTTAATTAAAAACTTGTATGTACTTCGTAAAAGGGTTTCTAAATGGTAATCTAGTCCAGCTTCATAATGCGCTACAAGGTTTAGAACTCTCGAAAAACAGAGTAAATCTTCGCGCATCGAAAGTGTTTTGTTAGAGATAATTTTATCTAAGTATTTTATACAAGCTTTGTTGTTGCCGGCTCCAAATTGTAAACTCGCAAACTTATAATAAAAAACCATTTTATGGTGAGGGTCAATTCTGTCATTAAACGGAATTAAGTCGTTTTCAATTTTTGGAATTAGATGAAGTCCGTCTTCAAAACTACCATCAATAAAGTGTTGATTAATGCTGTGGAAATTGGTGTATAAAAAAACAAGAGTAGCTACATTTTCATCGGTTGGAAATGTCGATTTTTGAACAGTCGCTTCAAACTCAGAGAATTTTTCTAAAAATTTTGACTTGTTACCAATGAAAAATAAGGCTTCTAGGAGGTAATTATTGCCTTTTAAAAAGAACACGGGGTTCAGATTAATCATATTTGGGTTTTGATAAAATAAATCCACCCATTTTGAAGCGTATTTGTAACAATTCAAAAAATCTTGAAGCAAAAAGCTTTGCCATAAATTAGCTTTATATAGCCACAATTTTTCTCTAAATCCTAATTTTTCGATTTTAACTTTTGGAAGGCTTTTGTTGAAATAATTAATAACCATATTGGCTTCTTCTTCATTTCTTATATAGCCTGTTTTTAGAATGGTGCTATAGAGTTGCAGTGATAAATTGGAGAGTTTGCTGGCAATAAGATTAAGAGAACTCAGTTCTTTGGCTTGTACAGCTAACTCATCTGCTCGAGTATTTATACTTCGTGTAATGTATTGAGATTCAATTAATTTTTCAAGTTCTACAATCTCAAAAGCTGAATTTTTTTCTTCGTTAATAATTGCGAGCTCCTTGGCCTTATCTAAAATTTTTAAGCTTTGTTTATATAAGCCTTTGTGGTACAAAATAGAAGCAAAATCGAGTTGTTCTCTAATTTGTGAACGTACATTTTGATGTGATGGATTGAGCTTAAGACTGATTAAAATTTGCTTATATAAATGCGCTTTGACATTGGCAAGTTGTTGCTTTTTTACAATGCCACTTTTTAAAATAAAAACTTCATTATAGGTTTTAGCTTTGTCCAAAAGATTGAATAAATTCAAGAATTTAGAATCTGAATTTACTCCAAGTCTCCCTACGTAAAGTTTAAATTGCCGTTTTTCGGATTTTGTTAAGGACTTTACAAGTGAAAATAAATTATCTTTTTGGTCTTTAGTTATCAATAGAAAATAGATTTATGAATCTGTAAATCAGTTATTTAAAGTATATTTTGGCGACTGAACATCGTAAACTAACTATATCAATAATGTTTAAATCTAAATCAAAACATACATTCGTTAGACAATACTATAAAATATATTTTGATATATGTCAAATAACAAGATACAAATCTTCGATACAACACTTCGCGATGGAGAGCAAGTTCCGGGTTGTAAACTCAACTCAGAACAAAAAGTAGTCATTGCAGAACAGTTAGATCAACTTGGGGTGGATGTGATTGAGGCAGGATTTCCGGTCTCCAGTCCAGGTGATTTTAAATCGGTAGAAGCGATTTCAAAAATTGTTAAAAATGCGACTGTTTGTGGATTAACTAGAGCCGTAGAAAATGATATAAAAGTAGCGGCAGAATCTTTAAAGTATGCTAAAAAGCCAAGGATTCATACAGGAATAGGAACTTCAGATTCACATATCCTTCATAAATTCAAATCAAACAGAGAGGCGATTATTGAGCGTGCTTTTGAAGCGGTAAAATATGCAAAATCATTTGTTGAAGATGTTGAGTTTTATGCTGAAGATGCCGGTCGAACAGATAACGAATATTTAGCTCGTGTATGTGAAGCTGCTATTAGGGCAGGTGCAACAGTATTGAATATTCCGGATACAACGGGGTATTGTTTGCCAAGTGAATATGGTGCAAAAATAAAATACTTAAAAGAAAATGTAAAAGGTATTGAAAAGGCTATTCTGTCTTGTCATTGTCATAATGATTTAGGCTTAGCAACAGCAAATTCTATTGAAGGTGTCATTAACGGAGCACGTCAAATTGAATGTACGATCAACGGTATTGGTGAACGTGCAGGAAACACAGCTTTAGAAGAAGTAGTGATGGTGTTGAAGCAGCATCCTTATCTTAATTTAGATACAAATATTAATACATCAATGCTATTCGGAATGAGCCAGTTGGTTAGCGATAGTATGGGGATTTATACGCAGCCAAACAAAGCGATTGTTGGAGCAAATGCTTTTGCGCATAGTTCTGGGATTCACCAAGATGGTGTGATAAAAAATAGAGCAACTTACGAGATTATCGATCCTAAAGATGTTGGTGTTACGGAGTCGGCTATTGTGTTAACCGCAAGAAGTGGAAGAGCGGCCTTAGCTTACAGAGCAAAAAATGTAGGTTACGAACTTACGAAGTTGCAGTTAGATGATGTGTATGCAAACTTTTTGAGTTTTGCAGATCGAAAGAAAGAAATCAATGATAATGATATTCATCAAATTATCGAAACGAGCAATGTGTATCAACAAATAATTTCAGCATAAGATAGATGGGTAAAACATTATTTGATAAAGTTTGGGATTCGCATGTGGTCAGTACTATAGAAAATGGGCCACAAATATTATATATAGATAAACATTTAATACATGAAGTAACAAGTCCGCAGGCTTTTAACGAGTTAAAAGAACGTGGTATTCCTGTTTTTAGACCCAATCAGATTGTAGCTACAGCAGATCATAATACTCCAACATTACATCAAGATCAACCGATAAAAGATGCCTTGTCTAGAAAGCAATTGGAGCAATTATCTGAAAATTGTAAAAAAAACAATATAACACTATACGAATTAGGGCATAAATATAACGGTATTGTGCATGTAATGGCTCCAGAGTTAGGGGTGACACAACCAGGTTTAACCATGGTCTGCGGAGATAGTCATACGTCTACACATGGTGCGTTTGGGGCCATTGCTTTTGGCATCGGGACAAGTCAGGTAGCGCAAGTATTTGCGAGCCAATGCTTGTTGCTTACAAAACCAAAAAGTTTAAGAGTGACCGTTAATGGTAAGTTGAAAAATGGAGTTTTACCTAAAGATGTCATTCTGTATATCATTTCAAAATTAGGAACCAATTCTGGGACAGGCTATTTCTGTGAATATGCCGGAAACGTGTTTGAAGAGATGAGTATGGAAGGTCGAATGACGGTCTGTAACATGAGTATCGAAATGGGCGCAAGAGGAGGTATGATTGCTCCAGATGAAACGACCTTTGAATACGTAAAAGGTAGAGAATTTGCGCCAAAAGGGGAGGAATTTGATAAGAAAGTGGCTTATTGGAAAACCTTGCCAACAGACAGCGATGCTAAATTTGATAAAGAATACAGCTTCGATGCAGAAGATATTGAGCCAATGATTACCTATGGAACGAATCCGGGAATGGGAATTAAAATTTCTGAAACGATTCCTGTAGATGAAAATCCATCGTTTAAAAAATCTTTAGCTTATATGAATTTTGAAGCTGGAGAAAGCTTAATTAATAAGCCCATCAATTTTGTGTTTATAGGAAGTTGTACCAATTCTAGAATTGAAGATTTTAGAGTCGCAGCCAATTATATAAAAGGCAAGAAAAAAGCCGCTAATGTTACGGCTTGGTTAGTGCCAGGAAGTAAGCAAGTTGAAACACAGATTATAGAGGAAGGTCTAAAAGCCATTTTTGATGATGCAGGTTTTGAATTGCGTCAACCTGGTTGTTCGGCATGTTTAGCAATGAACGATGATAAGATTCCTCAAGGAGAATATTGTGTATCAACTTCTAATAGAAATTTTGAAGGTCGCCAAGGACAAGGTTCAAGAACGATTTTGGCAAGTCCTTTGGTCGCTGCAGCAACAGCTGTAGAAGGTAAAATTATAGATATTTCAAAGCAATTGAATTGATATGATCCTGCAAGGTTTCAAAAAACTTGTAGGTATTTAAAATGAATTAAAAGAAGATACCCACTTTCGTGGGCGTTACTATGGAAAAGTTTACAACATTACAATCAAGAGCCATTCCATTACATATAGAGAATGTAGATACGGATCAAATTATACCTGCTCGTTTTTTAAAAGCAACAGATAGAGAAGGGTTTGGAAACAATGTATTTAGAGATTGGAGATATCACAAAGACGGAACAATTAATACGGATTTTGTGTTAAATGATTCAAAATACTCAGGAAGTATTTTAGTTGCTGGAGATAATTTTGGCTGCGGATCGAGTAGAGAGCATGCCGCTTGGGCTATAACAGATTTTGGATTTAAAGTTGTGGTATCTAGTTTTTTTGCTGATATATTTAAAGGAAATGCCTTAAATAATGGCTTGTTGCCAGTACAGGTTTCGCCAGCTTTTTTGAGTGACTTAATGCAGGAAATCGTGTCCAATCCAGAGACAGAATTAGTGGTTGATCTCGAAAAACAGACCATCTCAGTAAAAGATTCAGAATTATCCGAAAATTTTGAAATCGATGCCTACAAGAAAACATGTATGATCAATGGTTATGATGATATTGACTATTTGATTAATAATAAAGAACAAATTGAAGCTTTTGAAGCTCAAAAAATATATTAATAACTAAATAAGATTTTCGTTAATTCGGGAATTGATTTTTCTTCGATGAAATTAAATATAGCAATTTTACCAGGTGATGGTATTGGTCCAGAAGTAACGAATCAAGCTGTAAAAGCTTTGAAGGCGATTGCTTCAGAGTTTAATCACAATTTTAAATTTACAACAGCAGATGTGGGTGCTGTTGCCATTGATAAGCATAATGATGCTTTGCCAGAGGAAACATTAGAACTTTGTAAAAAAAGTGATGCCATTTTATTTGGAGCTATTGGTGATCCTAAATATGATAATAATCCTTCTGCAAAAGTACGACCAGAACAAGGCTTGCTGAAATTGCGCAAAGAGTTGGGATTGTATGCTAATATTAGGCCAGTAAAAGCTTATAAAACATTGCTAGATAAATCTCCGCTAAAGAAGCATATCATTCAGGGGACAGATATTTCTATTTATAGAGAATTGACTGGTGGTATTTATTTTGGTGAAAAACAGACGTCAAAAGATGGTGATTATGCTTCAGATTTATGTAGTTATTCACGTGAAGAAATAGAGCGTATTGCACATTTGGCATTTGTTGCTGCTGAACATAGAAATCATAAAGTGACTTTGGTAGATAAGGCTAATGTGTTAGAAACATCTCGACTTTGGAGACGTGTAGTTAAAGAGGTTGCGGAGCAATATCCAGATGTTACACTCGACTTTTTGTTTGTAGATAATGCAGCAATGCAAATGATTTTAAACCCAAAACAGTTCGATGTGATTTTAACAGAGAATATGTTTGGTGATATTATTAGTGATGAAGCTAGTGTTATCGGAGGTTCTATAGGATTGTTAGCTTCAGCTTCAGTTGGAGATAAATATGCGATGTTTGAACCTATTCATGGTTCATACCCTCAGGCGGCCAATAAAGGTATTGCGAATCCGATTGCGTCAATTTTATCGGCTGCTATGTTGTTGAGTCATTTTGAATTACATAATGAAGCCGAATTAATTAGGTTAGCTGTAGAAAAATCGTTAAAATTAAACATTACAACACCAGATATAAATTCGGTGGTAAATACAGTGACGACCTCTAATGTTGGTGACTTTGTTGAAGATTTTATTTACAATCCAAAAGATACTAATCTCAATTTTAAGAATATCCATTTAGGGCAGTCTACAATAATATAATTTAAGATAATGTCCACACAACCAAAATTAACACGATTCAATCAAAATGTATTGTCCAAGTATCAGATATACAATAGTATATTTATGACCTTACCTTTTGATGCGGTTACAAAAACAGGAGCGCTTTTGCCTTTGTTTCACGAAACTTGCCATAAAGGATTTGAAAATAAAGAAGATCCTACAACAATCGTTAATACTTTTTTTAAAAAATACCAAGCCAGACGCTCTTCTGAGAGTCAGGTGAATCTGTTATTTCGATTTATTCAATATATCGAAAGACAGGTCGTTTTATTCGATGCTATTGAAGATGCTGCTTTTCCTATTGTAAATAATATGGATGGTATCGGAACCTTGCGAAGTTTAAAAGAAACGGTTTCTGCTGATAATAAGTTGGAGACCCTTCGTAAATATTTAGAAGAATTTAAAGTGCGAATTGTTCTAACAGCCCATCCAACACAGTTTTATCCTGGTTCTGTTTTAGGAATTATTACAGATTTAACCGAGGCTATTCGCGAAAATGATTTATTAAGAATTAATGATTTATTGGCGCAATTAGGAAAAACACCATTTTTTAAGCACGAAAAACCATCTCCTTTTGATGAAGCAGTGAGTTTAATCTGGTATTTAGAGAATGTATTTTATAAGTCCTTTGGAGGTATATACGATTACATTCAACAGAATATATTCGATGGTGAACAAATAGAAAACAATATTATTAATATAGGTTTTTGGCCAGGAGGAGATAGAGATGGAAATCCTTTTGTAACACCAGAAATTACGCTGAAGGTTGCTGATAGATTACGACTTTCAATTATTAAAAATTATTATAGAAACGTAAGACAATTAAAGCGGAAGTTAACGTTTCAAGGAGTCGAAGATCGTATGGGTAATTTAGAGCGTGAGCTTTATAGTATCATTACAAATGAAGCTTCTGATTTAACTTTGAAGACTTTCGTTTCAGAATTAAAAGCGGTGAAGCAAATTATTATCGATAAGCATCAGTCTTTATATGTTGATGAGTTGAATAGTTTGATTAATAAAACTCATTTATTTGGATTTCATTTTGCGAATTTAGATATCAGACAAGACAGCCGAAAACACGAGCAGTTTTTTAATGATATGGTGAATGCGTTGCTTGAAAATGGAAGTGACATCTTTCCTAAAAATTATCACGAATTACCAGAACATGAACAAATTAAAATTTTATCTAAAGTTGAAGGTTCTGTAGATTTATCTTTAATAAAAGATGAAGAAACTTTAATGGCTTTAGAGACGATTAAGGCTATAAAAACCATTCAAGAAACCAATGGGGAGCAAGCTGCAAACCGTTATATAATTAGTAATAACCAATCGACTTTGCATGTCATGCAATTGTTTGCGATGTTAAAATTAGTGGCATTTCAAGACGATTTAACTGTTGATATTGGGCCATTATTTGAAACTATTACCGATTTAGAGAATGCTCCAAAAGTGATGGAGGAGTTGTATTCTAACCCTGATTACGCGAAGCATTTAAAAGCAAGAGGTAATAGGCAAACTATTATGCTTGGGTTTAGTGATGGTACCAAAGATGGTGGTTATTTAATGGCAAACTGGGCAATTTACCAAGCTAAGGAAAATTTAACCAGAGTGTCTAGAGAACATGGTGTCAAAGTAATTTTCTTTGATGGACGTGGTGGGCCGCCGGCACGTGGTGGTGGAAAAACACATAATTTTTATGCGTCTTTAGGGCCGACAATAGAAGATGAGGAAGTACAATTAACAATACAAGGTCAGACTATAAGTTCTAATTTTGGAACTTTAGAATCTGCACAATATAATTTAGAGCAATTGATTAGTTCTGGTATTGGTAACAGTTTAAGTGATGCCGATTTAAGTATGCAGCCAGAAAACAGGGAGGTTATGACGGACTTGGCGAATCGCAGTTATGAGGCGTATGCGAATTTTAAAGCGCATCCTAAATTTATTTCGTATTTAGAGCATATGAGTACGCTTAAATATTATGCGAAAACAAATATTGGTAGTCGCCCGTCTAAAAGAGGTAAATCGGAAGGTTTGGTTTTTGAAGATTTAAGAGCGATTCCTTTTGTAGGATCTTGGAGTCAATTGAAACAAAATGTGCCAGGCTTCTTTGGAGTTGGTACAGCATTGAAGCATTATGAAGATATTGGTGAGTTTGATAAAGCACAGCATTTGTTTAAAACATCTGCGTTCTTCAAAACTTTAATTGAAAATAGTATGATGTCTCTGTCTAAGTCTTTTTTCGACTTAACACGTTATATGTCTGAAGATGAAGAATACGGTGAATTTTGGAATGTAATTTATAAAGAATATGAAGTTTCAAAACGTTTGATTTTAAAACTTACGGGTTATAAGGAATTGATGCAAGAAGAGCCTTCTGGAAAAGCATCAATTGCAGTAAGAGAGTCTATTGTGTTGCCGTTATTAACGATTCAGCAATATGCTTTAAAGAAAATTCAAGAGCTTGAAAAAGCTGAGGTACGAGATGAAGAGCAGATTAAAATCTTTGAAAAGATGGTAACACGTTCTTTGTTTGGTAATATAAACGCGAGTCGTAATTCAGCATAAAAAAAACAACTAGTTTAGAATATTATAAATCCTCAGAGGTGTTGAGCTTTTGAGGATTTTTTATGCAATTATATAAAGCTGTATTAAAGCAAAAACCCCCGAAGGTTAGGCTTCGAGGGTTTTCATTCTAACAACTAAATTAATTATCAATTTAAACTTATGTGAAAGAATACAGCAAGTTGATTAGCGTTCTCTTTTTCCTGGATAAGCAATTTCACCATGTTCGGAAAGGTCAAGTCCAACAAGTTCTTCTTCTTCACTAACACGAAGACCCATTGTAGATTTTAATATTTTTAGAATGATGAATGATAGCACAACAGACCATACGCCGTAAGCTAAAACACCTGTAGCTTGAGCGCCTAATTGTGTAAATCCTCCGCCGTTGAATAGGCCTATTCCTGTTTCACCATCAATTCCCCAAAGGCCAATAACAAGTGTTCCCCAAACTCCGGCAACACCGTGAACAGAAGCAGCTCCAATAGCGTCATCAATTTTAAGTTTTTTCTCAATTATTTCTATCGAGAATACGACAATAATACCACCAATTAAACCAGCTAAAAGCGCGCCTAATGTAGACATGTTTCCGCAACCAGCAGTAATACTTACTAAACCGGCTAATGCTCCGTTTAAAGTTTGTGGTAGATTTGGTTTTCCGTACCAGATCCATGTCGTTATTAGTGCGCCTAAACCTCCGGCTGCTGCTGCTAAGTTTGTTATTAAAATAACATTAGAAGCTGCAATAGAATCGTCACCTCCCCAGGCTAATTGAGAACCTCCGTTAAATCCAAACCATCCTAACCATAGGATAAAAACACCTAAAGTTGCCAGTACTTGGTTGTGGCCTGGGATTGGCATTACTTTTCCGTCAACATATTTTCCTATTCTTGGTCCTACCATATAGGCGGCAACTAAAGCGGCCCATCCTCCAACAGAGTGTACAATTGAAGATCCTGCAAAGTCAATAAATCCGAGTTCGGTTAACCAACCAGATCCTTGCCATTGCCATCCACCAGCAATAGGGTAGATTAACGCAGTCATTACGATTGAAAATATAGCATAAGTAGAGTATTTTGTTCTACCAGCAATAGCTCCAGATACAATGGTCGCGGCTGTAGCGGCAAACATCGTTTGGAATAATAAGTCAGCTCCTTCTCCTTGCATTAGGCCACTCCAGAAAAACCATCCGTTTGAAGTGTCACCATACATTAAAGAATAGCCAACAAACCAGTAAGTTAATGAGCCAACGCAAATGTCAAGTAAATTTTTCATTGCGATATTGGCGGCGTTCTTGGAGCGGGTCATACCAGTTTCAACTAGTGTAAATCCAGCTTGCATAAAGAATACTAAGATAGCAGAGATTAGCATCCAGAGCATTCCCATGTCACTGTTTATAGCGGCAACAGCAGCTTCGACTTCAGAAGGTTGTGCAGCATCTTGCACTGTTGTAAGGGTTGGTAGTATTGTTAAAAAATTATGTATCATAATAAAAAGTGTTAGTTAGTGTTTGGTTTTTTAGAATGAGTAGATGGCAGCTAGAGTAAATGCAGCTAAGCTGCTTGCGTCTTCACCGTCAGCATCAAAATATGCTGCGTCGTTATTACTCCAAGAGTCTAACCTGATTTCTGGTTTAATGATTAAATTACTGTCTACGGTGTAGCTACCTGTTAAGGTTGCGCCGATTACGCTTGGTAAGTCTTCCCCTTCTTCAGCATGGTATCCAAAAAACTCGCCTCTTAAGCCAAGAGCAAAATCTTCAGATAATGTGTACTGTGGATATAAAGCAGCTCCATAGAATCCGTTTTTAAAATCATCATTTAATACATCTCCATTATCATCAAAAACATAAGAAGTGGTTTGGTAAGCCGCATTGATTCCTAAGAAAAAATTGTCAGACACATCAAATCCGCCAGTATAATCGACTTCAAATCCTAAGCCAGAATTAGCACCACTATCATAATATAGGTTTAAGTATTGTCCTTTGTACCCTAATTGAGCGCCAAATGAATATTCGCCAGTTGTCGACGTGTCGTTGGTGTCCCAAGGATTCATAACGGCAAGCATTAGGCTAAAGTCATCAGATAATGCAAAATCTGCTTTTAAGCCAACATGAGAAAAAGGACCGTTAGAGAATAAATAAGATGTGCTGTAGTTAAAGTTTGCTGCTGGAGCAATAACTTCGTACCCTAAAAACGTATTAAAACGTCCGAATGTTAATGTTGTAGTTTCAGAAACGTTCCAATAAGCATAGGCTTGGTTTACAATGCCATCAACAATGTCGTTGCTAAATGTGGCATCACCACCTCTTGGTCCTGTAACCAGGTCAAGTACAGCGCCTACTTTACCACTTTCGTAGTTAGCGATTATATTTCCCATGCCTAAGGCAAATCCTGTTTGTCCAGCGAATGCGGTTCCAAATGTTTGTCCAGAATCGTCAGAAGCGGTGAGGTAAGTTTGGTAATACGCGTCAACGCTTCCGCTTATTGTAAAAGATTTTTCTTTAATCTCTTCTGTTTCTTGAGCTGTTAAAACTACAGACATAGCAAGTAGTGTTAGAGTGAGAATTTTTTTCATAATGATGTATTTTGTGTAGTTAGTTCGTTTCAAATCTATATAATCTTTATTTATACCCCCTAAAAATATAGGGTAAATAGTTAATTTTTATGAAATTGTAATTTTTAACCCTGTTAATTTGGGGGTTAAAATTAATTTAAGCTATATTTTTATTATATCAACAATTGAGGTTTTTGTATTTTTCATTAAAAAGCGTGTTTTTGTGATTTATTTTCAATGTTTTATTTGTTTTTAAATTGTTTTCTTATTGTATTGGTTTTTTTGTTGGTGATTTGTTATTATTGATTTAGCATTCAGATGTCGTGTTAATTAGATTTACCGCAATCATTTTAATGCTTATTGTGAATTCTTGAAAAGTGTTTCTACTTTTTTTTTAATCGAATTATAGCTTCTATATTAGAGATGTAATAAGGGGTAAAAACCTTTAAAATTTTTCTGAATTATGTTTAAGAAGCAAGGACTTTATTTACCGGAATTTGAACACGAAAATTGTGGTGCTGGATTCATCTGTAATCTAAAGGGAGAGAAGACAAATCAAATTATACATGACGCCTTAGAAATACTGGTAAAACTAGAGCATCGAGGAGGTGTAAGTGCTGATGGAAAAACAGGTGATGGAGCAGGTCTTTTAATAGATATTCCTCATGCTTATTTTAAGCGTGTTTGTGGGTTTAAAGTGCCAGTAAAAGGGAAGTATGCTGTAGGTATGGTTTTCTTGCCAAAAAACAGAAATCAATATAAGTTTTGCAAGGATACTTTTGAGAAAGAAATTATAGCTCAAGGACTCTCTGTAATTGGATGGAGAGAAGTGCCTGTAGATTCTACACAATTAGGTGAAATCGCCTTAGCTTCAGAACCTAATATAGAACAACTTTTTGTTGGAAAATCTAACGAAGTTTCTGAGGCAGATTTTAAAGCAAAACTCTATGCAGCACGTAAGATCACAGAGCATACCGTTAGAAAATCTAAGATGTCGCAAAGCTCTTATTTTTATGTGTCTAGTTTATCAATGAATACACTGATATATAAAGGTATTATTATGCCAGAAGATATAGGTCCTTATTACAAAGATTTACAAGAAGACGATTTAGTAACACGTTTGGCTTTAGTGCACCAACGTTTTTCTACCAATACGATGCCTACTTGGGAGTTAGCGCAACCATTTCGATTTATGTGTCAGAATGGAGAAATAAATACCCTTCGTGGAAATATTAGTAGAATGCGTGTGCGTGAGGAAATCATGAAAAGTGAGGTCTTTGGTCCGCAAATAGAAAAATTATTCCCAATTATCTTACCAGGAAAATCAGATTCAGCTTCTATGGACATGGTGGTAGAATTGTTGACACACACAGGGCGTTCATTACCTGAAGTCATGATGATGATGATTCCTGAAGCATGGGAAAAACACAAAACCATGTCGCCAGAACGAAAAGCATTTTACGACTATAATGCTTGTATTATGGAACCTTGGGATGGACCAGCTTCTGTGCCATTTACAGATGGGAATTATATTGGGGCATTATTAGATAGAAACGGTTTAAGGCCGTCACGATATACAGTGACTAAAAGTGGTAAATTGATTATGTCTTCAGAAATTGGTGTTGTAGATATTGCACCAGAAGATGTTGAAAGTCACGGTCGTTTAGAGCCTGGAAAAATGTTTTTAGTAGACATGAACCAAGGTCGAATTATTAATGACGAAGAAATAAAAAGTAAAATTGTTAGAGAAAGACCATATCAAGAATGGTTAGATAAAACGAGATTACACTTAAAAGATATTCCGTATACTGGTGAAACCTGTCCGATTGAAACTCTAGATATAAAAACAAGACAACGTTTATTTAATTATACGTTCGAAGATATTCAAGAAGTTATTACGCCAATGGCTATAAATTCTAAGGAAGCTTTAGGTTCTATGGGGACTGACACACCTTTAGCCGTTTTATCTAATAAACCGCAATTAATTTCAAACTACTTTAAGCAATTATTTGCTCAGGTTACCAATCCACCTTTAGATGGAATTCGTGAAGAAATTGTTACAGATATTAGTTTGTCTTTAGGAAAGGATAGAAACATTTTTAGTATTACCGAAAGGCAATGTAGAAAATTGAAAATTCAGAATCCAGTAATTTCAAATGACGATTTAGCTAAAATTAGAAATATTAAAGTTGAAGGCTTTAAAGCTGAAACCATCGAGATGTTATATCAAAAAGATAAAGGTCTTAATGGTTTAGAAGATGCTTTAGACAGCATAATAGTTCAAATTGAAAAAGCTTTAGTTAGAAAAACAAACATTATAATCTTATCAGATAGAGGTGTTAGTAAAGAAATGGCGCCAATTCCACCATTATTAGCTTGTTCTTATGTAAGCCATCAGATGAATCGTTTACGTAAGCGTTCATATTTCGATATTATTATCGAATCTGCAGAACCACGTGAGCCACATCATTTTGCAACATTATTTGGTTATGGAGCAAGTGCTGTAAATCCTTATATGGTAAATGAAATCATTAGAGCGCAAGTTAAAGAGGGTTTTATCACTGGTATGGATGAGCAAAAGGCGGTTGATAATTTCAATAAAGCTATCGGAAAAGGAATACTGAAAGTAATGAATAAAATAGGAATCTCAACCTTACGTTCTTACAGAGGTTCTCAGATTTTTGAAATCGTAGGGTTTAATTCTCAATTTGTTGAAAAATATTTTCCGTATACAGCTTCAAGAATCGAAGGTATAGGATTATATGAAATTGAAAAAGAAATAGAAAAGCGCTATAAATTTGCCTATCCAAATACCGAAGTTGATAAGCGATTAGGTCTAAATATTGGTGGAGATTATAGATGGAGACGAAATGGTGAAAAGCATTTGTTTAACCCAACTACGGTTGCAAAATTACAACAAGCTGTGAGATTGAGTGACCAAGCGAGTTACGATGTGTATGCAAAAGCCATTAATGAACAGTCAGAAAATTTAATGACCATTCGTGGGTTGTTTGAATTTAATAATATTGACCCAATTCCTATTGAAGAAGTAGAACCTTGGACAGATATCGTAAAACGATTTAAAACAGGTGCGATGTCATACGGTTCAATTTCGCGTGAAGCGCATGAAAATTTAGCCATTGCCATGAACAGAATTGGAGGAAAATCTAATTCAGGTGAAGGAGGAGAAGACCGAAGACGTTTTCAACCCGATGTCAATGGCGATAGCAGAAATTCTGCCATTAAGCAAGTGGCTTCTGGTCGTTTTGGAGTAACCTCTCACTATTTAACCAACGCTAAAGAGATTCAAATAAAAATGGCTCAAGGTGCAAAACCTGGAGAAGGTGGTCAGTTACCTGGTGAAAAAGTATTGCCATGGATTGCTGCAGCTCGAAATTCTACACCATTTGTAGGTTTAATTTCACCACCACCACATCACGATATTTATTCAATTGAAGATTTAGCACAATTAATTTACGATTTAAAAAATGCAAATCGAGAAGCTAGAATTAATGTAAAATTAGTGTCAGAAGTTGGAGTAGGTACCATTGCTGCAGGTGTAGCGAAAGCAAAAGCAGATGTGGTGCTTATTTCAGGATACGATGGCGGAACAGGAGCATCACCTCTAACCTCTTTAAAACATGCGGGCTTGCCTTGGGAATTAGGTTTAGCAGAAGCACAACAAACCTTAGTACTTAATAATTTAAGAAGTCGAATTGTTGTTGAATGTGATGGGCAATTAAAAACAGGTCGTGATGTCGCTATTGCAGCATTATTAGGAGCGGAAGAGTTCGGATTTGCAACAGCACCTTTAGTGGCTTCTGGTTGTATTATGATGCGTAAATGTCATTTAAATACCTGTCCTGTTGGTATCGCAACTCAAGATAAAGAGTTGCGTAAAAACTTTAAAGGGACACCAGAGCATGTTATTAATTTCTTCTATTATATCGCAGAGGAATTAAGAGGTATTATGGCAGAACTAGGTTTTCGATCTATGGCAGAAATGATTGGTCAAACACATAAAATTAATGCTAATAAAGCCATTAAGCATTATAAAGCTAAGGGCTTAGATTTATCTTCTATTTTATACCGACCAGAAGCTTATAGTAAGATGACGGTTAAGAATACTGAGAAGCAAGAACATAATTTAGATAATGTTTTAGATTTCAAAATTCTAAAAGATTCGCATCGCGCTTTATATCGAAAAGAGCAGATGTCGTTAGCTTATCCAATAAAGAATACGAATAGAACGGTTGGTGCGATTGTAAGTAATGAAATTTCAAAAATCTATGGACATTTAGGATTACCTGAAGATACCTTAAATATAAATTTTGAAGGTTCTGCAGGACAAAGTTTTGGAGCGTTTGGAGCACACGGATTGACTTTTAAACTTGAAGGAAATACAAATGATTATTTAGGGAAAGGATTATCTGGAGCTAAGTTAATTGTTAAGAAGCCAACGAAAGCAGATTTCAAAGCAGAAGACAATATCATTATTGGTAATGTTTGCTTATTTGGTGCGGTCGAAGGACAAGCGTATATCAATGGAATTGCAGGAGAACGTTTTGCAGTTAGAAATTCGGGTGCAACAGCAGTTGTAGAAGGTGTAGGTGACCATTGTTGTGAATACATGACAGGTGGAAAAGTGGTTGTTCTTGGTAAAACAGGACGAAATTTTGCTGCAGGTATGAGTGGAGGAATAGCATATGTATATGACCCAGAGAACAAATTTGTTAATGGATTATGTAATACCGAAACCATAGAATTTGAAAAGATTCTGAAGAAAGATGCTAACGATTTAAAAGCGGTAATTGAAAAGCATGTAAAATATACAGATAGTCAATTAGGTAAATCTCTATTGGAAGATTGGGAAACAAGCTTGAAGAATTTTGTTCGGGTGATGCCAACGGAATACAAACGTGCTTTAAAACGTTTAGAGACAGAAGAACAAATGGTTGAAGAATTGGTGTAAGCTAAGGGAGAAGATAAAAGTGATAATACAATTAAATTTAGAAAGCAGGATGAGATTCCTGCCTTCGCAGGAATAAAATGGGAAAAGTAACAGGTTTTAAAGAATTTGAAAGAAAAGATGAGTCATACAAGCCAGTAAAGGATCGTGTAAAGCATTATAATGAATTTACTGTGCCTTTAAAGGATAAAGATCTTCAAGAGCAAGGGTCACGTTGTATGGATTGCGGCATTCCATTTTGTCATAGTGGTTGTCCGCTTGGGAATCTAATTCCAGATTTTAATCATATGGTACACCAAGGCGAATGGCAAAAAGCCTCTTGGATATTACACTCAACAAATAACTTCCCAGAGTTTACAGGTCGTTTGTGTCCTGCACCTTGCGAGCAAGCATGTGTTTTGGGTATTATTGAAGATCCAGTTTCTATAGAAAATATCGAAAAAAATATTGTTGAACGTGCCTTTAAAGAAGGTTGGATTAAACCGCAGCCACCTAAAACCAGAACAGGAAAAACAATTGCAATTGTTGGTTCTGGTCCAGCAGGTTTAGCTGCAGCGCAACAATTAAACAGAGCTGGTCATACAGTAACGGTTTTTGAACGTGATGATGCTATTGGTGGATTATTACGCTACGGAATTCCAAATTTTAAAATGGAAAAAGGCATTATAGATCGGCGTTTAGCCATTTTGGAAGCTGAAGGTATTGTGTTTAAAACCAATGTTAATGTTGGTGTGAATTATGATGTTGAAGATTTAAAAAAGTTTGATGCTGTCGTACTTTGTGGCGGTGCAACTGAAAGAAGAAGTTTACCAACACCTGGTGTCGATGCAGATGGCGTAGTGCAAGCGATGGACTTCCTAACGCAACAAACTAAAGTTGTTTTCGGTCAGAAAGTAAAAGATCAAGTTTTAGCAACTGGCAAGAATGTTATAGTAATTGGAGGTGGAGATACAGGATCAGATTGTATAGGTACATCGAATCGTCAAGGTGCAAAATCGGTAGTTAATTTTGAAATTATGCCAAAACCACCAGGACATCGTTCACCGGCAACACCTTGGCCATATTGGCCGTTGCAATTAAAAACGTCAACATCTCATAAAGAAGGTGTGGAGCGTAATTGGTTAATCAACACTAAAGAGTTTGTAACAAATGCTAAAGGTAAATTAACAGCTTTAAAAACGGTAAATGTAGAATGGGAAATGGTGCCAGGAGAACGTCCTAAACTGATTGAAGTTGCAGGTACAGAAAAAACATGGAAATGTGATTTAGCATTATTAGCGCTTGGTTTTACAGGTCCAGAATCTACTATTGCAGATAAACTAGGTTTAGAAAGAGATGTGCGTTCTAATTACAAAGCAACCTACGGAAAATACCAAACCAATATTCCAAATATATTCACAGCTGGCGATATGCGCAGAGGACAATCCTTAATTGTTTGGGCAATTTCGGAAGGTAGAGAAGCGGCTCGTCAAGTAGATATGTATTTAATGGGTAAATCCGATTTAGCCACTAAAAATGAAGAAGGCGATTTAGTTGGAGTTTAATTATATAAAATCATTCTACTGCTATCAATTTCTAAGGGTAAGTCTAATTTTAGGGTAGAAGTTAAAAGCATCTGTTTTCAGATGCTTTTTTGTGTTCTAGAAAGGTTTTGAAAACCTTTCGGGATTTTTTTATTAGATGATGATTCAATCAATAAGTATGTGGAATAAAAGGATTTACCGTTGTCGGCTTTCCAATACATTCTCAATGTCTTCAAGCGTAAACCCTTTAGCTTTCAGTAAAATTAAATAATGGTACATTAAGTCGGCTGCTTCATTCTTAAATAAATCGGCATCGTCATCTTTGGCTTCAATAACCAATTCTACAGCTTCTTCACCTACTTTTTGAGCAACTTTGTTAATGCCGCTTTTGTATAATTTGTTGGTATAAGAATTCTCATCGTTAGTATCAATTCGGTCACTGATAGTTTGCTGCAATTCATATAAAAAACCTTTGGCCGTTTCTTCTTTAAAACAAGAGGTGCTTCCTGTGTGGCATGTTGGTCCTTTAGGTTCTGCTTTAATTAAAATAGTATCGTTATCGCAGTCAATTTGAATGTCTTTAACTATTAAGAAATTACCAGATGCTTCGCCTTTGGTCCAAAGTCTGTTTTTGCTTCTGCTAAAAAAAGTGACTTTGTTTTCGGCTTTAGTTTTATTGAAGGCTTCCAAATTCATGTAACCTAACATTAATACTTGTAAGGTGTTATTATTTTGAATAATGACAGGGACAAGTCCGTTGTCTTTTGAAAAATCTATGTCCATCGTATTGCTATGTTTTCGTTTTTTAAATACTGTTTTAATTCTGGAATTGGAATTTCACCATAATGAAAAATGCTTGCTGCCAATCCTGCACTTGCTTGCGTGTTTTCAAACAAGGTTTTAAAATGTTTTTTAGTTCCTGCTCCTCCTGAAGCAATTACCGGAATATTAACAGAGGCGCTTACTTTTTTAGTAATATCAAGAGCAAAACCTGCTTTGGTACCGTCGTTATTCATAGAAGTAAGTAGTATTTCACCAGCTCCTAAAGCTTCAACTTGTTGTACCCAATCTAATGTTTTTAATGGTGTTGCTGTGCGTCCTCCATGTACAAATACCATCCATTCGTCATCTATAAATTTTGTATCGATGGCAACAACCACGCATTGACTCCCGAATTCGTTGGCGATTTCAGTAATCAATTTAGGGTTTTTAACGGCTGAAGAATTCACACTCACTTTATCTGCTCCAGCTTTTATAATTGCAGAAACATCTTCAATAGAATTGATGCCACCTCCAACGGTAAACGGAATATTAATTTCTTCAGCAATATGAGTCACCAATTCTACTAATGTTTTTCGCTTTTCAATTGTAGCTGTAATATCTAAAAATACCAATTCATCAGCACCTTGAGCCACGTAGCTTTTCGCCAATTCAATTGGGTCGCCAGCATCGATAATATCCACAAAATTGATGCCTTTTACGGTTCTTCCATCTTGGATATCAAGACAAGGTATAATTCGTTTTTTTAGCATAATTTCTGAAGTTCTTTAAGTGTTATATTGCCTTCGTAAATGGCCTTTCCTAGAATTACTCCTTCGCAACCTATGGCATTTACCAATTCTAAATCTTGCATAGAAGACACACCTCCACTTGCAATTAGTTTTACATTCGATTTTGAAATAATTTCGGTGTATAATGCGTTTGAAGTGCCTTGTAGCATGCCATCTTTTGAGATATCTGTACAAATTACATATTGAATGCCTTTTGATTCATAATCGTTTATAAAATCAACAACATTTAATTCTGAAGCTTCCAACCAACCATTGGTAGCAATTTTTCGGTCTTTGCAATCGGCTCCTAAAATTATTTTTTCAGAGCCATATTTATCTAGCCATGCTAAAAATACATCTGGATTATTGGCAGCAATACTTCCTCCTGTAATTTGATGCGCTCCGCATTCAAATGCAATTCTTAAATCGTCATCAGATTTTAAGCCGCCTCCAAAATCAACCTTTAAATTGGTTTTTGTGGTAATGCTTTCTAATATGTTATGATTGACAATATGTTTAGATTTGGCTCCATCTAAATCTACTAAATGTAAATATTCAATGCCATTAGCTTCAAAGGCCTTGGCTACTTCTAAAGGGTTTTCGTTATATACTTTTTTTGTGTTATAATCTCCCTTTGTGAGTCTAACACATTTTCCGTCTATGATGTCTATTGCTGGTATGATTCTCATTTTATTCCTGCGAAAGCAGGAATCTCATCCTTACTCTCTTGTTTTTATTACTACTTCTTTTTATTACTTGATTAGACCTGCGAGGTTTTTAAAACCTGCGAGGTCTGCATTATCTTTTTACAACTCTAAAAAATTCTTTAATAATTGTGTACCAACATCAGCCGATTTTTCTGGGTGAAATTGTGTGGCGTAAAAATTATTGTGCTGTATTGCTGTTGCAAATGGTTTTATATAATTGCAAGTTGCAATAGTTTGCTCATTTTTTTTAGCATAATAACTGTGTACATAATACATGTCGCTTTCGGGTTTTATATGTTGAAAAAGTTCGCCTTTTACTTCAGCAAAACTATTCCAACCGATATGAGGTACTTTCTCTTTTGGTGGAAATTTTTTCACTTGTGTATTAAAAATCCCTAAACATTTGGTGTCACCTTCTTCACTATAATCACACATTAATTGTAAGCCTAAGCAAATACCAAGCATAGGTTTTTCGATGGATCTAATGACGTCGTCAAGTCCTTTGTCTTTTAAATATTTCATAGCTGAACTCGCTTCTCCTACACCTGGGAAAATAACTTTATCAGCATTTAATATCTCGGTTTTATCATCTGTAATCATACTCTCATAACCTAAACGATTGAGAGCATTTTGGACAGAACGAATATTACCTGCGTTGTATTTTATAATTGCAATCATTTTTTGTTCCTATTTTTAAAACACCCCTAAAGTCCCCTCAAGGGGACAATCCGAGAATTAATCATTATTTTTATTTTCAAATTTTAGTTCGTATTCATCATCTAAAGGCTTCCTTTTGTGCTTGGTATTGAAAAATTATTGGTCTTTGAAACTGCCATTTTTATAGCTTTAGCAAAGGCTTTAAAAATGGATTCAATCTTATGGTGTTCATTGTCGCCTTCAGCCTTAATATTTAAATTACATTTAGAGGCATCGCTAAAAGATTTAAAAAAGTGCATAAACATCTCAGTTGGCATTTCTCCAATCATTTCACGTTTAAATTCTGGTTCCCAAACCAACCAAGGTCTGCCTCCAAAATCGATGGCAACCTGTGCTAGGCAATCGTCCATTGGTAATAAAAAACCATAGCGTTCAATACCGCGTTTGCTTCCTAAAGCTTCAATAAAAGCTTCACCAAAGGTTATGGCAACATCTTCTATGGTGTGGTGTTCGTCTATTTCTAAATCTCCATCCACTTTTACAAATAAATCGATATTTCCATGTTTTGAAATTTGTTCTAACATGTGGTCAAAGAATCCTAATCCTGTAGAAATATTACTTTTTCCAGAACCATCTAAATTAATGTCAACCTGGATATCAGTTTCATTGGTTTTTCTAACAATAGTTGCGGTTCTTGGAATCGCTTTTAAATAATTGTAAATTTCTTCCCATGAGGTGGTATTCAAAATGGCATAATCGCTACCTTCCGAATTTATGTAAATGCCTTTACTTCCTAGGTTTTTAGCCAATTCAATATCTGTAGCTCTGTCTCCAATGACAAAAGAATTTTTTAAATCGTAATTGCCGTGAATGTATTTGTTAAGTAAGCCTGTTCTGGGTTTTCGAGTTGGTGCATTGTCTTCAGGAAAACTTTTATCAATTAGTATTTCTGAGAATTCTACACCTTCATTTTTAAAGGCTTGAATGATTTTATTTTGTGCTGGCCAAAAGGTGTCTTCAGGAAACGAATCTGTTCCTAAACCATCTTGGTTGGTCACCATAACGAGCTCGTAATCGAACTCTTTTGCGATTCTTGATAGCCATTGAAAAACACCAGGATAAAATTCTAATTTTTCTAAACTATCGAGTTGAAAATCGATTGGTGGTTCTATGACTAATGTGCCGTCTCTGTCTATGAATAAAACTTTTTTCATTATTTGGTCGTATTGAGACCTGACAGGTTTTTAAAACCTATCAGGCCTGTTAGTGCTTTTATTAATTTCTTATTCTCTTCAGGTCTTCCAACCGTAATTCTTATACAATTCTCTACCAGACTATTTCGGTTTCTGGTGATCACTTTTTGTTCCACTAAGTTTTGGTATAGTTCATTGGCATCATCAACTTCAACCAATAAAAAATTAGCATCAGATGGATATATTTTTTTTATAATGTCTAAGGTTTTCAATTCTTGAATCAATAGCGCTTTCTCATCAAGAATGATTTGCTTATTGGCTTCAAAATCTTTTCGATTTTCTAAGGCTTCAATAGCAGCAGTTTCATTTAACTTACTAATATTGTAAGGCATCTTAACATTATTGAGTAATTGAATAATCTCGTCGTTAGCATATGCAATTCCTATTCTTGCAGCTGCTAAAGCCCAAGCTTTACTAAATGTTTGGATAACGATAAGGTTAGGATAGGCTTCAAAAGAATTTTGCCAAGATTGCTGATCACTAAAATCTGCATAAGCTTCATCAATAATCACAATACCCTTGAAATTTTTTAAGATGAATTCAATGTCTGATTTATTAAAACAATTCCCTGTAGGATTGTTTGGTGAGCAGATGAATATGAGTTTTAGATTTTCATCTTCGAAATATGATGTTAAATCATTTCTGTTAATCTGAAATTCATCATTTAGCGGAAGTGTTATTAATGCAATATCATTGATGTCTGCAGCGACTTGATACATGCCAAATGTTGGTGTAAACGTGAGTGCTTTATCTTTTCCTGGATTGCAAAAAATGCGATAAATAAGGTCTATAATTTCGTCACTACCATTTCCAACAAAAGTATTGTTGTTTGCTATGCCATTATATGCTGTTAGCTTTTGTTTTAGGTTTTTTTGATCTGAATTAGGGTAGCGATTCAAAGTGCCAAACGGATTTTCGTTGGCATCTAAAAATACACCTTCATCACCTTTAAATTCATCGCGAGCGCTAGAGTATGGCTTAAGCGCCAATATATTTGGTCTAACTAAGGTCTTTAAATCAAACATTGTTTATCTGTTTTAATCTTAATGTTACGGCGTTTTTGTGTGCATCTAATCCTTCGGCTTTAGCCATTAATTCTATTGTAGGACCAATATTTTTTATGCCTTCTTTATTTAAATTTTGAAACGTAATTTTCTTTACAAAACTATCTAAGGATACTCCACTGTAATTTCTTGCATGTCCATTTGTTGGTAAGGTATGATTAGTGCCACTTGCATAATCTCCAGCACTTTCGCAACTGTATTTTCCTAAAAATACAGAACCTGCATTTGTAATGTGTTCTATATAATCTGAAGCATTATCTGTAGCAATGATTAAATGTTCTGGTGCATACAAATTACTGAATTCGATGCATTCGTTTATTGAATTTAATTGAATAGCACGACTTATCTTTAGAGCTTTTTCGGCAATGGCTTTTCGAGGTAATTGGCTAAGTTGTTTGTCTAATTCTGCGATGGTTTGATTGATAATATTTTCATCATCTGATACTAATATCACCTGACTATCTGCTCCATGTTCTGCTTGTGACAATAAATCTGCTGCGACAAATTCTGGATTACTCGTTTTATCTGCGATTACCAAAACCTCACTAGGACCAGCAGGCATATCTATAGCCACTCCTTGTTGTTGAATCAATTCTTTTGCCTTAGTCACAAATTGATTTCCTGGGCCGAATATTTTATATACTTGCGGAATAGATTCCGTACCATAAGCCATAGCAGCAATAGCTTGTGCGCCACCAACTTTATATATTTTTGAAATACCAACAAGATTTGCGGTATATAAAATGGCAGGATTTATATGGCCTTTCTTATTTGGTGGAGAACATAATATAATTTCTTTACAACCTGCTAATTGAGCCGGAATACCAAGCATTAAGATTGTTGAAAATAGGGGAGCGGAACCTCCAGGAATGTATAAGCCTACTTTTTCAATTCCAACAGATCGTCTCCAGCACTTAACTCCTTTTGTGGTTTCAATGATTTGTTCTTTTTCTTTTTGACTTTTATGAAATGTTTCAATATTCTGTTTCGCTAAATTGATGGCATTTTTCAAATCTTGAGGTATTTGATTTTTTGCAGTTTCAATTTCGTTAGCATCAATTTGAATAGTGTCTAATTTCGTTTTGTCAAATTTCTCAGCATATTTAAATAAGGCTTGATCCTTATTGTTTTTAACATCTTTTAGAATGTCAATTACAATATCATCAAGATCTTGTTGTTCTAAAATGGGACGCTTTACTAGCGTATTCCAGTCTGATTTGTTTGGATTTTTATATACTCTCATTATAGCACCATTTTATCAATAGGAACGACTAAAATACCTTCTGCTCCTGCGTTTTTAAGGGCGTCAATATTATTCCAAAATTTTTCTTCTTCAATTACAGAGTGTAATGAACTCCAACCTTCTTGTGCTAGAGGTAGTATTGTTGGACTTCTTAAAACCGGAAGAATTGCAGTGACTTCATCAATCTTAGAAGTTGGTACGTTCATTAAGACGTAGCGCGAATTTTTTGCTCTTAAAACCGCTTGGATTCTGAATATGAGCTTTTCTAGAATAGCTTCTTTTTCCGCATTAAGATTGCGATTTTTTGCTAAAACGGCTTCGGATTTTAGTATCACTTGAGTTTCCCTTAAACCATTTTTAAAAAGTGTGCTTCCAGAACTTACGATATCACAAACACCATCTGCTAAGCCAATATTTGGCGCGATTTCTACAGAACCAGAAATGACATGAATGTCGGCTTCTATATTGTTTTTCTTTAAATACGTCTGAAGTGTGTTAGGGTAAGAGGTTGCAATTTTTTTTCCATTGAAGTAAGCGGCTTCATCGATTTCAATCCGCTTAGGAACAGCTAGTGAAACTCTACATTTGGCGAAGCCTAGTTTTTCAACGACTTCCGCTTGTTTCTGTTTTTCAATTAGAATATTTTCACCAATAATAGCGATATCTACAACACCATCTTCAATATATTGTGGGATATCTGAATTTCGCAAATACAAGACTTCTAAAGGGAAATTACGTGCTGAAACTTTCAGTTGATCTTTTCCGTTGTCTATTTTTATACCACAATCTTTTAAGAGTTCTAGAGAGTCTTGGTTTAATCTTCCGCTTTTCTGAATAGCAATTTTTAATTTATTCATTTTTAGTTTTTTAAATCTGAATAAACCAAACGTGTAGAACTAAAAAACCCGTCTGAATTTATTCAGACGGGTTTTGAAATATTTTAAATTACATATATCAATTCCTGCTCGCCTGAATGCAAGTATGAAAATGATGATGATGTAATTGACTAAATGTCATTTGTTTCTTATTTGAGAATCAAAGGTAACATTAATTTCTAATTGAAGAAATTATTCAAAATCATTTTCGTTTTTTTTAACATTACTCCGGAAACTTAGCTCTTATAGCATCCAAACATAGATTATGAATACTACCTATATGTGAGTGCTCTTTTCCTAAATCTGGTTTATACGTTCCTGCTTGTACTTGGCCTCCAATTTTCTGATAGGCCTCTCTAAAACTCATGCCTTCTACGACCAAATTATTAATACTATCTACGGTGAATAAGTATTGATATTTTTCATCAGTGAGGTCAATATCTTTTACGATGATTTGTTGAATGGAATAATTAAAGATGTCCAAAATATCTTTTACATCTTCAAAAGCATTGATGATGTTTTCTTTCAACAATTGAAAATCTCTATGGTAACCACTTGGTAAATTATTGGTGATTAACAACATCTCAGAATGTAAAGCCTGAATTTTATTACACTTACCTCGTATCAATTCAAAGACATCAGGATTTTTTTTGTGTGGCATGATGCTGCTTCCTGTAGTTAACTCATCTGGAAATGTGATAAACCCAAAATTCTGACTCATATACAAGCAAATATCCATGGCAAAACGTGCCATGGTATTACATAAGCCTCCTAAAGCACTGGCGATAGCACGTTCGCTTTTTCCTCTACTTAATTGTGCAGCAACCACGTTATATTTTAGTGTTGAAAAGCCTAATTCTTTAGTGGTTATATCTCTATCAATAGGAAACGAACTGCCGTAACCTGCAGCCGAACCTAATGGATTTTGGTCTGCAATTTTTGAAACTGCATTCAGTACATACACATCATCAATCAACAATTCAGCATAAGCAGAAAACCATAAACCAAAAGAGGAAGGCATGGCTACTTGTAAATGTGTATAGCCTGGTAATAATTGTGTTTTATGTGTTTCGGCTAAATTTAAAAGCGTATCGAAAAACGTTTTTGTTTTACTGTTTATGATTTCAAGATTCTCTTTGTAGTAGAGTTGAAGGGCTACTAAAACTTGGTCGTTTCTAGAACGTGCGGTGTGGATTTTCTTTCCGACGTCGCCTAAAGTTTTGGTGAGTTCATGTTCAATTTTAGAATGTACATCTTCAAATGAATCTTCAATGATAAACGTACCATCTTCAATAGATTTTGCTAAAATATTTAATCCTGATTTTAATTGTTCTAACTCTTCTGAAGTTATGATTCCGATGGATTCTAACATCACAGCATGCGCTCGTGAAGCTTCTACATCATATTTTGCAATATGCATATCGATTTCTCTATCGTTGCCGACGGTAAATAATTCTATTTTTTTATCTATTGAATAGCCTTTGTCCCACAATTTCATACTTATTCCTGCGAAGGCAGTAATCTCTGCCTTCATTATTTAGTTAATAAATTTAGACCTGCTAGGTTGAAAAAACCTGCTAGGTCTATTATCTTTTTATAATACTTTCTCTAACAATTTAATATACAAATCAACACCTTCTTCAATTTCGGCTAGATAAATAAATTCATCAGCCGTGTGCGAACGTGTGCTATCTCCAGGTCCTAATTTTAACGACGGACAAGTTAAAACCGATTGGTCAGAAAGCGTTGGCGAACCATAAGTTTCTCTACCTAATTCAATGCCTGCTTTTACCAAATCGTGATTAATAGGAATAGAAGACGAATTTAATCGTAAGCTACGTGGTGTAATGCTTGAGCAAGGTGATTTCTGGGTTAAAATATCCGCAATTTCCTGATTTGAGTATTTGTCATTCACACGCACATCGATGACCAAATCAACTTCTGCAGGAACCGCATTGTGTTGCTTACCAGCATTGATTTGGGTGACCGTCATTTTTACATCACCTAAAACTGGTGATTTACGTTCAAACTTATAATCTTTAAACCAATTTAAAACTGCAATACTGTTGTAAATTGAATTGTCATTATTGGGGTGTGCTGCATGGCTAGCGGTTCCTTTTACTTTCGCATCAAAAACAACTAAACCTTTTTCAGCAACGGCTAAATTCATTAGTGTTGGTTCTCCAACAATAGCGACATCGATTTTAGGAATAATAGATAACATGCTATTCAAGCCCTTTGGTCCACTGCTTTCTTCTTCTGCAGAAGCCACAATGACTAAATTGTAGTTGAGGTTTTTCTTATTATAAAAATACGTGAAGGTGGCTATTAAAGAGACCAAGCATCCACCAGCATCATTACTTCCTAAACCATATAATTTACCATCTTCAACAATCGCCTTAAAAGGGTCTTTTGTGTAACCGTTGTTTGGTTTTACGGTATCGTGATGTGAGTTTAATAATAAGGTGGGTTTGCTCTCATCAAAATATTTGTTGGTTGTCCAAATGTTATGATTGTTTCTTTTAAATGGTATGTTATGCGATGTAAACCAATTTTCAATAAGCAAAGCGGTGTGGTCTTCCTCTGACGAGAATGACTGTGTTTCTATGAGTTGTTTTAACAAGTCAATGGCTTCTGTGGTAAGGCTTTCTATCATTTTGTGATGGTTGTATGTTTGTTGTTAGTATTGAGAAGCATGTCTGATTTTCCAATACAAACTTTTTGAACGTTTTGATTTATAGCATGAAAACAGTTGTCTAATTTCGGTAACATGCCTTCGAATATGATATGGTTATCTTTTAATGCTTTATAACTTTCTGTGTTGATGTTTTCAATGACAGAATCATCATCTTCTACACTTTCTAGAACACCATTTTTTTCAAAACAATAATATAATTCGGTGTTGAAAATAGACGACAAGCCAATGGCTAATTCAGAAGCAATCGTGTCTGCATTTGTATTTAGTAATTGTCCGTTTTCATTATGAGTTATAGCACAAAAAACAGGTGTGATATTGTTACTTAGTAATACCTTTAATACCTCTGTATTTACTTTTTTTACATCGCCAACAAAGCCATAATCAATGGTTTTAACAGGTCTTTTTTCTGAAATAATAGTATTACCATCTGCACCAGAAAGTCCAATAGCATTGCATTGATTAGCTTGTAATTGCGCTACTATATTTTTATTGATTTTTCCAGCGTAAACCATAGTGATAATATCTAAAGTATCTGTATCAGTAATGCGTCTACCTTCAGTCATTTTTACAGGAATATTCATTTGTGTTGCTAACTTGGTGGCTAATTTTCCGCCTCCATGAACTAAGACTTTAGGACCTGTAATAGTTGAAAAATCTTTAATGAAGGTGGCTAGTGCGTCTTCATTATCGATAATATTTCCCCCTATTTTTATGATTTTTATTGTTTTCATCTCGTGCTCGCGAAAGCGAGTATTTTTTGTTTTAGACCTGTCAGGTTTTAAAAACCTGACAGGTCTAGAATTACAATGCTTCCAAAATCTGCTTCAATACAATTTGTGCAGCATACGTTCTATTATTCGCTTGCTTGATTACCACAGATTGTTGACTATCTAAAACGGCATCTTCCACCACAACATTTCGTCTTACAGGTAAACAATGCATGAATTTGGCGTGACCTAATTTGGCTTTTGTCATCATCCAATTTTTATCTTGATTATTAACTTTTCCATAGTCTTTATAGCTACTCCAGTTTTTTACATAGACAAAATCAGCATCTTTTAAGGCGTCTTCTTGGTTGTAATTTATTGATGTGTCTTTAGTGATTACTTCATTTAATTCGTAGCCTTCAGGATGCGTAATGGTTAAATCTACTTCTAAATCTTGCATCATTTCTACAAACGAATTTGCAACTGCTTGCGGTAAAGCTTTTGGATGTGGTGCCCAAGACAACACGACTTTTGGTTTTACTTTTTCTGCAAGTTCGGTAATGGTAATAGCATCAGCCAATGCTTGTAAAGGATGCGCAGTAGCACTTTCCATATTTACAATGGGTACTGTTGCATATTTTTTAAAGTTATTGAGAATGTATTCCGATTCGTCCTTAGCTTTATCTTGTAACGTTGGGAATGCTCTTACAGCAATGATATCTGCATATTGAGAAATAACACGCGCTGCTTCTTTAATGTGTTCAGATTTGTCAACGTTCATAATGGTGCCATCCTCAAATTCTAAATTCCAAGCGTCATTCACGTTTAAAATCATCACTTCCATACCTAGGTTTTTTGCTGCTTTTTCAGTGCTTAATCGTGTTCTTAAACTCGAATTGAAAAATAGCATGACTAAGGTTTTGTGTTTTCCTAAGTCTTCAAATTCAAAAGGATTCATTTTTAATAAAATGGCATCCTTTATGATTTCGGAAAGGTTGGAAATGTCTTTTATTTTGGTGTAGTTTTTCATCTTTAATAGGTCTCGACTGCGCTCGACCAGACAGTGAATTTGTCTCCTCGAGCGCAGTCGAGGGGTTTTAATAATCTAATATTTTTAATTCATTTTCCAAGGCTTCAAAAAATACATCAATGTGTTTTTTCTGAATCGTTAAAGGCGGAAGTATTCTAATTAAATTAGGGTTCTTTGCACTTCCTGTAAAAATATGATGGTTAAAAATTAATTTTTTTCTTAGTTCTGAAATTGGAAAATCAAACTCTAACCCCAACATTAATCCACGTCCTTTAATCGATTTTAAATGTGGTAATGATTTCGCTTTATCTTGAAAATACTCTGAAATGTTTTTAGCATTTTCCATTAATTGTTCTTCTTCCAAAACTTCTAAAACCGAAAGGGTCGCTGCACAAGCCAAATGGTTGCCGCCAAATGTGGTACCTAATAACCCAAAAGAAGCTTTAATTGAAGGATGGATTAAAATCCCTCCAACTGGAAAACCATTTCCCATGCCTTTGGCGATAGAAATAATATCAGGTGTAATATTGTGTTTTTGAAAAGCAAAAAAGTCGCCAGTTCTGCCAAATCCAGATTGTACCTCGTCTGCAATAAATGCTGTGTTGTATAGTTTGCAAAGTTGTTCTAGTCCTTTATAGAATTCCGTTGTACTTTGGTCCAAGCCACCAACACCTTGGATGAATTCTACGATGACTGCGCAAGTTTCGTTTTGTTTTAAAATGGTTTCAACCGTGTCTAAGTCACCTAATTCTACAAAATCAACTTTTTGTTGCGCATTAATTGGTGCAACAATTATAGGATTGTCGCTTGCGGCAACAGCAGCTGACGTTCTACCATGAAATGAATTTTTAAAGGCTAAAACTTTCTTTTTACCATTATGGAATGATGCTAATTTTAAAGCGTTTTCATTAGCCTCAGCACCAGAATTACATAAAAATAATTGGTAGTCTTTACAGCCAGATACAGCTTCAAGCTTATCTGCTAATTCAACTTGTAATGGGTTTTGAATTGCGTTACTATAGAAGCCTAATTTTTCAACTTGATTAGAAATTGCCGAAACATATTTTGGATGCGAATGACCAATAGAAATTACTGCATGTCCACCATAAAGGTCTAAGTATTCTACATTTTTATCATCGTAAACGTAAATGTCTTTTGCGCTTATTGGTGTGATATCAAACAGTGGGTAAACATTAAATAAACTCATATTTGTTCTTCTTTAATGGTATTGATTTTATTAAAAGAAGCGACCATGCCTTGGATTAAAGATGAACTTAAGCCTTTGTGTTCCATTTCATTTAAACCTTGAATTGTACAACCTTTAGGTGTGGTTACTCTATCAATTTCTTCTTCCGGATGATTGCCGTTTGTAATTAATAAATTGGCAGCTCCTTCACTGGTGTACATGGCTAATTCTTGTGCTTCTTTAGCGTCAAAACCTAATTGTATTGCAGCTTGTGTTGTTGCTCTAATTAGTCGCATCCAAAAGGCAATGCCACTCGCGCAAACCACCGTTGCTGCTTGCATTTGAGATTCTGGAATGGCTAAGGTATGACCTAATCTATCGAAAATAGCTTCGGCAATTTTAATACGTTTAGCACCTTTTTCATTACTACACATACAAGTCATAGATTTACCAACCGCAATAGCTGTATTTGGCATGGCTCTGATGATAAATTGGTCAGTCCCAACGATACCTTCGATTTTAGGAATTAGAAAACCTGTAATCGTTGAGATTAAAACGTGTTTTTCTGTTAAATACGGTTTAACATCGTTTAATATGTTTTCGAAATGTCTAGGCTGAATAGCAAATATTAAAATATCAGATTGCTTTACTGCTTCAATATTGTCGGTTGTTAATATGACGTTTTTATAGCCATCCAAATCTTGAATATCATCCAGATTTCTTTTGGTTAAATAAAGAGTCGTTATGGCGTTGTTAGTGATGAGCCCTTTTGCGATGGACTTTCCTAAGTTTCCTGTTCCTATGATTGCTATTTTCATGTGTTTAATGTTTTAAGACCTGTCAGGTTTCAAAAACCTTACAGGTCTATAGTGTTTATTAAAAATAATTTGCCTTTAATTGTAATCCTTCAGTTTCTTCAAAGCCATACATTAAATTCATGTTTTGAATCGCTTGTCCAGAGGCACCTTTTAATAGGTTGTCAATAATACTTGTAACCAGTAATTTATCGTTGTGTTTATGTAAATGAAGGATGCATTTATTGGTGTTAACCACTTGTTTTAAATGAATGTCTTCATCAGAAATAAAGGTAAATGCAGCATCTTTATAAAACTCCGTATACAATTGTTTTGCGTCTTCTAAACTGCCTTCATATTTCGTATAAAGTGTTGCAAAAATGCCTCTTGAAAAATCACCGCGATTCGGCATAAAAATGATTTCAGAATTAAAATCTGATTGTAGCGCATTTACGGTTTGATTTATTTCTCCTAAATGCTGATGTGTAAATGCTTTGTAGTGTGAAAAATTATTATCTCGCCAAGTGAAATGTGTTGTCGCAGATAATGAAGTTCCGGCACCAGTGGCACCAGTTACAGCATTGATGTGAACATCGTTTTGCAAAATTTCGGCTTTAGCTAAAGGTAATACTGCTAATTGAATTGCTGTAGCAAAACAACCTGGATTAGCAATATAATCGGCTTTTTTAATCGCTTCTTTATGTAATTCTGGTAAACCATAAATAAAGGTTTTTGCATTGAAAACGTCGTCTTTAGTTAATCTGAAATCATTACTTAAATCAATTATTTTAGTGCCTTCAGAAAATGTATTTTGTTCTAAAAATGCTTTTGAATTGCCATGACCTAAACACAAGAAAAGCACATCAACATTGGTATTGATTTCATTTGAAAACATCAAATCAGTTGAGCCTAACAAATCTTGATGCACCTTACTAACTTTGTTTCCTGCGTTAGAAGTGCTGTAAATAAAATCGATTTCTACTTTAGAGTGATGAATCAATAATCGTATTAATTCTCCAGCTGTGTAACCAGCGCCTCCAATGATTCCTATATTTAATTTTTTCATTGTGCTAACATTTTGAGACCTACGAGGTTTTGAAAACCTGTGAGGTCTTATTTAGTTGTTTACTTGCTGATAAATCTTGTTTTGATTGCCAACTATTTTAATAAATCCTTTGGCTTCATCTGCTGTCCAACCTTTATTTTCCTCACCATAACTTCCAAACTTCGCACTCATTAAATCGTGTTTAGATTTTATGCCATCTAGCGTGAAGTGGTAAGGTTTTAACGTTACAGTTACATCACCAGAAACTTTGTCTTGACTACTTTGTAAAAAGGCTTCCATGTCTCGCATTACTGGGTCTAAATATTGCCCTTCGTGTAAATGCATGCCATAGAAATTAGATAAATAATCTTTATGTTGCAGTTGCCATTTCGTTAAGGTGTGTTTCTCTAATAGGTGATGGGCTTTTATAATAATTAAAGCAGCTGCAGCTTCAAAACCAACACGACCTTTGATACCTACAATCGTATCGCCAACATGAATATCTCTGCCAATAGCATAAGCAGATGCTAAGTTGTTCAGCACTTCGATATTGACTTCGGGATTATTTTCTACACCATTTAAAGCTACTAATTCACCTTCAGAAAATGTAAGTACTACTTTCTCTGGGTCTGTATGTTTTAATTGTGATGGGTAAGCGGATTCTGGTAATGGTTTTTCAGACGTTAACGTTTCTTCTCCACCAACACTCGTTCCCCAAAGGCCTTTGTTTACTGAGTATTTTGCTTTGTTCCAAGACATGTCGATGCCATTTTCTATGAGGTAGTCAATTTCTTGCTGTCTGGTTAATTTGCCATCTCTAATTGGTGTAATGATTTCAATTTCTGGTGCTAAGGTTTGAAAAATCATATCAAAACGCACTTGGTCATTTCCTGCGCCTGTACTACCGTGTGCAATATATTTAGCATCTATACTTTTGGCGTATTGTACAATTTCAATGGCCTGAATAATACGTTCGGCGCTCACAGATAAAGGGTAAGTGTTATTTTTTAAAACATTTCCGAAGATTAAATACTTAATCACTTTATCGTAATAGGATGCAACCGCATCAATATTCTTGTATGTTGAAACACCCATTTTATAGGCATTGCTTTCAATAGTTTTAATTTCTTCTTGAGTAAATCCGCCAGTATTCACACTAACCGCATGAACATCATATCCTGCTTTACTTAAACTTACTGCGCAGTAAGAGGTATCTAAGCCTCCACTATATGCTATAACTAATTTTTTACTCATCTTTTTTGTCTTTTATTAAAAACATATTCTGTTTTATCAATTTTAATCGTGTCCATACTTTTTTATCATACGGACGTGTTTTAGGTTTTGATGCTTCAGCTTTAGAAGGATCATATAACATTCCTGTGCATAAGCACATTTTTTGTTCTGTTCTCGTTAATACATCGAAATTTTTACATGTTTGACAGCCTTTCCAAAAGGATTGATCGTCTGTTAATTCTGAAAACGTCACAGGTTTGTAACCTAATTCGCTATTCATTTTCATAACCGCTAAACCTGTGGTAATACTAAAAACTTTTGCATCTGGAAATTTGGTTCTAGAATGTTCAAAAATGACTTTCTTAATTTGTTTAGCAAGACCTATATTTCTAAAATCTGGATGAACAATTAAGCCGGAATTAGCGACGAATTTCCCGTGGCTCCATGCTTCGATATAGCAAAAGCCAGCGAATTTATCACCTTCTAATGCAATGACAGCATTACCATTTTTCATTTTGGTAATGATGTATGCTGGTTGGCGTTTTGCGATACCAGTACCTCTAACTTTAGCAGCTTCAGCAATAGTATCGCAGATGATTTCTGCGTATATGCTATGTGATTTATCAGCAATAACAATTTTCATTGTAATTGATTTTTTAATTATAAATTGACTTAATTTTTGTTTCTGAAAGGAGAACCGGACTCACCTAAGTTCTATAAATGGAAGTGTACCCTTACGGGCGACGATTATGGGTACAACGTAAAGTATTTCGATTTGAAAAGGAAAGTACTAAAGCGGAAAATATATATGATAAATTGTTCAATGTAAAAAAATAAAAGATTAACTAAATGGTTTTAAGTAATGCCATTAGCGACGTCGCCTGTTTAACAACAAGCGTGTGGGTCTTTCGATTCTATTTTTTTGACTTAACATAGTGTAAATTTAGAATTAATATTTAATATTCGTCGCAACGCGTTCACTTTTGCTATTTTTTTATGAAATTCATAATATAAGCGACTAAAATTTTAAATAATTCATTCTAATCGGCTATTTGTCAGAGGATATAATCTGTGCTCACAAAATTTGAGGCTCTAGAATCTAGTAAATCTTTTAAAATAGCATTGTTATAATTATTGTCTTTTGACGCTACAAAGGTTCTAATTGAAAATGAACGTAAGGCATCATGTACACTTAATGTTGCTACAGCCGAATCTTTTCGTCCAGTAAATGGATATACATCTGGTCCACGTTGACAAGAACTATTTAGATTCACACGGCAAACTAAATTCACAAGAGTATCAATTAATGGCGCTAAGGTTTTAACGTCGTTTCCAAATAAACTCACTTGTTGTCCGTAATTCGATGCTGCCATATCATCCAATGGTTCTTCGATGTCATTAAATGGAACTATTGGAATAACTGGTCCGAATTGTTCTTCTTGAAAGACGCGCATATCCTTAGTTACTGGATATAAAACTGCTGGAAAAATATAGTTTTCTGTGGTGTTTCCACCTTTCTTATTAATGATGTTGGCTCCTTTTTCAATGGCATCGTCAATTAAATCTTGAATATATATTGGTTTATCGGGTTCTGGTAACGGAGTTAGTTTTGCTCCATCTTCCCATGGGTTTCCGAATTTAAGCGCATCGACTTTAGCTGAAAAACGCTTGTTAAATTCTTCTATGATATTTTCATGTACATATAGAACTTTCAAAGCCGTACAACGTTGACCATTAAAAGAAGTAGTTCCTGCAATACATTCATCAATGGCTAAATCTAAATCAGCGTCTGGCAACACAATAGCAGGGTTTTTAGCTTCAAGACCTAAAACTAAACGTAACCTGTTACTTTTTGGATGTTGGTTTTGTAACGCATTTGCGGATTTACTATTCCCGATTAAAGCTAAAACATCCACTTTACCAGATTGCATAATTGGAGCCGCTACGGTTCTTCCTCTTCCGTAGATAATGTTTACAGCTCCTTTTGGAAAACTATCTCTAAAAGCTTCCAATAAAGGTGTAATTAATAAAACTCCATGTTTTGCAGGTTTAAAAATGGCTGTATTACCCATGATTAATGCCGGAATCAACAACGCAAAAGTTTCATTTAAAGGGTAGTTATAAGGGCCTAGACACAAAACGACACCTAAAGGTCCTCTTCTAATGTGAGCATTAACACCAGAGCTTTTTACAAATTTAGCGCTATCACGATCCATTTGTTTGTAATCTTCAATGGTATCGTAAATGTATTCAACGGTTCTATCAAATTCCTTTTCAGAATCAGGTAGGGTTTTTCCAATTTCCCACATTAGTAATTTGACGACTTCCTCACGTTTCGTCTTCATCTGTTCTACAAACTTTTCCATGCAAGCAATACGGTCTACAACTTTCATTGTTGGCCATAAACCTTGTCCTTTATTGTATGCTGAAACAGCAGCATCTAATGCTTTTATAGCTTCTTTTTTTCCTAAAGTTGGAATAGTTCCAAGTAATGTGGGTTTATAATCTTCAGTGGAAGAAATTGTAGAATATACTTTAGAAGTTTCTCCGCGCCAAGGTATCAGTGCGCCGTCTACTAAATAGGTGTTTTGTTCGACTAAATTTTTAATTTGAAACTGTTCTGGAATATTCACAAATGCTGAAGTCATAATAACTTGTTTTGAACTGTTAATTGTAAGTAATAAAGATACTAAATCGCATCTCTTGTGTGGTTATGGTTATGTTAAGCTATACTAAAAACTGAAATAAATCGGGTTTATCATTTAGGTAATCTCCATAGAGGTTATTAAGCTTCATTTTGGTAATTAAAGGTTCTAAATCCTCTGGTGATTTTAACTGTAAACCAACGACTGCGACATCATTTTCGCGATTGACTTTTTTAGTATATTCAAAATGTGTAATATCATCTGTAGGTCCTAAAATATCAACTACAAAATCACGTAGAGCTCCTGCGCGTTGTGGAAACTTGATGATAAAGTAATGTTTAAGATTGGCATAAAGAAGCGCACGTTCTTTTATTTCTGCCATTCGCGTGATATCGTTATTGCTTCCGCTAATCACACAAACCACGTTTTTACCTTTGATTTCTTCAGAAAATTGGTCTAAGGCACAAAGACTCAAAGCTCCTGCAGGTTCAACTACAATAGCATCTTTATTATATAAGTCTAAAATCGTTTGGCAAATTTTGCCTTCGTCTACTGTAACGACACGATGCAGTGTTTCTTTACAAATAGCAAAACTTAAATCTCCAACACGTTTAACAGCAGCACCATCTACAAAACTATCGATGGTACTTAATTCTGTATTTCGGTTAGCTCTAATAGAGGTGAGCATTGCTGGTGCTCCTTTCGGCTCCACGCTAATAATTTTAGTTTGAGGAGATAAGATCTTAAAAACAGAGGATAATCCTGCGGCAAGTCCACCACCACCTACTGGCACAAAAACATAATGAATGGGATGTGTTTTGGCTTGGTCTATAATCTCTAAGCCTACGGTTGCTTGGCCTTCAATAACTTTTTCGTCATTAAAAGGGTGTACAAAGGTTTTATTGAGTTCCTTACTTTGTTGCATTGCTGCGTGGTAAGCATCATCAAACGTATCTCCAACTAAAACAACGTCAACAAACTCTTCCCCAAACATTTTTACCTGTTCAATCTTTTGATTGGGAGTAGGCGAGGGCATAAAAATAGTGCCTTTTATTTTTAAAAGTTTACATGAAATGGCAACACCTTGCGCATGATTTCCTGCGCTTGCGCACACAATTTCATTTTCAATTTGAGATGGACTCAATGAGGCTATTTTATTATAAGCACCACGAATTTTGTAAGAACGCACAACTTGTAAGTCCTCTCTTTTAAAATAAATATTAGCATCAAAATCTTTAGAATATCGTGCATTTTTAATTAAAGGTGTTACGGATGCAATGCCTTGTAATTTTTCTGCTGCAGCTTCAATAGCTTTTAATGTTGGTCTGTATGTGGTTTTGGTTTCCATATTCCTGCGAAAGCAGAAATCTCTTGAGAATGACCTACTTTCATTAAATCTTAAAGTTAATGTTCTACGAAGTTTTAATTTTCGCAGTAAACAGAGTTTTTTTTATCTTTAAACCTACAAGGTTTTTGAAACCTTGCAGGATAATTTTTGTTACGCTAAAACAGATGCTTTTACATCTTCAGTTTTAATCACTTTCATAGCAGTCATTGCTGCACGCAAACGTTGACCAACAGCTTCGATAGGGTGATTTCTAATCGCGTCATTAACAGCAATTAATTCTATATTGTCAACTCCTGTTGTTTTTGAGAATGATTTTCCAATGATAGATGTATCTACTGTTTTCATGAAATCCGTTAATAAGGGCTTGCAAGCATGATCAAATAAATAACAGCCATATTCTGCCGTGTCAGAAATGACGCGATTCATTTCAAATAATTTTTTTCTTGCGATAGTGTTAGCTATTAATGGTAACTCGTGAAGCGATTCATAATAAGCTGAGTCTTCAATAATACCTGCACTTACCATGGTTTCGAAAGCGAGTTCTACACCAGATTTTACAAAAGCGACTAATAATACTCCATGGTCAAAATATTCTTGCTCTGTAATATGATCTGAAGTCAATTTTGTTTTTTCAAAAGCAGTTTCACCAGTTTCGGCTCTCCAGGTTAATAAATTAATATCGTCATTAGCCCAATCTTCCATCATGGTTTGAGAGAAGTGACCTGAGATAATGTCGTCCATATGCTTTTCGAATAATGGACGCATAATCACTTTTAATTCTTCTGATAAGTTGTGGGCTTTTATTTTTGAAGGATTAGATAAACGATCCATCATGTTGGTAATACCTCCATGTTTTAAGGCTTCTGTAATGGTTTCCCAGCCAAACTGAATTAGTTTAGCAGCATAACCAGGTTCAATACCTTCTTCAACCATCTTATCAAAAGATAAAATAGCTCCGGTTTGTAACAGACCACACAATATGGTTTGTTCTCCCATTAAATCTGATTTTACTTCAGCAATAAAAGAGGATTCTAAAACACCAGCACGATGTCCTCCAGTTGCAGCGGCATATGCTTTTGCTTGCGCCCAACCTTTACCTTCTGGGTCATTTTCAGGGTGTACAGCAATTAATGTTGGGACTCCAAATCCACGTTTATATTCTTCTCTTACTTCGGTTCCAGGACATTTTGGTGCCACCATAATTACGGTTAAATCCTCTCGGATTTTAGTGCCTTCTTCAACAATATTGAAACCATGAGAGTAGCTTAACGTCGCTCCTTTCTTCATTAAAGGCATTATGGCTTTTACGACATTGGTATGTTGTTTGTCTGGAGTTAAGTTTAAAACTAAATCGGCTGTAGGAATTAATTCCTCATAAGTGCCTACTGTAAATCCATTAGACGTTGCATTTTTATAAGAATCGCGTTGTTGGTCAATGGCAACTTGACGAAGCGTGTATGAAATATCTAATCCAGAATCGCGCATATTTAAACCTTGATTAAGGCCTTGCGCTCCACAACCCACAATAACGATTTTCTTTCCTTTTAATGCGTTGACGCCATCTTCAAATTCTGAAGCGTCCATAAAACGACATTTTCCTAATTGACCTAATTGTTCTCTTAATGGTAATGTGTTAAAGTAATTTGACATTTTTTCTTGTATTTTAATGTTCTAATGCTAATAGCATTGTTGATATTTTCATTTCGTCTTTGGTTACAGCAATACGACCTGAGCGTGTAAACTGCATAATGCCAAAGACACTTAATTCTCTATGTAATAAATCGATTTCTTCTTTTCTACCTGATTTTTCTATAACGAAGAAATCGCGATTTACAGTGACAATTCTAGCATTGCTTTCTTTAATGATATTCTGAATTTGACGTTCATCAAACAATAAATTAGATTTCATTTTAAAGATGCACGATTGCTGATAAATGATTTCTTCTTCAGTATGATAATAGGCTTTTATGACTTCGACTTGCTTTTCAATTTGGCCTTGAATCTTTTTCATTTGAGATTCTGTAATATTGACGACAATCGTAAATCTAGAGACTCCTTCAATTTCAGATGGCGAAGTGTTTAAACTTTCAATATTGATGTGTCTTCTTTGGAATATTGCAGAAATTCTGTTTAATAATCCGATGTTGTTTTCCGTATATATAGAAACGGTAAATTGTTTTATTTCGTTTTCCATAGTTAGTCTAGTCTTATATCTGAAACACTTGCGCCTGTTGGAATCATTGGGAAGACATTACCTTCCTTTTCCACTCGGACTTCTAAGAAATAAGGCCCTTCACAGTCAATCATTTCTTTTACAGCTGCTTTTAAATCTTTTCTTTCGGTTACTTTTTTAGCTTCAATAGAATAGCCTTTTGCAATGGCTACAAAATCGGGGTTTGTCATTTCTGTTGATGCATAACGTTTGTCAAAAAATAACTGTTGCCATTGGCGAACCATGCCTAGGAATTCGTTATTTAATACCACGATTTTAACGGGTACTTTTTGTTGAAAAATAGTACCTAACTCTTGAATCGTCATTTGGTAACCACCATCTCCTGCAATCATTATGACTTCTCGGTCTGGTGCTGCCATTTTTGCACCTATGGCTGCTGGTAATGCAAATCCCATAGTCCCTAAACCACCTGATGTAATATTGCTTTTGCTTTTATTGAATTCGGCATAACGACAAGCAATCATTTGGTGCTGACCAACATCACTTACAATAGCAGCATCTCCTTTGGTTTGAATGTTGATTTCTTTCAACACTTCTCCCATGGTTAGGCCTTCTTTGGTTGGGTGTAAATCATTTTTAATGACTTTTTCGAATTCAATGTTATATAAATCTTTGAATTTTTGATGCCATTCGATATGAGAATTGGCATTTAACAAGGGTAGTAAAGCTTCTAAACTTGCTTTTGCATCTCCAAGAACGGCAACATCTGTTTTTACGTTTTTATCTATTTCGGCAGGATCAATATCAAAATGAATGATTTTTGCCTGTTTTGCATATGTTTCTAAATTTCCGGTAACACGATCATCGAATCGCATGCCAATCGCGATTAAAAGATCACATTCGTTTGTTAATACATTTGGAGCATAATTTCCATGCATGCCAACCATACCAACATTTAATGGATGCGAAGTTGGGATGGCAGAAGCACCCAAAATTGTCCAAGCTGAAGGGATTCCTGCTTTTTCGATAACAGCTTTAAACTCTTGTTCCGCTTTACCTAAAATGACTCCTTGTCCCCAAACGACTAATGGTTTTTTTGCATTATTAATAAGTTCGGCAGCTGCTTTTAGTGTGTTTTTATCAGTGTCTGGTAAAGGTTTGTAGCTTCTTACGCCTTTACATTTTTTATATTTAAAGTCAAATTCTTCAAATTGAGCATCTTTAGTGACATCTATTAAAACCGGTCCTGGTCGTCCGCTTCTAGCAATATAAAATGCTTTAGCAATAGCTTCTGGGATTTGAGAGGCTTTAGTAACCTGACAATTCCATTTGGTTACAGGAGTTGAAATTCCAACAATATCAGTTTCCTGAAACGCATCGCTTCCTAATAAATGCGAACCGACTTGGCCAGTGATGCAAACCATTGGTGTCGAATCGATTTGGGCATCAGCAATACCTGTAATTAAATTGGTGGCTCCAGGGCCAGACGTTGCCATGCAGACACCAACTTTACCTGAAATACGAGCATAACCTTGTGCTGAGTGTGTTGCGCCTTGTTCATGACGCGTTAAAACATGATGGATTTTGTCTTGATACTTATATAGTTCATCATAAACAGGCATAATGGCACCTCCAGGATATCCGTAAAGAATATCAACACCTTCGGCTAATAGGCATTTTATAATGGCTTCACTTCCAGAAATACGTTCTGTAGCTTCAGTGTTTTTGGTGTTGTTTTGTACGGTTTGAGTTTCTTTCATGTTTTTACTTCCCACGACAATGGGAATCTCATTTTAAAATCTGTACGTCTCGAAGGAAGCATAGATTGGTTATTCAATACTTATATTATCGTTCTCTTTTTTTATGGATTGGCTTTTTGCTTTTCCGACTTAGAGATTCCTTTTTTAAGAAATTAGTTAAAACTCGTCAGTCACACATCCTTTAGATGCTGACGATACTGTTTTGGCATATTTATAGAGGACACCACGTTCAAATTTTAATTCTGGTGCTTTCCATTGTTGGCGTCTTTTCTGAAGCTCGACTTCAGAAACTTCTAATGATATGGAATTGGTTTCAGCATCAATAGTAATAATGTCTCCATCTTTTACGACGGCGATTGTGCCTCCTTCTTGTGCTTCAGGTGTAATATGACCTACCACAAAACCATGAGTTCCACCAGAGAAACGACCATCTGTAATTAAAGCAACATCCTTACCTAAACCAGCTCCCATAATAGCAGCGGTAGGTTTTAGCATTTCGGGCATTCCTGGCCCGCCTTTTGGCCCTTCATATCTAATGACAACAACATCTCCTTTTTCAACTTTGCCATCTCTAATACCATCATTAGCGGCATATTCTCCTTCAAAAACTTTGGCCTTTCCTCTAAAGCATAAGCCTTCTTTTCCTGTAATTTTAGCCACACTGCCTTCGGTTGCTAAATTGCCATAAAGCATTCTTAAATGTCCAGAGATTTTTATAGGTTCTTCAATAGGTTTAATAACATCTTGCCCTGCTTTAAGGTCAGGAACATCTAATAAGTTTTCTGCAATTGTTTTTCCTGTAACGGTTAAACAATCACCGTGAATCATGCCTTTCTTTAAAAGGTATTTTAATACAGCTGGAATACCTCCAACAGCATGCACATCTTCCATTAAATATTTTCCGCTAGGTTTTAAATCTGCTAAGAATGGCGTGTTATCACTAATATCTTGAAAATCTTTAAGTGTAAAATCTATTTGAGCAGCTCTTGCTATTGCTAAAAAGTGTAGGACGGCATTGGTTGATCCTCCTAAGATTGTTACAAGTCTTACGGCATTTTCGAGTGACTTTCTTGTAATAATATCTGAAGGTTTAATATCTTTTTCTAATAATAAACGTAAGGCTTCTCCAGCTTTTATGGATTCGTTTTGTTTGGCATCACTTAGTGCTGGGTTTGAAGAATTAAACGGTAATGTCATTCCCAAAGCTTCAATTGCAGAAGCCATGGTGTTTGCGGTATACATACCACCACATGCGCCAGCTCCTGGACAGGCTTTTTCAACAATATTTTGGTATTCTGATTCATTCATTGTACCAGCCACTTTACTTCCCCAAGCTTCAAAAGCAGAAACAACATCTAGTTTTTTGCCGTTATGACAACCCGAATCAATAGTGCCACCATAGACTAAAATACTTGGTCTGTTTAATCGAATCATAGCCATTAAAGCGCCAGGCATGTTCTTGTCACAACCGACTACAGTTACTAAGCCGTCGTAGCTCATGGCTTGGACTACGGTTTCCATAGAATCTGCAATAATGTCTCGCGATGGAAGTGAGTAGCGCATGCCTGGCGTTCCCATGGAAATGCCATCACTTACTCCAATGGTATTGAAAATTAATCCAACGATGTCTTCGTTTTTTGTGCCTTCTTTTACCAATTTGGCTAAGTCGTTAAGGTGCATGTTACACGGATTGCCCTCGTAACCTGTACTTGCAATACCAACAATAGGTTTAAAAAAATCTTCTTTTGTTAATCCAATGGCATGTAGCATAGCTTGAGCTGCAGGTTGTGTTGGATCTTGAGTGACGGTCTTGCTGTATTTGTTTAATTCGTTCATAGTTTTATTATGGCAAAAATGATTTGCTGAATCTAAATTACTTGTTATGCAGCGTTTGTATATTAATATTCTATTTCTTAATCTAAATTCAATAGAACTGACACGGTTATAAATCGCTGTTAATCAGTATTTTGATTTGAAATAAATATGATGTCCAAGTGTGCTATTTTTTTGCATAAAAAAAGCCTTCTCGATGTAAGGAAGGCTTAAAATAAAATTATGGTTTCTAGAATGTTCATGCTTTTATTCTTTGTTGTTGGGTTTGTCCGAATAGGTTTCAATCTTTTTATCTCATTCGTTTCAGATAAATCTTGGTTTGGTACATGAATAGTTTCAGTTGGTATTAAATACCCAATAACAGGTATTTTAGAGTTCACATTGCGCACAACATCTTCTTATGAACTTTATGGCGCTTTTTATACTTTTTATGTTTTGAATAAGGTGCGTTTTAGTACGCTATTGTCGTTTTATAAAGTTATGCAGACCTGATTGTATTGTTTTATTTGAAAGTAATAAGTGTAAAATGAGTAGAAATACCTCACAGTGGTAATTTTTTTGATTTTATAAAAAATGGTGACAGAGCTGAAATAAATATTAAAAAACGGTATATTTTTGGATCAAGATCAAAAGTTGTGTTTAAGCAAAGATTGTAGTTAATCTAAACAGAAAGAATTCCACATTCTTGACCCCTCTAAACTGTGCCCTGAACGCTTTTATTTTAGCATTGAA